>JBARZM010000258.1:0-44926 GCA_049650095.1 Rubrobacteraceae bacterium | reverse complement strand
AGCGAGTACATGCCGCCCTCCGGGAACCACAGGCCGTCCTCGGCGAGTTCGGTGTAGGGGAGCAGCGAGTAGACCGCCGGCGCCCGGAACGGCGAAAGCCCCAGGTACATCGTCTGCAAGCTGAACGCCTGGCGCAACTTCTCCGACTTGAAGAACTTCGAGACCGAGCGATAGTAGTTGTTCACGGCCTTGGTCTTGGCGAGCAGGCGCAGGTTCCGGAGGCCGAAAAAGTCGCCCGCTTTGTCGAAATCCCGCTCGACGAACTCGCTCCGTCCCAGGCGGTACTTGTGGCAGGCGTCCTCCAGAAAGCGGTAGAAGTTCGGCGTTACGCCGGGCTCTATGCGCTCCAGCTCGTTTATCAGCTCGGGGAGCGTGCGCCGGATGGTCAGCGTGTCTCCATCCCCGAAAGTGACCCGGTAGTTCGAGTCCAGGGGGATAAGGTTCACGTAGTCGGAGAGCTTTCGTTCCGCGAACTTGAACAGGTTCCGGTAGGTGTCGGTCATCAGGAGTAGGGAAGGGCCGGTGTCGAAGGTAAAGCCCTCGGCTTCGAGCTTTCCCATCCGGCCGCCGGTCTGGTTGTTCTTCTCGAAGACCTCGACCTCGAAGCCCATCGCGGCCAGGCGGATGGACGCCGCGAGGCTCCCCATGCCGGCTCCCACAACCGCTATGCGCTTCGTCGTCAAAAGTCGCCTTTCTTGCGTCGGATAAAGGTATAGTGAGTGTACACGCCGGATGTTAACAAGATTTACGATGTTGCCTGGTAAAGGAGCTTACAGGGATGGGACGCCACGAGACAGGTGTAATCGTCACGGACCGGGGCGCGGCCCGGGTGCGTTCCGGCCACCCGTGGGTCTACCGCTCGGACATCTCGGAGGCCGCCGGAGAGGCCGGAGACGTGGTGCGCGTCAACGACCGGCGGGGCAAATTTCTCGGAAAAGCCTTCTACAATCCCGGCAGCCAGATCTCCCTCCGCCTAGTTACCCGCGACGACGAGCCCGTGGACGAATCCTGGTTCGCCTCGAAAGTCCAGGCCGCACTGGATTACCGTCAGACCCTGGCGATAGACGCCGACGCTTACCGCCTGATCCACGGCGAAGCCGACGGTATTCCGGGCCTGGTGGTGGACCGCTACGGTGACTATCTGGTGCTGCAAGTAGGTTCGGCCGCCGTCGAGCGCCGTCTGGAGTGGGTAACGGGACGGCTCGTCGAACAGCTAAACCCCTCGGGCATTCTGGCCCGCAACGACTCCGCGGCCCGAAAAAGGGAAGGCCTGAGCACCGAAACCCGGGTCCTCTCTGGCAACGTCCCGGAATCCATCATCGTCCGGGAGGGAGCCGTGCGCCACCGGGTAGACCCGTGGGGCGGACAGAAGACCGGTGGTTTCCTGGACCAGCGCGAGAACCACCGGGCCGCCGGACGTTACGCTACCGGCCGGGTCCTGGACGTCTTCTCCTACACCGGCGGCTTCGCCCTCCACGCCGCCCAAAAAGCGGATACGGTCGAAGCCGTCGACGCCAGCGGCCCCGCCCTCCACGCCGCGCGGGCCAACGCGGGGTTAAACGGCCTGGAGAATATAACCTTCACCCGCGCCAGCGCCTTCGACCTACTGAGGGAACGTTCGGATACCGGGGAGCGGTACGACACCGTGATCCTGGATCCTCCGGCCTTCGCCAAGTCGAAACGAGACCTAAAAAAGGCCGCCCGCGCCTACAAAGAGATAAACCTGCGCGCCATGAAGCTCCTGAGCCCCGGCGGCATCCTCGTCACCTGCTCCTGCTCGTTCCACTTCTCACGGGAACTCATGGAAGAAACTTTGCGCGCGGCAGCAGCCGATGCCGTAAGGACCATGCGCCTTCGGGAATGGCGCGGACAGTCCGCCGACCATCCCGAGTTACTGACCGTCCCCGAGACAGGCTATCTGAAATGTGCGGTGCTGGAGCGTGTGGGGTGATCCGGCACGGACTTCGACTTGCTCAGGAGGCCGTTGCATGAGATTTTGGCTTGGGTACTTCCCGCCCGTCTTCGCGAAGCGTATCGAGGTAAAGGTCCACAGCGACCAAAACCTCTCTCAGGGCCTCCTCATAAGACTCGCCCCAGGCCGAGCAGTAGCGTAGCTCAGGAACGTTGGCGATAAAAGCCTCGTCCTCGTCGCTGTAGAAAATGTCGATCTCGTAGCGCGGTGTATCCATCATGGCTCCTTCCCTAAATTGTATCGTTTTACAAGGTCCCGGAGCTGGCGGACCTGATACGGCTTCAACGTGCCCTCTTTGGTGGGCTGAATATTAACCCTCTCCGGGATGTCCGGACGCTTGAAGACGTGGTGTGATCCACGGACTCGCTCCTCGAAACCGAGATGGATAAGCAAGGTTCGGGTCTGGTCGAACGAGATCGAACTGTCCGAGCTGCCGAAGAGGATGCGTTGCAAGAATTTTCGCCGCCGTCCCACCGGCACAGATTACCCTGTTAAAAGCTCAATGTCTTTGATGTCATGGTCGGCTAGCTCATCGGTCTACCGTTCGGCACATCGGCCGCAGGATAAGCAGGGACCTTTGTCGGAAGAACGATGCGTGTCAGAGAGTGGCGAGGACAGTCCGCTGACCATCCCGAGTTACCAACCGTTCCCGAAACAAGCTATCTAAAATGCGCGGTGTTGGAGTGCGTAGAATGAAGCTTGCAGGTGGAAACATTGAGGTTCTTTGTAGAAGTCCTTTACACTCGAGGACAGCGCAATTACTTAGTTGGGGGGCGAATGTGACTTACGAGTTCAACGATCTGGAACAGCCAATCGGTCTCAGTCTCGAAGATTGGAAACCACCACAGCATCCCCCGCACAGCTCAATAGAAGGACGCTTCTGCGCGTTGGAACCGCTAGGTCCTGACCGGCATGCCCCTGATCTTTACGAGGCGAACACACTGGATACGGTAGGCGGAAACTGGACCTATTTGCCATATGGTCCATTTGAGAGCTTCGAGAATTACCTTGAGTGGCTCTTAGATATTAGCCAGGGTAACGATCCGCTATTCTACGCGATCGTCGACAACGCTACGGGCAGGGCGGTCGGGGTAGCGAGCTATTTAGGGATCATGCCCGTGAGGGGCTCGATCGAGGTCGGACACATCAACTATTCGCCCCGCCTGCAACGGACCCCAGCGGCGACGGAGGCTATGTACCTCATGATGAAACGAGCGTTTGAACTCGGCTACCGGCGGTATGAATGGCAGTGTGACGCCCTCAACGCGAAGTCCCGTGCGGCGGCCCAACGTCTCGGGTTGTCATTCGAGGGGGTGTTTCGCTGGACTAGGGTCTACAAGGGGCGCAATTGGGATACTGCCTGGTACGCAGCGATAGACCAAGAATGGCCTGCCCTCGAAGATGCTTTCCAGCGTTGGCTAGACCCGGCAAATTTCGACGGAGAAGGCAGACAAGAAAAACGATTATCGGAGTTAACGGCCCCAATCCTCAAGCGCCGGGGCTGATCTTCCCATCTGCAATTCTAAAGAATACGAATAGCTTACTCTTACCACAAGACACCACTGTCGCGCAGCGTCTTCCTGACGGCTTCATGGCCTTCAGAGGTTTGGAGGAGGCCGAAGTGGGTGCCCTGGCGCCACACGATGCGAGGTTCATCCCAGTGTTGCCAGAGGCTGTGCGGCTCGCTGGCCGGGATTATACGGTCGGCCACGCTGGCTATGACGGTCCGGCCCTCTTTCGGTACGCGGGGCTCGAAGACGAGCGGCGAGACGACGCTGAGTAGCTGGTCGGATTTTTTCTGGGTCGTGCCGTTGGTCTTGAGGTAGCGCGTCGCGGCGGAGAGGCCGTCCCGCCAAAACATGTGGGACGGGTCAACGGACGGGTTCGCGGAGATCACGGCGTCGATGTTGTCGTCGAGCCCGGCGAGCAGGGCCGCCGTGTAGCCGCCGAGAGAATGACCCAGAACGCCTACGGCCGGGGCGTCTTGCTCCGGCAGCCGGAGCCAGGAGAGGAGACGCCGGATGTCCCAAGAACCCTGGGCGCCGGCGTGGAGAAGCTCCATCATGTCTCCCGAGAGCAGGGGCGAGCCGCTGACCAGGCCCTTGCGCCGGGGGCCGTGGCGCGGTAGGTAGGGGAAGAGCAGGTTCAAGCCTAGTTCCTCGTGCAGGAACTCCGGTTGGAAAAGGTCGCCGCTGCTTTGGGGAGAGCCGTTGCGGAGGCCGTGGATGCACACGAGCCAGGGACGGCCTTCTTCCCGGTGCCGGAGGGTCAGGGCGTGGGCCGTCTTGTTCGGTTCGTGGGAAAGCCAGCGGTCGCGGCCGGGCTGCTCGGGCCACGGCTCGTAGCCGCTCTCGAAGCCAAGGTGTTCCATGTTCCAGCCCTTGTGCTTGAACGCCGCCCAGCTAATATTTTCGGCGGGCGGTGGCTCCCGGTGGAAACCTCCCGGTTCTTCGAGCCAGCCGTTTGACTCGAACAACTCCACGGCTTCGTCCACCTCGCGCGCGACGCGTTTCGCGACGGAGCCGACCGCGTGCGGCCAGGTGGTCAGGATAATGGCGGTCATCTTGATCTCATCGCCCGCCGCCCTGGCGGAGAGCTTTACACCCATCTCGGGCTCCGGCACATCTTGGGGAACGGGCACCTCGCCGACGGCCAGGTACCCGGCGGCCACGAAGCTCGCCGCCGAAAGAACCAACAGCACGACCCCTACAGGGATTCCGACGACGAACATCATCGGCAACGAGAAGACTACCCCGATGAACGCGCCGAGACACATGAACTGGGAGAGGCGGGCGTCGCCGCCGGAGAATACGTTGGAGAGGCTCGGCGAGACCAACAGCACCGCCGGCAGGATGCCGAATACGTCCCCCCAAATACCGTTGTTTACCGCGAAATAAGCCCACACGATACCGGTCGTGCCCGCCAGCAGGGGGATGAACGGCCACCCCGTCGGCGCTACCGGACCGGGCGGCTCACCTTCCTTGACGTCGGGTACTTTTACCATGGTTGCACCTCCGGGGACACGTTAGCATAGCTGGCGATTTCCGTGCTGCGGTGCCTTGACGGCAAACATTCCGAAAAACCGAAGATCTTATAGACGTTCGAAGTCCGCGGGAGTTAGACCGGCTTGCCTTATAATGCTCCTGAGTGTGCCTGCCGCCACTTCGCGGTGGCGTGGGACTATCGTCGTTCGTATACCCTCATCGGTTCGTGCGACGAACTTTACGTGACTCCCCTTCTGGCTGATCGCTTCGAAGCCCACTGCCTCTAATTCACGTTTTGCCTCTCGGTGCGGTAGCGGTCTAGGCGGCACTAACCTCCACCTCGATAGTCCGCACTTGCGGCGCTGTGGTCGGGCCGGGTGGCTCGAAGTGTAACTCTATTGCCTCACGCAGGTTTTCTAAAGCCTCCTGCTCGCTTTCACCCTGACTAGCCACGTCCAATTCCAGGCATTGCGCAACGTACCAATCATTCTCAGGCCACACACTCGCCGAAAACCTTTGTTTCACTTTCTCCCACTCCTTTGCGGGCTCTGGGCCAGGTCCACCACCCAACAACAGCCTACCATCGGTCAAAAGCTTACTCGTACTGTACAGCCTCCACGATATTCGTGCGGGCGGCGGAGCGGGCGGGCAGCAGGCCGGCGAATATACCGATCAGCAGTCCCGCGACGAGGGCGTAGATGGCCGAGGCGGTCGGGTAGAAGAACGAGACCTCGAACCCTCCGGCTCCCGAGCCCCGGACAAAGAGGTAGCCGAGCAAAGAGCCGACGGCCACGCCGACGAGAGCCCCGATCAGGCTGATAACAACCCCCTCGTCTATGATGAGCCGACCGACCTGGAGCCGCGTGCTCCCGATGGCCCTCAAAATCCCGATCTCCCGGGTCCGCTCGAAGACGCTCATGGACAGGGTGTTGACCACCCCGAAGGCCGAGACGGCGACCGAGACGCCCATGATGGCGTAGAAAAAGACGTACTGGCGGTTGAAGTCCTCCTCTATCTGGGCCTTCCAGTCGGCATTGGAGTAGACCGTGAACTGCGGGTAGTCTTTTAGAACACCCCCGATCTCCTTCGACAACGCTTCCCGGTCGGAGCCGGGAGCGGCTTTTATGGCGAGGAACTCGCCGCCGGAGACGCTGAAGTCTTTCGCGAGGGTGTCTTCGGATAGGTAGATGCCGGTTCCTCCTCCCAGCACGTCGTTTTCCAGAATCCCGGCGACCGGGTACTTCTCCGGCCCGGACGGGGTTGGCAGCTCGACGTCGGAGCCGACTTCCAGGTTGCGGGACTCGGCGAGCTGTTTGCCGACCAGGGCGGAACTATTATCCTGCAGCCTGGAGAACGCATCCGGCCCGCCGGCCGCGTAGTTGAGGCGGAAAATGTCCGGGTAATTCCCGTCCACCCCGAAGACGATGTTTACCTCTTCGCCCTCGTGCAGGAAGGTCGAGGCTATGGCGGTCGTCTTCTCGACGCCCTGGACCCCGGTTATCCGGTCCGGGAGGTTTGGCGAGAAGGTGATGTCGGATTGGGTGTTGGCGGGCTGCACGACGTAATCGCTGCCCAGAGAGTCTTCCAGGGAGCTGCGGATGGTGCCGAGCACGCTGCCCCCGAGGGCCGAGAAGGAGATTACGAGCGAGATGCCCACCATCAGCGCCGAGGCGGTCAGCGCCGTCCGGGCCTTGTTGCGGGTCGCGTTGGCCGCCGCTATCCGGCCTTCGACGCCGAAGAGGAGACGTAGGACCGGCGAGAAGAGCTTCGAGAGCGGGGTGACGAGCGCGGGGATAATTAGCGACACCCCGAGGAACGTGCCGATAACACCGGCTATCCCGGAGGCGTAGACGAGGCCGTCCAGGCTCGTGGAGAGGTTGCTGGCGAGGTAGTAGATCCAGGGCGCGCAGACCGCCACCAGCAGTACCCCCAACACCGGACCGGACCGCGAAAGCAAACGAGACCGCTTCCCGGGACCGCCGGCCCCCGTCCGGGCGCGCATCGCCTCGACCGGGCTAACCCTTCCGGCCCGCAGAGCCGGATAGAGGGCGGCGAGCACCGTCACGAGAATACCCACGACTACCGCCGAGACCAGGGCGAAGGGGGAGATGTAGAGTTGGGTGATCCGGAAAGTAAAAGCCTGCCCAAAAAGGTAGACGAGGCCCCGCGCAATGCCGTATCCGAAAAGGACCCCGGCGACCGAGCCGAAGACCCCCAAGAATATGGCTTCTATTATTACGGAGCGGGCGATCATGGCCCGCGTCGAGCCCAACGCCCGAAGCATCCCGAGCTCCCGGGTGCGTTCCAAAACGGTCATCGAGAGCGCGTTGAAGACCAGAAACGCCCCGACGAAGAGGGCGGTCCCGGCGAAGAAGAGCAGTGAGATCTGGAACCCCTGGAGTTGGCTGCTGACCTGGTCCGTGCGGGTGGAAGACCGCTCTACCTGGAAACCTCCGCCGAGCTTGCCGTCCAGCCTCTCCCGGAGCGGAGCGACCGAATCCTCGCTTGCGGCCTCCACGGAGATCCCGGATATTTCACCCGGGCTATCGAAGACTTTCTGGGCGTAAGGCAGCGGCGTCATGCCGAAGGCGAAACCGCCGAACGAGCCGCCCGGTATCCTGAGCAGCCCGACCAACTCCACGTCTTTCGGACCCTCCGGCGTGCCGAGCTGCACCATATCCCCGACCTTCAAGCCGGCTGTTTCGGCCGTACTGCCGTCCAGGGTAAGCTCCGCGCCGCCCCGGGGGTAGCGTCCCTCCGTGAGCTCGAAGCCCGTAGCCAGAGACGCCGACTCCGGCTCTACCCCGAAGAGCCGCATGCTTTGCACGTTCGGCAAGCCGTTTTCTTGGGTCCCCAGAATGAGGGACGCCGGGAGCGAGAGCCGGGGCGCGGCCGAGGACGCTTCCGGCGTCGAGCGAACTTCCCGAACCCGGTCTTCACTGAAAGTCCCGCTACCGCCGGCGGCGGTGATCGTCAGGTCCGCCGTTCCGTAGGCGCGGGAAAAAAGCTCCTTGAACGTGTTCGACATGGTATTGGAAAGGGTCAGTACGCCGAATACGATGCCAACCCCGAGCACGATACCAATGGTGGTGAGGACCGTCCGCTGCGGCCGGGAGCCGAGGTTGCGGAAGCTCAGGCTCGAAAATCGGCGAAGTTTCACGCCGTTATCCCGCCGATTCCAGGGTCTTTATCCGCTCCAGGATCTCCTCGGGGTCCGGCCCGCGAAGCTCGTCCACCACCTGGCCGTCTCCGAGGAAGACCACCCGGTCGGCGGCGGAGGCGGCGCGCGGGTCGTGGGTGACCATGATTATGGTCTGGTCGTAGCGGGCGGCGGACTCTCGCATGAGGTCCAGCACGCCGGTTCCGGTCTTCGAGTCCAGGTTGCCGGTGGGCTCGTCGGCCAGGATGATGTCCGGGTTCCGGACGAGGGCCCGGGCTATAGCCACCCGCTGCTGCTCTCCGCCGGATAGCTCATCCGGACGGTGATGCCGCCGCTTCGTGAGCCCGACGAGGTCCAGAAGTTCGTCCAGCCGGCCAGCGTATTTCGCGGGTTTCTCGCCGGAGATCAAAGCCGGCAGCAGCACGTTTTCTTCGGCGGAGAGTGTTGGGATCAGGTTGAAGAACTGGAACACGAAGCCCATCCGCTCCCGGCGGAGCATCGTCAGCTTTTTGTCCGCGAGCCCGGAGAGGTCCGTGTCCCCGACGATCACGCGCCCCGAGCTTGGCCGGTCGAGCGCCCCGAGTATGTGCAGCAAGGTGCTCTTGCCCGAACCGGAGGGACCCATGATGGCCGCGAACTCACCGTTTGGAAACTCCACCGAAACACCCTGCAAAGCCCGCACCGACGTGGAATCCTCGCCGTAGACCTTTGCGAGGTCCACGGTCTTGACCGCCGGTTTGTCTCCGCTCTTCACCCGCTAAGTATACCCGGGCAACCGAACGTAGAGGTGAACGCGAAGACAGTGGCGTCCGACTAGCGACCGTTGGTTTCCATCAAACGTTGCGGTGTTCGCTGTCGGGTACTTTTTGCAAACGTCGGCCCGGAAGTTCCCTGGCCCGTGGCGCTTTGGCCCGTGGCGCCGTTTGTAACACTTACGGCTCGCTGGTAAACTATCCCGGTAATTTCATACAAGCCCCTGCTTCACCCGACGCGTCCGATGGTCGGGGAAGCCGCAACAAGACCGGAGGAGGCACAACATCGACACTTACGAAGCCATGCTCATAGTTATCCCCGAGCTCGATGAAGAGCAGATCGAGGGTACCGTCAAGCGGTTCCAGACTGTTATCGAGCGCACGGGGGGGGAGATAGTGGAGTCCCGGCAGTGGGGCCGCAGGAAGCTCGCCTACGAGATAGACCACCGGACGGACGGCTACTACGCCATAACGCAGTTCACCACTGGAGAGCGCACGCTCACGGAGATAAAGCGCATTCTGCGGGTCTCGGACGACGTTCTGCGGCACATGATCGTCAAGCTGCCGCCGGGATACGCCGGAACTTCGCAGGAAACGTCCGTCGAGAGCCCGGACGACGAGGAGAACACTGAGGACGAGAACGCCGAAACCGTACAGGTCTCCGGCTAATTTTTAATCTGGATTTCGATCTGGATTTGGATCAGGAGGTTATTGAATATGGGTCGTAGAAGAGGGGGTCCGCCCCGTGGAGAGCGTCCGGTCAAGAATAAGCCGTGCGTATTCTGCCAGGAGAACGTGACCTACGTGGATTACAAGGACTACAACATGTTGCGCCGCTTTACCTCGGACCGGGGCAAGGTTCGGGCCCGGCGGGTGACGGGTCTGTGCCCGAAGCACCAGCGGGAAGCCGCTTCAGCGATAAAGCGCGCCCGTGAGATGGCGCTAATGCCCTACGTGGCGGGATAGTAGGAGGCGCCATGCAAGTAATACTTACCCAAGATGTCGAGAAGATCGGACGTAGGGGCGATATCGTGGACGTTAGCCGGGGCTACGTCCGCAATTTCCTGACCCCCCGCAACCTGGCGGAGGTCGCGACCCCTGCGAAGATGGAGGAGGCCCGCCGCCGGATGGAGGAGGCCGAGGAGCGCGAACAACGCCTGGCCGAGCAGTCCGACGAGATAGCCGCCACCCTCAACAAGACCGTCATAACCATAGAAGCCCGCACCGGCGAAGACGAACGTCTTTTCGGTTCCGTTACGGCCGCCAACATCGCCGATTCCATACAAAAAGCCCGGGACCTGCGCATCGACCGCCGGCGCGTGATGCTCACCGAACCAATAAAGTCTCTCGGTACCCATCAGGTCGCCGTACAGGTCCACGGCGACGTTCAGGCCAGCGTAAAAGTCATCGTGGTGCCCAAGCTGTAGCTTAAGCGTAGGTTTACAGTTCATCTAAACTAGAGGCTTAGGAAGAAGTGTCCCGTTACTATTGTACCGGGGCACTTTTTGCTGCATATTAAGGGTATGGAACGCCGGGGGAGGATACGGGAGGTAGCGGGAGGTTACGAGTCCGCCCGCGTGCCGCCCCACGACCTGGACGCGGAGCGGGCGGTCGTGGGGGCGATGCTGGTCTCCGAGACGGCGGTTAGCGCGGTGGCGGAGGCTTTGGCCGCCGAGGACTTCTATTCCGAGACGCACCGGGTTTTGTACCGGGCGATGATGCGGTTGTACTCCAAAGGCGACCCGATCGACCAGCTCACGTTGCTCGACGAGTTACGGGGCATGGGGGAGCTGGACCGGATCGGGGGCCGTCCCTACGTCTTCCAGCTCGTCGAAAGTGTCCCGACGGCTTCCAACGCCGCCCGGTACGCGGAGATCGTGCGGGGAAAAGCCCTTTTGCGCGCCGTAATAGACGCCGGTAGCCGAATCTCCGAGGATGCCTTCCGGGAACCGGAGGACGTCAACGAGGCCCTCGACTCCGCTGAGCAGCTGATCTACAACGTCTCCAACCGCACGCTGCAAGACCGGCTCTCTCCCGTTTCGGAGCTCGCGCCGGGCGCGTTGGAGATGATCCAACGGCTCTACGAGGCCGAGGGGCAGGTTACGGGCGTCGAGACCGGTTTCGAGGATCTGGACCGGCTCACCACCGGGTTTCACAAGAGCGATTTGGTGGTGTTGGCCGCGAGGCCGGCGATGGGAAAATGCCTCAGTGCGGACGCCGAGATCGTACTCGCCGATGGCTCGGTCTCTACCATCGAAGAGATCGTAAAGAAACGCCGGGGACGACTGATGACGCTCGAAGAAGACTTCAAATTTTCCTGGCAAAATCCCAGCGATTACGTCGATGATGGTCTCAAGCCTGTTTTCCGGGTCGTGACGAGGCTGGGGCGGGAGATCAAGACCACGCTCACCCACCCTTTTCTCACGATCGGAGGGTGGCGTAAACTCGGTGAGCTTTCTGTTGGTCATCGTGTTGCGGTTCCGCGCCGGATGCCGGTCTTTGGCGACGAGTCTTTGGGTGACCATCGCGTCAAGTTACTCGCCTACATGCTCGGTGACGGCGATGTTGGCGGCTCTGTTCCTCGCTTCACCAACTCGAGCCGGACGCTCCGGGAAGATTTCGTGCAAGCCGCGAAAGTTTTTGGCGGGTTGCGCGTCAGGGAGGAGGACTCCGGCGGTGCCCGCACGCCTACGCTCTGCGTAACGGCGGATAAGGGCTCGGCGCGGCGCCATCGTTCGGAGTTCGCGGGGATGTTGGATCGCTCGATCCGGCTTTCATCGCTGACTGCGGCCGGAATTGCCCGTGAAGTTGGAGCCAGCCCCGCCTCCCTGGTTCACTGGCGCCGGGGCCGGACGGTTCCGAACGCCGCTACGTCCCTCCGGATGCACGATGTACTAACAGAAGAGGGTATACAACTGGACGTATCCGGGCTCGACCAGGCGCGCAAAAACGATCTGAACGGTCTTTCCCGGTGGTTTGATGAGCTTGGAATACGCGGTTGTAGGGCGAAGGATAAGTTCGTGCCGGACGCCGTCTTCCGGGCTCCACGGGAAGAAGTTGCCTTATTCCTGAACCGCCTGTTCGCAACTGACGGCTGGGCCACCGTTCTCGCCACCGGCCAGGCGCAGTTGGGGTACTGTAGCGTCAGCGAAAAGCTGGCGAGGCAGGTACAGCATCTGCTGCTGCGGTTCGGCGTCGTGGCGGCGCTCTGTAAGCGATCGGTCAAATACAAAGAGTCTCGTCGGGTCGCCTACCAGCTAAATATTACCGACGCGGATTCTACACGGAGCTTTATATCCGAGATCGGAATATTCGGTAAGGAAGACGCTACCAGGCGCGTTGCCAAGACGCTTGCCAGCCGAGGCCCCCACGTCAACCGGGACCTCATACCCCGCGAGGCGTGGAAGATCGTAGACGAGGCTCGTGGTGGGGAGTCTTGGGGCTCTCTGGCGCGGAGGATGGGGTTTGGTACGGGGCATAACTTCCACGTAGGCTCCCGCGCGATATCCCGGGCGCGGATGTCCCTTTTCGCGGAGGCGCTCGACAGTCGAAAACTGCGGGAACTCGCGGAGGGCGACGTATACTGGGATGAGATCGTTAGCATCGAGCCGGTTGGCGTAGAGCAGGTCTACGACCTAACCGTTCCCGGGACGCACAACTTCGTCGCCAACGATATCTGCGTTCACAATACGGCAATGGCCTTAAACGCGATCTGGCACGCCGCCGGGGTGCAGGGTTTGCCGGTGGCGATCTTCAGCCTGGAGATGAGCAAGGAACAGCTCGTCCAGCGGCTCATATCCCAGACTACCCGGATAGCGACGCAAGACCTCCGCAGCGGCAACGTCAAGGCCGAAGACTGGCCCAAGCTCGTGCGGGGCGTCAACGAGGTCAGCCGCGCCCCCATCTGGATCGACGATACCGCCGGGGTTGGTCTGATGGAGATGCGGGCGAAAGTCCGGCGGCTTTCTAGCCGACTCAGCGCCCAGGGAGGGGCGCCGCTCTCGCTCGTGGTGGTCGACTATTTGCAGCTCATGGTCGGCAACGCCCGCGACAACCGCCAGCAGGAGATAGCGGAGATCAGCCGCGGGCTAAAGGTCCTCGCCCGCGACCTCGACGTGCCGGTCCTCGCGATAGCCCAGCTCTCCCGCGCCGTCGAACAACGCCACGATAAGAGGCCGCTACTCTCGGACTTGCGTGATTGCTTGCCGGGTAGCGCGCTCATTACCGACGCGGATACCGGCTTGCGGTTGCGGGTAGACGAAATCGTTGATCGAGGCCTCAGGCCGAATGTGTGGAGTGTGGGGCAGGACCTGAAGCTCCACAAACGACCGGTCGAAGATGTTTGGGAGGCGGGCGAAAAGGTTGTCTACGAAGTCCGCACCCGCCAGGGACGTGTTTTACGAGCCAGCGGAGGCCACAGGGTCATGCGCGATACCGGATGGACCAAAGTCGAGGAGTTGCAGCCCGGCGACCACGTGGCATCCGCGCGCCGGTTGCCGGAACCGGTGCGCACCACCGGAGTAGACCCGGCCCGGGCGTTGCTCTTCGGATGGTTGCTAGGCGATGGTTGGCTCGGTGGTAGTGCTTCGCTCACCGTGGCGACCCGCGATGAAGCCGAGGTTGCGGCGGCGCTGGGTCGCGACACCTTTGGGTTGAGTCCTGCTATCAAACCCGAACATCAGGGAAATACTAAGGCTCTGAAGGTCGTATTTACGACGGGCAGGATGTGTGGCGCGGGCAAAAACCCGTTGACGTCCTGGCTACGCGACATAGGAGCGTGGGGGTATACGGGGCGCGACAAGCACATACCCGAATGTGTCTTTGGTTGGAGTCACGAAGCTATCGCAGCTTTGCTACGTGGCTTGTTCCACGCTGATGGTTCCTTCTCCCAGCGGATTTCGCGGTCGTATGTGCGTCTGGCGACTATTAGCGAAAGATTGGCCCGAGACGTGCAGGAGTTGCTGATCCGACTTGGCATCCGCTCATCTATACACACTCTCAACCACGCTATTTCGGGCTACAGGACCAAAAATAGTCTCGGCTACGTTGTGTACCTCGGGGAACGCGCTGAAGTAGGCGCTTTCCTGGAGAGTGTGGGCTTTCTCGGCGCCAAACATGAGAAAGCGGTTTCTTTATTCGTGTGCAAGAAACGAAACGACGCGGGGAGCGTTGACCGCCTGCCGTTGTCCGTGAATGCCCAAATCAACGAGTTGAGGGAACGAAGAGGACTATCTCACGCCGACGTGGGCTGGCGGGAGCAGGGGAAGAAAATGTCGCGCGCGACGGCCACTGGTGTGGCGGAGCGTTTGGACCTGGGGTGGTTGAGGGACCTAGCCCATAGCGACTTGACCTGGGACGAAATTGCCTCGGTGAAGACCTGCGGGAAGCAAAAGACTTACGACCTTACCGTAGGCGACCTGCACAACTTCTACGTCGATGGACTGATAACGCACAACTCTGGCGCCATCGAACAAGATGCCGATATGGTAATGTTTCTCTACCGGGACGAATACTATAACCCTGACTCCGACGACAAGGGCATTGCCGAGGTCATCGTTGGCAAGCATCGTAACGGCCCGACGGGCAAGACGCAGCTCGCGTGGCTGGAGCAGTACACCAAGTTCGCCTCGCTCGCCCGACGAAGCTAGACTGCCGGGTAGGCGCGCCTCCAGAGCATCTACTGTTTGCTGTGTGGTTCTTCTGTACGTTTCGCGGCGGATTTTTGCCCCTGGTTTGCCCCCTGGTACACTCTCGCGCAAGATCGAACGATGAAACGAGGAGCAAGCATGACGCGAATTCTAGTAGCGGTCGCTCCGGTGAAAGCCCTGCAACGAGTACGTGTGTTGCTGCTCATCGGACTCGTTGGCCTGACGGCAGCCTGTGGCGCTGAGTCCGGGACGGGGGAGCGCTCGAATGGGGCGGAGAATGTGGAAGCGAGGGAGTCGAAAACGACGGTGACCGTCGCCTCTCGCGACGATGGCGCGGGTCTGATCCCGGCTTCAGGCCGCGGAGACGCGCGGGCCGTCGAGCGGCTGCTGGAGCGGGGCGCCGACGTGAACGCGCGTGACGGCAGTGGTGCGACGCCGCTGATGGCCGCGGCCCGGGAGAACCGGTTGGACGTGGCGCGGCGGCTCATCGAGGCCGGGGCGAACGTCGACGCGCAGGACGACGCGGGGCAGAACGCTTACCTGATCGTAACCGCCGAAGGGTACCTGGAGTTCCTGCGGCTCCTGATACAGAATGGCGTGGACCTCAGTATCACCGATAACGAAGGCGGCACCGGCCTGATCCACGCGGCCGACGCCGGCCGCGTGGATATCGTCCGAATTTTGCTCGATGCCGGCGTGGACGTGAACCGGGTCAACACTTACGGTTGGACGGCTTTGTTGGAAGCCATCATCCTCGGCGACGGCGGCCCGCGTTACACGGAGATCGTGCGGCTTCTCGTGGAGGCGGGCGCCGACGTCAACATCGCGGACAGCGAAGGCGTGACGCCGCTGGAGCACGCCCGTCAGGGCGGCTACGAAGAGATAGCCGGCATCCTGCGCGAGGCCGGCGCGCGGTGAGCGTCGGCCTCGCCAGAGAAGGCCCCCGACGCTATTTGATCGGGGCGCCCATCGCGTGATAGCCGCCGTCCACGTGGATCAACTCTCCCGTCGTCGCGGGCCACCAGTCAGATAGCAGGCTGACCACCGCCCGTCCCACGGGTTCGGGGTCTGTGGCGACCCAGCCCAGCGGCGCCTGGCGTTCCCACTCGCCTTCTATGCCCTCGAAGCCGCTGATGCCTTTGGCGGCCAGGGTCTTTACCGGGCCGGCGGAGACGAGGTTCACCCGGATGCCGCGCTCCCCGAGGTCGCGGGCCAGGTAGCGGGAGGTGGACTCCAGGGCGGCCTTCGCCACGCCCATCCAATCGTAGGCGGGCCAGGCGACGCGGGCGTCGAAGTCCAGGCCGACGACCGAGGAGCCGGGCTTCATGAGGTCTACGAGGCCGACGGAAAGGGCCTTTAGAGAGTAGGCGGAGGTTTGCACGGCGGTCGCCACGGAGGGCCACTCGGCGGTCAGGAAGTTGCCGCCCAGGGCGTCTTCGGGGGCGAAGGCTATGGCGTGAACTATGCCGTCCAGCGTGCCCCAGCGGTCGCCGAGGTCCTTGGCGACCGCCTCTATATCCTCGGGCTTGTTCGCGTCGAGTTCGAGGACGGGTGGTTCTGGGTCGAGCTTCTTGGCCGTGCGGCGGGTGAGGGAGGCGGCGCGCCCGAAACCGGAGAGGGCTACCTCGGCGCCCTGTTCCTGGGCGAGGCGGGCCACCGAGTAGGCTATGGAGCGGCGGTCCAGAACCCCGGTTACCAGTATTTTCTTGCCCTCCATGAGACCGGCCATTCGTCCTCCTCGAAAAGTTTCTCTTTTGACCGATAGTAGTCTAGGGGATGTAACCGGGACCTGCCGGGGCGGCTAATCGTTTCCTGCGTTCCTGCCGTAGAGTCGTTGTTCGTAGGTCGCCTCTACTTTGGTCTGCCAGGCGAGTAGGTCGTAGCGGAGGTCCAGGAGCTTTTTCCGGGGCTGCTGGTCGGCGATGTTCTCTTTCTCCCGGGATCTTTGGAGAGGTCGAAGAACTCTTCTTGTTTGTTGCCGTAGTAGTAGATGTATTTCTCGTCCCCGTTTATGTGAAAGAAGAATCATGCGTCTCATGGGATGTTTGATGGAATCTTTCATGGGTCTGTGAGGATGCCTTCTGGCGATGCGGGCGGGCTACCTGGTTGAACGGCGTTGCAAAGCGGGTTATTTTAGAAACGCGGTGGAAGAAATTTTGGGGGTGAAGCCCGGAGGAGGATAAACGGGGAGTAAACATACGCAGAAACGGGTAGTGAAAACCTCGCAAGGATGCATGGGAAAGGAGCAGTCAGATGAGCGAAGAACGAAATCCAGAGAGCCAAGAGGTGCAGACCCACGAGCCGCCGGAGGAATTCGTCTCCCAGGCGAACGTGACCGACCCTTCGGTCTATGAGAAGGCCGGGGAGGACCCGGAAGAGTTCTGGGCGTCCTGGGCGCGGGAGCTTCACTGGTTCAAAGAGTGGGACAAAGTCCTCGAATGGGACCCGCCGGAGGCCCAGTGGTTCGTCGGCGGCAAGACCAACGTCTCCTACAACTGCCTGGACTACCAGATAGAACAAGGCCGCGGGGACAAGGACGCTATTATTTGGGAGGGTGACGAGCCGGACCAGGAGCTACGCTACACCTACACGGAGCTAAAGGCCGAGGTCGAGAAATTCGCCAACGTGCTAAAAGACCTCGGGGTAAAGAAGGGCGAGCCCGTAACGATCTACCTGCCCATGATCCCCGAGCTCCCGATAACGATGCTTGCCTGCGCCCGCATCGGCGCGCCGCATTCGGTTGTTTTCGGGGCCTTCTCCGCCGACGCCTTGCGGGATAGGATCAACGACTGCGAGGCGAAGGTGCTGGTTACCGCCGACGCCGCGCCCCGGGGCGGCAAGAAGACCGGGCTAAAGGATAACGGCGACAAAGCCCTCGAAGACGCCCCATCCATAGAGAGCGTGGTCGTGGTGCGCCGCACCGGCGACGACGTGGAGATGCAGGAAGGCCGCGACCACTACTGGGACGAGTTGATGGAGAAGGCCGCCGACGAGTGCCCGGCCGAGGAGATGGACTCCGAGGATCAGCTTTTCATCCTCTACTCCTCGGGCTCCACCGGCAAGCCGAAGGGCATTGTCCACACCACCGGCGGCTACCTGACCCAGGTCTACGCCACAACCAAGTGGGTCCACGACCTCCAGGAAGACGACGTCTACTGGTGCACCGCCGACATCGGGTGGGTCACGGGACACTCTTACATCGTCTACGGGCCGCTCTCCAACGGCGGCACCTCCATCGTCTACGAGGGCACGCCGACCTACCCCGAAAGCGACCGGTTCTGGGACCTCATCGAGCGTCGGGGGGTCAACATCCTCTACACGGCGCCGACGGCCATCCGGGCGTTCATGAAGAGCGGCACGGAGGACCTGGAGAAGCACGACCTCTCCTCGCTCAAGCTGCTCGGCACGGTCGGCGAGCCGATAAACCCGCGGGCCTGGGAGTGGTACTTCGACAACGTCGGCGGCGGACGGTGTCCTATAGTGGACACCTGGTGGCAGACGGAGACGGGTGGCATCATGATCACCGGCCTCCCCGCTATAACCACCATGAAGCCCTCCAGCGCCTCATACCCGTTCCCCGGCATCTCGGTCGGCCTCTTTGACGAGGAAGGCAACGAGCTGGAGGGAGAGAACCAGGGCAACCTGGTGCTCAAGAGGCCGTGGCCCGGGATGCTCCGCACCCTCTACAACGACCCGGAGCGTTACCGGGAGACTTACTGGCAGAAATACGGCGACACGTACTTCGCCGGTGACGGGGCCAAGCGCGACGCTGACGGTTACTACACCATAACCGGCCGGGTGGACGACGTAATAAACGTCTCCGGGCACCGGATGGGGACGATGGAGGTGGAGAGCGCGCTAGTCTCCCACGAAGCCGTGGCCGAGGCGGCGGTGACCGGCAAGCAAGACGAAGACAAAGGTCAGGTCATCTTCGCCTACGTAACCCTCGAAGGAGACCGGGAAGGCTCCGAGGACCTGCAGAAAGAGCTGGTGCAGCGGGTACGGGAGAGGATCGGCCCGATCGCCACCCCCGAGAACATAGTCTTCACCGACAATCTGCCCAAGACGCGGAGCGGGAAGATCATGCGCCGCATCCTCCAGGGCGTGGCGGAGGGCTCCGAAGACCTCGGCGATACCTCCACCCTCGCCGACCCCTCGGCGGTCGAAGACCTCAAGGGAGAAGTAGCCCAGCAGACCTGAGCTCGTCAACGACGGGATCGGCGAAAAGGGGGACGTACTTCCGGGTTCGTCCCCCTTTCTTTGGGGGAAACGAAACTTCCGGCCGTTATCTTCGTATAAGGATGTAGTAAAATATCGTCCACAGAAGATAGTTTCCAAGGAGGAAAAGTGTTCGGTTTCTATGCTGTTATGATCTTGGGCTTCATCATCTCGGGGCTCGCCGGGCTCTGGGTAAAGAGCTCGTACTCCAAGTATTCGAAGAAGATGAGCAACAGCGGCATGACCGGCGCCCAGGTCGCCCGGGCCATGCTGGACCGCAACGGCCTGACGAACGTAAAGGTCGAGCCGGTGCCCGGTCAGCTAACGGACCACTACGACCCCCGGAGCAAAGTCGTGCGGCTCTCGGAGGGCAACTTCAACCAGAACTCCATAGCCGGGGTTAGCGTGGCGGCCCACGAGGTCGGGCACGCGATCCAGGACGCCACGGGCTACATGCCGATGAAGTTGCGGGCGGGGATCTTCCCGGTAGTCAACTTCAGCAACCAGCTCTTTATGCCCCTGATCTTCGGCGGGTTCATCCTGGGCGGGTTCAGCGGGGGCGGGGTCGGTACGCTCCTGATCCAGATCGCGGCGGTTCTTTTCCTGGCGGTTTTGGCGTTCCACGTGGTGACGCTGCCGGTGGAGATCAACGCTTCCACCCGGGCTTACGGCCAGCTCACCCGGTACGGCATCCTCTCGCACAGCGAGGCGGGCGGCACCAAGCGGGTGCTCACGGCGGCGGCCTTCACCTACATAGCGGCGGCGCTCACGGCCCTGTTGACGCTGGCCTGGCTGCTTCTCGCAAGCCGCCAGTAGTCAACGGATAGATCGGAAATTCCTTGGCGGGACTTCGGTCCCGCCTTTTTTCTTGCCCGCCAGGGATCTGGGGCCCCGGTGGCGCTAACACGGGCTTTATCGGTGCTAAAATGCCCGTGTTGTGGAAGCAGTGGATCGGATAGGAAAGCGTAAGCGGCGGCCGCGGGGGGTGGGGGAGCCACACCCGTGGGAGCCGCGACACATGAAACTCTCCGGGGTTCGGTACGCCGAGGCCACCGGGGAACCGACCGGCCGACGCAACGTCACTTTCGGGGTGATACAGCACCTGTGGCGCTCGCCGGTGCCTTTCGTCGGCTTCTACACGCCGGAGGACGTAACGATCACCCAGAACCGCCGCTACGTCCCGACGCCGCCGCGGCTCGTGGACGACTCCGAATACCTGGCCGCCGTCGAGTCGCACAAAAAGACCTACGCCAAGGACCTCGAAAAGACGATGGTCCCCGCCGGGAGTCTCCGGGGCTACTTCGAGGTGCCGACCGACGAAGGGTGGCGGTTATCCGTGGACCTGATCGAACGAAAGCTAGACCTTTCGGACGCCTGGGGGATGGCGACCCGGCGGACGGTAGACGGCGACCTGGCGCCGTTCGTTTGGGCGTATAGAAACAGTGGTTTCTGCATCGTCACCATCTACGATAAAGACATCGGCGCGTTGCGGGATGACCTGCTCTTCGTCGCCAAACGCGAGGGCGTCGAGCTGCTGTGGGGCCCGAAAGCCGCCTGACGTTGGTTACAGGTTTCACGAAGTCCCGCGAAGTTTGTAGAGGTAGCCGGGTCTTTAGGTATAATTAGACCTATAGAGCAGTTTCGGGTTTACGAGGAATCTCGATAAGGTGCAGGAAAATTGAAAGTAGAGAGGCGGACAGCTTAGATGCTCACGAGCCATGATACCGGAGGGTTCGCCGCCACCAGTGCGCCGGACGGCTTCGGTATAGAAGAATTCGAGGAAGCCGGTCTCAGGGCGGTCGAGCGGAGGTTCGAGCCGAAAGACACCATCTTTACCCCGGGAGATCCGGACGACCAACTCTACTTCCTGCTCTCCGGCACGGTTCGGCTGTACAAGATATACGGTGATTACAAGGAGGCGACGACCGCCCTCCTCAAGGAAGGCGGCATCTTCGGAAAGCTGAGCCTCGTCGAGGGACGTTGGCAGGACGTGTTCGCCGAAGCCGTGACGGAGGCGAAGGTCGCCAGCATAAGGAAAGAAGCCATCGAGCGGGTAATAAAGAGCCGCCCGGACTTCGCGCTCAGGCTTTTCTCTTCTTTCTCGGAGCGGCTCCGCCAGTCCGACGAGGTCATCGAGAGCCTGCTGCACCGGGAGGTCTCGACCCGGCTCGCCACGCTGCTCATCAACCTGGGCAGCCGCTTCGGGGGTGGCAACGGCTCCGGGGTAATGCTCGACGTCCGGCTAACGCACCAGGATCTGGCGAACATGATCGCCTCGACCCGCGAGGCCGTCTCGAAGGTTATGAGCGAGTTTCAGCGTGACGGCTATATAGAGGTCAAGAACCGGAAGATAGTCATCCTGGATCAGCGGGCCCTGGCCGATTACGCCAGCCCCTCCGGGCTCGCCGTAGACGGCCAGCTAACTATCTGAGCTTACGCCTGGTTCTTCCGGGACTTCAAAAACCCGCGCGTCCTGGCGAAGACCCAGACGGCCGCGGCGCAGGCCAGTTCGGCCAGCGTCTGCCAAAGCCGGCTTAGAACCACCAAAGCGGCGGAGATCGGCGCTGGAAACACGAGGCGCAGTATCACGTACAGCACCCCTTCCTTTACCCCGAGGCCGCTTGGCGTAACGAGCGCCAGAAAACCGATCTCCCACGCGAAGGCGTAGCCGCCGATAAGCAACGCCAACTCACCCGCCCCGACCGGCGCGATCGAAGCCGCCAGGGCGCTGAACGAAAACCCGAGTATCAGCCAGCCGCCGACGTAGTACGGCAACAGGAGCAAAACCCGGCCAAAGGGTAAGGTGGCCTTCAAGGGTTCCCGTTTGAAACGGCGCAGGCCGGCGTTCGCCAGTCGGCCGAAGATGGCGGGATGCAGGAAAACCAGGCAGATCGGGGCCAGGAGCGTCAGCAAGAGGGCGTAGCGTTCGTAGGGGAACGGCGGCCAGAAAGGGACCGAGGCGGCGGCCAAAAGGAGCGAGGAGATCAGGATAAGGGCGTTCTCGTAGACGAGGCTCGCGAACGTGGTCGCCGCCGGGATGCCGTGTCGCCGGCACATCCCGATCCGGCCCGCCACCATGGCGACGCTTCCGGGGACGTACCGGCCCAGGATCGACGAATACCAGATAATAGCCGACTCCGAGCGCGGGAGCGGGTCCCCGAAGCTCCGCATGATCAGCCGCCATCCGCCCCACTGTTGCAGGTAGTAGAGGAAGATGAGAGCCACCGATAGCGATAGGTAGACTGGGTCGAAGCGCCACTCGTAGTCGCGGGCCTCGCTAAAACTACCGTACAATGCTCGTCCCAGAAACACCGCCACCACCACGATGAGCGCCGGACCAACGAAACGCCGCGCCACCCCGAGCATCCGGACCATCATCGGGCCGGGGCGTAGATCTCTAAGTGACGTTCCGCGATGCTCTCCCAGGAGAAGAGCCGCTTCGCCCGCTCCCGGCCGGCCTCCCCGAGTCTCTCGGCGAGATCCCGGTCCTCCGCCACGCGCAAAAGAGCCTCCGCCAGGGCTTCCGGATCGTCCGGAGGGACCAACAGGCCGTTCTCTCCGTCTTCCACGGCGTCCACGATGCCCCCGAGCCGGCTCGCCACGACCGGTTTGCCGTGGCCCATCGCCTCTATGAGCACGACGCCAAGCCCTTCCGTCTCGCCGCGAGAGTCCACTACCGCCGGGAGGCAAAAGACCGCGCAGCGGCTGTACAAGTTGGATAGTTCTCTGTTCGAGAGCCGTCCCGCCAGATGCAAGACGTCTCCAACTTCGTTTTGTTCGACTTCCCGGCGCACCACGGGTTCGTACTCGCCGCCGCCCACGATCACCACCCGCGCCCGGCCCCGGAGTTTATTAGCCGCCCGGGCCAGCACCGGGAATCCCTTGCGTTCGACCATGCGTCCCACCGCGAGCACGACCGGCAACCCTTCTTCCGCCGTCCCGGTCTCTTCCGGCCCGCGGTCCAGGTTTACGGCTCCCCGGGGCGGCCCGAAGGGAATGACCGTCGCCCCGACGCCCGTCAGGTCTCGCACGGTCGCGGCGGTGCTCGCGGAGTTGGCGATGGCCGCGTCCAGGTTGCGCGTGAGGTGGCGGAGGACCGGCCGGTAGTGGCTCTTGCGTTTCGCCAGGGCGACTTCGGCCCCGTGGAAAGTCGCCACGAGCCGGGGCTTCTTCCTCGATGACCAGGCTCCGGCCTGTGCCGGGAGGCCCATTGGCAGCGGCCAGTGGGAGTGGATCACGTCGTACGCGCCCCGCCGGGCGAGCCGTGCGGCGGCGACCATCCCCGCCCCGACGAGCGTGTACGCCGGAAGCATCAGGTCCCGGCGTCCGACCATGTTGTTCATCGCGCCCGCCTCGTGGGTCACGACCTCGCGCTTCTTCGTGAAGTACCGGTAGCGGTGGACCGGGATGCCAAAGACTTCGTGGCTTTCCAGGCCGGCGTAGGTTGGGGCGAGCACCTCCAGGTCCACGCCGGACTCGCGCAGGACGAGGGCCAACTCCAGAAGCCAGGGAACCTGATCGTCGTCTTCGGAGCGGGGGAAAGTGGAGGTTACAAAGAGGACTTTCAACGCTGGTGGCGTCCATCCTCCTGCGGCGTATCTATCCGGGTCTCGTTCCGGATGCTGTAGGGCGGGTCGCTGGCGGCGTAGCTGGTGCGGGCTATTAGTTCGGCGATCAGGCCGAAAGATACGCTCTGTACCCCGACGATGATCAGTAGCACGCCCAGGATGAGCAGCGGACGGTTTCCGATGCCCTGCCCCATGAACCACAGCACGGTGAGGTACGCGCTGATCAGAACCCCCAACGCGCTGATGCCCATCCCGATGCCGCCGAACAGGTGCAGCGGCCTCCGCTGGTAGATCCCCAGGAACACGATGCTCATAAGGTCGAACATCCCCCGGACGTACCGTTCAAGCCCGAATTTGGATGAACCGCCGCCCCGCGGCCGGTGGTTGACGACCGCCTCCCCGACCCGGAAGCCCCGGTAGTGGGCGAGCGCCGGGATGTAGCGGTGAAGCTCGCCGTAGAGCGTTACCTCCCGCACCACGTCCCGCCGGTAGACTTTCAGGCCGCAGTTGAAATCGTGGAGCCGGACGCCGGTCAGGACCTGGGTCGTCTTGTTGAATAGCTTGGAGGGCAGGCGCTTCTCCAGCGGGTCCTTCCGGTCCCTCTTCCAGCCGGAGACGAGGTCCAGGTCTTCCTCGTACATGGTGTTTACGAGGCGGGGGATCTCGCGCGGGTCGTCTTGCATGTCGGCGTCCATCGTCGCCACGCTCCCGTACCGCACCCGGGCGAACCCGGCGGCCAGCGCCGCGCTCTTGCCGAAGTTCCGCCGAAAACGGACCAGGTGAACCGTCGGGTCTCCGCCGGCGATTTCTTCCAGAAGCTCCCCGGTGCCGTCCGTCGAGCCGTCGTCCACGTAGACGACCTCGTGCGGGATGCCGGCGAGGGCTTCGTGGATCTCGGCGTGGGTTTTGGCTATGCAGTCCTCTTCGTTGAAGACCGGTACCACGACCGATACGCCATCGAAATCGTCGCGGGGCTTCATTGGGGTGCGGGATTCGGCTTCTTGTCGCATGGTGCCCGAAAGTATAACGCACCCCGGTGACGCTGCCCCTCTGGCCGTTACGTCGAGCCGGACCTCTATCCAGTCTAAAATAGCCGGATGCGTAGCCGCCCGCGAGGACGCCACAATAAAAACGAATCCGTGGGATGGCCCTTCGCCGTCTACCTCGTCGCGCTTGCCATCGTAGGGCTCCTGACGGTTGGGCGGATCGGGGTTACCTGGGACGAGCCCAACTACTTCGGTTCCTCTTACTCTTACCTGTCCTGGATCGGGCACATATTCCAGAACCCGTCCGACTGGTGGAACTCTATAGACCGCTTCTGGTCGCCGAGCCACGAGGCGCCGCCGTTCTTCAAGCTCTGGGCCGGGCTCTTCGCCGGGGCCGGCGCCCTCCTCCTCGGCACGGAGAACCTGGACCGGCTGGGCGATGCTTACCGGCTGGGCTCCTATGCCCTATTCCTCTTCACCGTCTACGCGGCGTATCGTTTCATGCGGCGCGAGTTCGGCCCGGAGGCGGCCTGGGGCGCGGCCCTGAGCCTGCCGCTCGTCCCGGCGCTCTTCGGGTTCGCCCGGCTCGGACAACTGGATGGCGCCGCCGCCTTTATGTACCTGCTCGCGGCGATCTCGCTCTTCGACATGCTCGTCCGCGGCGGCCGAGGACGCACCCTCGGCGCAGGGGTCCTGCTTGGCCTGGCTTTCTCCACCAAGCTGACCGTGTTCCCATTGGTCTTCGCCGCGCTCTTGTGGGCGCTCATCTACCGGCGGGAGAAGATGGTTTTTATGAGGCTGTTCGCGAGCTTTGGGATCGGGGCGGCGGTGTTCTTCGCCGTCTGGCCCTGGTTGTGGCGGGAGCCGGTTGGGAGGACCTGGGAGTTCCTGACGTGGGCCGGCGGGCTGCAGGACGAGCGGCTAACTTTCTACCTGGGCCAGTGGTGGGCCGGCGCGCCCTGGCACTATCCTCTGGCCTCGCTCCTCGTCTTCGTGCCGCTCGTGGTGGCGGTGGCTGGTGTGGCCGGGGTGGTGAGGCTCTTTGCGAAAGGGACGCCGGCGTCCGGCTGGATTCTCATCAACCTCGCCCTCGTCATCGCGGTGGCGGGCTCCGGGCTCGTCCCGGTCTACGGCGGGCCGCGACAGTTCCTGGCGGCTTTCCCGCTCTGGGCGCTGTGCGCGGGGGCCGGCATCGGGTGGTTGGCCCGTGGGCTGAGATCCCGGCCTGCGGTGGTGCTCGCGGCTTACGCGGCGCTCGCGCTGCCGGGAATACTGTGGACCGGGACGGCCAATTCTCTGGAGTATTACGGTGAAGCCGTGGGGCTCATCCCCGGCGCCCGGGCCCTCGGCTTCGAGACGACGTACCTGGCCGACACTTACCGGCCCGCCGTGGAGTACGTGAACGAGGTGGCGCCGGAAGGGGCGACCGTCTACGTGCAGGCCGGGACCTACGCCGTGGCCGAGACGTACCGCCGGATCGGGGACCTCAGAGAAGACCTGCGACCGGCCTATCTCTCCCAGGTAGCCCCGGAAAAATACGTCAACGACGAGCAGCCGCGCCAGGACTCGTACTTTTTCTTCCTCCCGCGCCAGTCCATCTACACGGATCAGATGCTGGCGCTGGAAGAGAAGGAGCCGCTCTTCGCCTACGAAAAAGGCGGGACGCCGCTCGTAAAAGTCTACTCCGGCGACGCCGTGGCCGGGACGCTGGACGTGGAAGGAAGGCCCGAGGCAAACGACCCCGGTCTACCGAACGCCCTGGTCGCTTTCGGGGGCGTGCTGGCCGTTCTCGCCGGTCTTTGGCGGAAGCAGGACGAGGGCAAAGAGTGGTAGCAACAGCAAGTTCCGAACCGTCAGCATCGCGGTGAAATAGGGGAGGTTCCCGTCGATGGCCCAGTATTGCTCGTTGATCGCCGTGGTCATCAGTATCGCCGCGAAGTAGAGAGCCCAGGTAGCCCTCGGCAGCCGCGTTCCGCCGGTCGCCGTGACGAGCGCCAGCAGCGGCAACGGCCAGAACAGGAAGTGCGGGCTCAAGACTTTACCGAAGATCGCAAACGCCAAAGTCGCCGCCGCCGCGCCCCGGACGGCCACCGCCCCCGGCTCCAGATTACCCCGCTGCCACCAGACCACCGCCAACGCAAGCAGCGTCATCACGAGCTGGAAGACCCCGAAAAAGCCGACCAACGGTTCGCCGAGCGGCCCGATGGTATTGAAACTGCCGTAGGTGTTCACGATCTCCGCGCCGGGCAGAAAGAGCAGTATGTTGGAGGGGAAACTCTCGATCATCGCCGGCCGGTCGGAGTGGTACGTCAGGAAGTCCAGGGCCTCCGGCCCGAAGGCGAGGACGCCCCAGAGTATCCCCGCCGCGAAGACTCCCCCGGCCAACGTCCAACGCTTCGCCGTTTCCCACAATCCCGCGCCGGAGGCCAGCGCCGGGACGGCGACCATCGGGTAAAGCTTTATCGCGCCACCGATCCCCCAGAGAAAAGACGCCCACAGCACGCGGCCCCGCAGGAGTAGCACGGCGCCACCGGTTGCGGCGGCGACGGGCGCGAGGTCGTGCCTAATGTAGGGTAGACGCCAGAAAAGAAGCAGGCCTACGCCGTAGAGAATAAGTGGTTTTGCCCCTATCCTGTAGAGGGCAAAGAGAATTATGATGTCGAAGACGAGCATCTCCAGGCCGAACAGGGCGGCGTAGGCCACGGGACCCGGGGCAACGCCCGGGAGTATAAGGATAAAGAGGCTCAGGGGCGGATACTCGTAGAGAAAGTCGGCGTAGGGGACTTGCCCGGCGAAGATACGGTCGGCGTAGTCGCGGAAAATCTCCACCTGAAACGCCGGCCCGTTGAGGAGGGCGAGCACGACTACGACACCGAACACCGCCGCATGGGACAGAATGAGCAGGATCAGTAGAGTCAGCGGGTTTTTGCGGGGGGATCCCGGGTCTTTTGGCACGGGCGTATTTTCTCAGAAACTTTCGGGGATCGGGGACGTATTAATATTTTAGTATGGAGTACACGTCCACAATGACCCTCGGGAGCTGGCGGGAGAGGCTCCGGGGTGTATCCGTCCAGCGGCGCGCGCTGGAAGACAACGACCTGGTCGCCCGGACCCTCGAAGGCGACGTGAAGTCGTACGAGGAGTTGGTCCGCCGCTACGAGCGGCTCGCCGGCCGCGTGCTGTACCCGTACGCGCGGCGGGAGATCTCCGTGGAAGACCTGGTACAAGAGACCTTCTTGAAAGCGTACGACCGTTTGGAGACCTTCAACCCCGACTACCGGTTCAAGACCTGGCTCATGACGATAGCCAATAACCTCGGCGTCGACACCCTTCGCCGCCGCCGGGAGATCGTGGAGTTCAACGCGGACCTTCACTCCGGCCCGTCCCAGGGGCCGGAAGCCCGGGGACCGGAAGCCCAGGCCGTCGAGGCCGACCGGTCGCAAAGCCTCCACGAGGCTATTCTAGGCCTCCCCGAGACCTACAGCGTTCCCCTGATCCTGCGCTACACTGAGGAGATGAGCTACGCGGAGATAGCAGAATCGCTGGGCATAACCACTTCGGCGGTCAAGAGCCGCCTCTTCCGGGCCCGAAACATGCTGGGCGAGAAACTGGAAGGGGAGTTCGGTTGAGCGTCCACCACGACGCCGGCTGCAACTGCGACCCGGAGACGGTCTTCGGCCTCGCGGACCGGGCGCTGGCCCCCGGAGACGAGAGAGAAGCCCGCCGGCACCTGGACGAGTGCCCCGAATGCCGGGGGCTCTACGAGCGTGAGATGCGGCTCAGCGAGTGCCTGGGGTCCTTGCGCTACGCCGAACCGAAGCGCGCATCCGTCTGCCAGAGCGTCGCGATGGCGCTTCCGACCCGCCCGATGAAAGCCCGAATCCTGTGGTCGGCAATGGCCCTCGGTCTACTGGCGACGGCCCTGTTCGCCCTGGTGTCCCAGGGGGCCAACCCGGCGACATCCGCCGCCGACGCCGTCGAGGCTTTCCAGGGGATGGCCGTGATGCTCACGGACGTGTTCGGCGCGGCGCTCGCCGCCGCGGGGTCCCTGGTCCTGGTGGCGCTCGCCCTCGGGGCGGCGCTCGACCTCCTGCTCGTCGCCGTGCTGTACGCGGTGTCGCGCCGCCGTTCGGGCGCCCGGGAAGTATGAGCCTCAGCGTTCCGTTTCCCTCCCGGACTCCTGTTCGGCCGATACTCCTCGCCCTTCCGCTCTTCGTCGGCCTGTTTCTGCTCCTGCCGCTTCACCCGGCTTACGCCTTCGAGAAACAAACCTTCGGAGACGTGCTCGTGCGGCCCGGTGGTATCCCGGACGAGGCCGCGAGCACCTTCGGCAACGTAACGGTTGAGGGTCCGGTAGGTGGCGACGTAGTCTCGACGTTTGGCGACGTAAAGGTGTACGCGCCCGTAAGCGGCGACGTAAAAGCCGAGTTCGGGAACGTTTTTATCGACTCCCGGGTTGGCGGCGACGTGGACGTGGGCCATGGGGACGTCGTCTGGGGTCCTCAAGCTTTCGTGGAGGGAAATTTCTACTGCCCAAGCTGCGAGATGAATGAACTTCCCAGAGAAAAGATCGCGGGCGAGACGAAGTTTGGCCTGGACCCCGGGTTTGACGGGCCTTACGGCGGTCCCGGGGTGTTCGGCCTCGTCGGATGGTTTTTCGGGGCCCTGGCTTTCGTCGCGGTCGCCGTGCTGGCCGCCGTGTTCGCCCCGCGCCAGCTTACGGCCTCGGCCCGGAAGATAGAAGGGGCGTCCGGACGTTCCCTGCTCGTCGGGCTCGCTTCCGTGCCCGCGGCGGTCGTGCTGTCGGTGGTTTTGGCGGTCTCGTTGGTCGGTATCCCGCTGCTCCTCCTCGCCGCGCCGGCCTACCTGGCGTTCGTCTTCTTCGGGTCGCTCGTGGCCGCGTATTTCATCGGGCGCCGGGTTTTATTCGCCACCGGCCGTTACCACGCGGGCAACGCCCTCGCCGCCGCTATCGGGGCCTCGGTCCTCTCCGTCGCCTACCTGATCCCCTTTCTCGGGGAATTGCTTTTCTACGGGTTCGCCCTCACCGGCGTCGGGGCCGCTATCCTGGCCCTCTTTTCCTATCGCCGTCCCGACTACCCTTCTTACGAGACTTACGTCGAAGAGCGTCGCGTCTGAGAGACTTGTCCGGGCTATTTTCTTTGGCCCGCAGGACAATATTTCGCGCCGAACGGGCCGACGTGTTGCACGAGGGTTAAAAGTAACCTTATAATGCGTGAGTGTGAAGAAAAGAAATCTTGCTCGCGGCCCGGATATGTGTCTCCGGGGCATGGGAGAAACGAAACTCCGGACAATGCCGCCAAGAGCCGGCGGGGTAAAACCATTGACGCTTGTGCAAGGACTCATGGGAAAGGAAGTATCTTGACGAGAACGGCTACACGTGTACCTCGACTACTATTGTTGATTGCCTTCATGGCCCTCGCCGGCCTGGTGGCCGCCGGTTGCGGCGGCGGTGGCGGACAGGAGGATCAGGGCGGCAACGGTGGCGGCGGAGGAGGCGCCAACCTAACCGTTGGCTACGATCAGGAACCGGATATCCTCAACGGCTTCATCGTGGGCGGCGATCTTGCGGCGACGGCCGATATGACCCAGGGCATCTTGGACAAGCCTTATGAGATCCAGCCGGATCTCTCTATCGCCCCGCAGCTCGCCCAGGACGACCCGGAGATCGTTAGCGAGGAGCCGCTGGTCATCGAGTACCAGCTAAAGGAGGGGCTCCAGTTCTCCGACGGCGAGCCGCTAACCAGCGAGGACGCCAAGTTCACCTACGAGCAGATAATGAAAGAAGAGAACGACATCATCACCCGCGAAGGCTTCGACAAGATCGAGAGCTTCGAGACGCCCGACGAGCAGACCGTCCGCATTACTTTCTCCGAGCCCTACGCGCCATGGAGAGATGTTGTCAGCGGTTCTTACGCCTTCATACTGCCCAAGCACATCTACGAGGGCCAGGACTTCAACAACGCCCTGAACAACGAGGTCGTCGGTAGTGGACCGTACCAGTTGCGGGAATGGAACAAGGGCCAGAACCTCATCCTGGAGAAAAACGAGAACTACTGGGGCGACGAGCCTCAGATAGACCAGATCACCTACCGGTTCATCCCCGACACGAACACGCTCAACACCTCCCTCCAATCCGGCGAAGTGCAGTTCATCAACCCGCCGCCGGATATCGGCCTCAAAGAAAAGCTCGAAGGCTACAGCGGCGTCAACGTGGACACCGCGGCCGGCACCGTGTGGGAGCACATAGCCTTCAACCTGGAGAAAGTCCAGAACAAGAAGTTGCGGGAGGCCGTCGCCTATGGCGTAAACCGTCAGCAAATCCTGGAGGAGATACTGCCCGGACAGGTCGAGCCGCTCAACAGCGTGCTGGTGCCGGAGCAGGACCCGTACTACACCCCGGCGTTCGAGAAGTACGGCTTCGACCCTGACCGGGCGCGGCAACTCGTCGAAGAGGCTGTGGCCGAAGGCGCCGACCCGACCATAACCTTCTCCACCACCTCGGACAACAACCTGCGCGAGACGCTGCAGCAGGTCGTCCAGCAGCAGCTCCAGGACGTCGGCATAACCGTCAACATCGAGAACACCGCCGCCCAGACTTTCTTCGGGGAGTGGACGCCGCAGGGCAACTTCCAGATGGGAGAGTGGGCCTGGCTCGCCACGCCGGAGCCGACGCTGACCGCCTTGTTTGGCGCGGACGCGGTTCCGCCCGACGGCCAAAACTACTATCGCTGGAAGAACCAGGAGGCTACCCAACTAATGAAGCAGGCCGACGTGACGGTCGACGAGGCCGAGCGGGCCGATCTTACCCAGCAGGTACAGGAGATGATGGCGGACGACCTGCCGGTCTTGCCGCTCTACCAGCGGCCGGTTTACTACGCCTACGCCGAAGGCCTGGAGGGACCGGAAGTCAACCCGACCCTCGCCGGACCGTACTGGAACGTCGACGAGTGGTCACTTTCTCAGTAACGCCAGAGAGGCCGGGCCGGGGACTACCTGCGGCCCGGCCTTGCAATTTATGTTCCGGCGGGGATAGTATGAACCGGGAAGTCCCGGCCGGGAGTCTCTACACCGGGGGCAGGCGATGAGTTGTTAGCTTACGTTGTTAGGAAGACGCTCTCCAGTATCCTGGTGCTGTTTTTGGCGAGCATCGTTCTATTCGTCCTTACGAACCTTTCCGGGGACCCGCTGCTGCAGCTGCGGCAGAACCCGCAGGTCAGCGGGGAGGACATCCAGCGGATCTCCGAGAGGTACGGCCTGGACCAGCCGATCTACGTGCAGTACGGGATCTGGTTCAAGGACGCGATCCAGGGAGATTTCGGCACCAGCTTCAAGCAGAACACGGACGTAAACTCGATCATCGCCCGGCGGATCTGGCCCACGGCGTTGCTGATGGGGTCTTCTCTGCTACTCGCCGTGGCGATCGCGGTGCCTTTCGGGGTCTACTCGGCGATCAAGCAATACAGCCTGGTAGACAAAGTCGGCACGTTCGCCTCGTTCCTCGGCTACAGCATGCCGATATTCTGGCTGGCGCTCATCCTGCAGCTCGTTTTCGCCGTTTACCTGACCAACTGGCTCGGCATGCGCATCTTCTACGTCTCGGGCTACAGCATGAACAGTTTATGGGACTTATTGCAGCGCCTCACCCTTCCGGCGTTGTCGCTGGCGATTATCCAGATCGCCGAGTTCAGCCGCTTCCAGCGGGGGGCGATGCTGGATGTACTCTCCTCGGACTACCTGCGGACGGCGCGGGCGAAAGGCCTAAGCCGCAGGAAAGTTTATCTAAAGCACGGCCTGCGGAACGCGCTTATCCCGACCGTAACGATAGTGGCCCTCAGCATAGGCACCGTCTTCGGCGGGGCCGTCGTCACCGAGACGGTATTCTCCTGGCCGGGGCTCGGCTTCTTGCTCATAGACTCGTTGTATAAGGGGGATTACAACGTCACGCGGGCGTTGTTGGTGATTGGGGCGGCTTTAATTATCGTCTTCAACCTGGTCGCGGACATCGTTTATTCGTTCGTGGACCCCAGGGTGCGCTATGACTAGAGGGGAGGGTGGATGGTAGACCAGCGGCGGGACGAGGACGCGACGGTCCAAAGCGGGGACCCGATGGAAGCCGCCGAGACCTCCGGTACGGTCGGGGGCGGCGTTCAGGGAAGGACCCAGAAAGAGATCATCTGGCGCCGGTTCAAGCGGCACAGGCTGGCGATGGTCGCCGGCATCGTGCTGCTCTTGCTGTACCTGGGGGCCATCCTGACGCCCTGGATCGCCCCCTACGACTACGCCGAGCAGGACTTCTCTTCCATGAGCCAGGCCCCGAGCCTGGCCCACCCGATGGGCACGGACCAACTAGGGCGCGACGAGTTCACGCGGGTCCTGTACGGTGGACGGGTCTCCATGCTGGTCGGCCTCGGGGTCGGGGCGTTTATAACCGTCATCGGCACCAGCGTGGGCATTATCTCCGGGTACTATGGGAGGTACGTGGACAGCGGTCTCATGGGCACGGCGGACTTCGTGCTGGTGTTGCCGTTCATCCCGGTGCTGCTGGTGCTGGGCAGCATATTCCAATTCAACGCCGTTACGATAACCCTCGTCATCGCGCTGTTGCTCTGGCCGAGGATGGCCCGGCTGGTGCGGGGCCAGGTCCTCTCCATCCGGGACCAGGAATACGTGCAGGCGGCGAAGGCCGTGGGGGTATCCAACTTCAGGATAATGTTGCGCCACATATTCCCAAACACCTTCGGCATCGTGGTCGTCGAGGCGACCCTGATCGTGGCCCTGGCGATAATCATAGAGAGCATCATCTCGTTCCTGGGCCTGGGGATTCAACCGCCCACGCCCTCTTGGGGTAATATGCTCACCGACGCCCGGACCCAGATGACGACCCAGTGGTGGCTGACGATCTTCCCGGGGTTGATGATCGTGCTAACGGCCCTCTGCGTAAACTTTTTGGGTGACGGCCTGCGGGACGCCCTCGACCCGAAGGCGGTGGAGTAGAAGATGGCTATGCTGGAAGTAAACAACCTGAAGACCCACTTCAAGACCCAGGACGGGCTCGTGAAAGCCGTGGACGGCGTCTCGTTCTCCCTGGAGCCTGGAGAGACCATCGGGATCGTCGGGGAGTCCGGGAGCGGAAAGAGCGTTACGGCGCTCTCGATAATGCAGCTAAACCCTCAGCCGCCGGCGGAGTACCCGGAGGGTGAGATCCTCTTCGAGGGTCGGAACCTCCTCGAAGCTTCCGAGGGCGAGTTGCAGAAGCTCCGGGGGGACGACATCGCCATGATCTTCCAGGACCCGATGACGAGCCTCAACCCGGTGTTCACCATCGGAAACCAGATCCGGGAGGCAATCCGGCTCCATCAGGATGTCTCAAAGAGCGAGGCCCGGGAGAAGACCATCGAGGTCTTGCGGGACGTCGGGATACCGAGGCCCGAGGACCGGGTCAAGAGCTATCCGCACGAGTTCTCCGGCGGCATGCGCCAGCGGGCCATGATCGCGATGGCCCTCTCATGCAACCCGAAGGTCCTCATAGCGGACGAGCCGACGACGGCGCTCGACGTAACCATCCAGGCCCAGATCCTGGAGCTCATGGCGGACCTCCAGGAGAAGTACGGCACGGCTATAATAATGATCACGCACGAGCTCGGCGTCGTGGCCCAGATCGCGGACAAGATCATGGTGATGTACGGCGGCCGGGCCGTCGAACAGGGGACGACCGAGGACGTATTCTACGACCCGCTGATGCCCTACACGTGGGCGCTCCTGCGTTCCCTGCCGCGATTGGACACCGCCGGAGAGGTACGGCTACTCCCGATAAAAGGTTCGCCGCCGTCCCTGATTTTCCTGCCCGAAGGCTGCAATTTCAACCCGCGGTGTCCTTTCGTAAAGGATGAATGCCTGAAGACGGACCCGGCGCTCGAAGAGAAGAAGCCCGGACACACGGCGGCCTGCATCCTCTCGGTCGAGGAGATCGAGGCGCGCAAGAAAGAGGCGGATCAGGAGCTCGGCCTCGACGAGGAGATGAGCGCGTGAGCGAACGCGGTGGCGAACGGTCGAACAACTACTCCGGCGAACACCTGCTCGAGACGAAGAACCTGAAGATGCACTTCCCGATAAAGGCGGGCGTCCTCAAGCGCACCGTCGGCCACGTAAAGGCCGTGGACGGGGTGGACCTGCAGGTGCGCAAGGGCGAGACGCTGGGGCTCGTGGGGGAGTCGGGGTGCGGCAAGAGTACGCTGGCCCGGTGCGTCCTGCGGCTCCTCGACCCGACGGAGGGCGAGGTGCTCTTCGAGGGCCAGAACATCCTGGATTACGGCCGCCGGCAAATGTTCGACGTTCGGCGGAACATGCAGATCATCTTCCAGGACCCGTACGCGAGCCTCAACCCTCGCATGACGGTCGGGCGAATAATCGCCGAACCCTTGAAGACCCACGGCATAGAAGGCGACACGAAAAAGCGGGTGCAGGAGTTGTTGGAGATCGTGGGTCTCTCGCCTGAGCATTACAACCGGTATCCGCACGAGTTCTCTGGCGGGCAGCGGCAGAGGATCGGGGTGGCGCGGGCCGTCGCCTTGAACCCGAAGATCATCATCTGCGACGAGCCGGTGAGCGCGCTGGACGTCTCTATTCAGGCCCAGGTGGTCAACCTCCTGATGGACCTCCAGAAAGAGTTCGACCTGACGTACATCTTTATCGCCCACGACCTTTCGGTGGTGAAGCACATCTCTGATCGGGTGGCGGTTATGTACCTCGGCAGGATCGTGGAGACCGCCGACCGGGCGACGCTCTACAACGAGCCGCGCCACCCGTACACTAACTCGCTGATGTCGGCGATCCCGATCCCCGACCCCGGGCGGGAACGAAAGCGGCAACGCATAGTCTTGACCGGCGACGTGCCGTCTCCGGCGAACCCGCCACCGGGCTGTACGTTCCACACCCGTTGTCCCCGGGCCCAGGATTACTGCACGGAGAACGTGCCGCGCCTCGAAAAACAGGAAGAATCCGGGCACCGGGCGTCTTGCTTCTTCCCGGTAGTAGAGGGCCAGCGGGTGGAAGAAAAAGCCCAAAGCGCCCCCTACACCACCGGAGGATAAAGTCTCTCTCCGCAGGGTTAGTTGGGTAGTATTCTTGCTCGCCGTTTTCTCCTTCGGTTGCGGAGGCCCGGAGACGGTAAACGAGCCGCCCCGCAACGTGGACCCTGTGGAGGAGGCGCCGATCAGCCAGGTGCAACAAGGCGGGACCGTGCGGGTCTTGCTCCCCGAAACACCCGCCTGCCTGAACCCTTACCTACCGGAATGCGAAGGGGCGGAGGCCCTGATCGGCACCGTGCTCGAAGCCCCGCTCGCCATCGGGCCCGGCCTCGAATACAAACCTCTCTTGGCCGAGCGAATGCCGGCTTACGAGGCCGGTACTCTGTCTCTCGAACCCCTGACGGCGGAGATCCGGCTGAGGGAGGGGGTGACTTTCTCGGACGGAGGACCGCTGACGGGCGCGGACGTAAAGTGGACCTACGAGCAAGCTATTCTTCTGGCGAAAGACGGCGGCATCGCCCCGGCCTATGCCGGCTTCGAGCGGCTATCTCGGGTCGAAACTCCCGATGAGCGAACCGTGCGCCTGGTCTTCGACGAGCCTTACGCTTTCTGGCAAGATTTGCTAACGGCCCCGGTCTTTCCCCGGAGCGTCTACGAGGAAGAGGATTTCGCCGGGCTGCGGCTGGACGGAGAGCCAACCGGTAGCGGGGCCTTCCTTCTCGGAGGCTTTACGCAAAAGAAGATCCAGCTGACCGAAAACCAAAACTACTGGTCCGAAGAGCCGCTGCCGAACCTCGAGGGCATGGAGATCGAGCCACGAACTCCCGGTAAGGCCGCCGAAAGCCTCTCGAACGGCCGGGCGGATTTCGGCTTTTTCGCCACCCTTCGGACGCCGCCGGACCCGGGCGACCTGCTCCGGGCCTCGGCCGCGCCGGTGAGGGTGGAGAACCTACTATTCAACCCCCGGAAGCTAGACGCCGAAACCCGCCGAACGATAGCCCGGGCGGTGGACCGGGGACGGATAGCCGGTGAACCTGGCGGACCTGTGGCGGAAAGCTTCGTGCCGCCGGAGTTCGTGCCCGGATACACGCCCGCGTGGGAAGACTACGAGACACCCGGCCCGCGGGGCGCCGGCCAGCCTGAGGGCGCCCTGGACCTCGTATATCCGGGGCCTGATGACCCGGTCCGGGAACGTCTGGCGGCGGACATCGCTTCGGAACTCTCTAACGTCGGCATCGAGGCGGAGCCGCGTCCCGTGCCGCCGGGAGATTTTTTCGGTGAAGTGTTGCCGGATGGGAACTTCGATCTCACCCTCCTCACCACCGGACCCGCCGGCGGCTACGAGGCGTTGTCGCCGGTCCTCCCGCAGGACTCCAGGGAGCTATTGAGACAGACCTTCAGCGCAACCGGTACGGAAGAGCGGGCCCGGACGCTTCTGCGGGCCCAGGAAGAAATGGCCGCGGAGGCGGCGCTTCTGCCGCTGTTCGTGTGGCCGGACACGATGGCGTGGTCGAGCAGTATCACCGGCCCGCGGCCCGACACCCCATACCGGGGCCTTATGTCTAACGCCCGCGAGTGGGCGTTCTACAAGTAGCATTTCGGCGGCGCGTAGTAGAATTGTTCAATGTTCAAGAATACTTCCTCCGTGTTTAGCCGGCGCACCGTGTTGCGGGCGCTGGCTTTTGTTTTCGTCATCCTGGCCGTCGCTTTGGGGTCTTTTCTGTACGGCCGCTCCCAGAGCCCGGCGGGACTCGGCGATGCGGACCGGGAAAGCCTGCAGCTTTACGCGGAGGCCCTCGACACGGTCCGGGACGACTACGTGAACCAGGATGCCGTAAAACCCAAAGAACAGACTTACGCGGCGATCGAGGGGATGCTGGATTCCCTGGGGGACGAGGGGCACACGCGCTTTCTGACGCCCGAGGAGCGGGAGCAAAACCGTCAGGGACTTTCGGGCTCCTACGTCGGGGTCGGCATCCAGCTAGAGAATAAAGAGGACAAGGCGGTCGTCTCCTCCCCGATAGAGGGCTCGCCCGCCGAGAAAGCCGGGCTCGAAACGGGTGACGTCATAGTCGCGGTTGACGGCGAGAACGTCCGGGACTTGGACCTCGGCCAGATCGCCGAGAAGGTGCGCGGGCCGGAGGGGACGAGCGTCGGGCTGACCGTCCAGCGGGGCGAGGAAGAGCGGCAGTTCACCGTGGACCGGGCCAAGATACAGTCTCCCGTGGCGTCCTGGAACATCATCCCCGGGACCGACGCGGCCCAGGTCCGGCTGAACTCGTTTACCAACGACAGCGCGAAAGAGCTCGAAAAAGCCTTTGACGAGGCCCGGGCCGCCGGCGCGGGGCGGTTCATCCTGGACCTCCGCGACAATCCCGGCGGCAACCTGGGGCAAGCTATAGAAATAGCCAGCCAATTCCTGCCGCCGGACGATGTGATCTACCTAAGACAAGACGCCTCCGGGGAACGGGAGAAGGTCCGGGTGCCGGGCGGCGCGGAGCCGACCGACGCCCCGCTGGCGGTGCTGGTAAACAACGGGTCGGCCTCAAGCTCGGAGATAGTGGCCGGCGCCTTGAGGGACAACGGCCGGGCGCCCCTGATCGGCGCCAAAACCTTCGGGACCGGGACCGTGCTACAAGAGTTCACCCTCGATGACGGGTCTGCGATGTTGCTCGGTATAGCGGAGTGGCTCACCCCGGATGGTGACTTTATCCGGGATAGTGGCATAGAACCCGGCACGAAGGTCAAGCTCGAAGAGGGGCAAGACCCCCTAACCCCCAACGAGGCGAACGATCTTTCGCGGCAAGAAATCCTCGGCCAGGACGCCCAACTCCGGCGCGCATTCGAGACCCTGAAAGACGAGTAACGTATCGAATCGTGAGGTTCCGCACGCGGTTGTCGGGCCTCGCGGCTTCGCCGCGAAGAAAGAGGTAGAGGTTGAATATAGCTATAGTGTCTCTCATGGTGCTGGCCGTCGTGGCGTTTATCGCCATACCGATATTGGCCACCGCGCTCGGACAGGCCTCGAAGCGAAACTCGAACCCGCCGGGTGGGGAAAAGCCCGATGAGGGGCGTCAGGAAACCAGGTCCGGTCCCCGCGGGAGGTAGGTCTTAGTCCAGGAGGTCCCGGAGGCTCGCGGCGTGGGCGCTGGTCTTGATCTTCGCCAGCGCCGTGAGCTGTATCTGACGGATGCGCTCGCGCGTCACGTCGAAGCGTTCGCCGACCTCTTCGAGGGTCTTTGGCTGGCCGCCGGTGAGTCCGAAGCGGTATTCGAGCACCATCCGTTCCCGCTCGGGAAGGCTGTTTAGCGCCTCGCGCACCTGGTCGCGCAGGCGCGAGGCACTGGCGAGGTCGTGCGGGCTCTCGGAGTATTCGTCGGCGATAAAGTCTCCGAGTTCCGAGGAGTGGTCCTCGCCGACCGGGGTCTCCAGGGAGATGGAGCGGCGGCTGACCCGCCGGATGCGGGCTATCTCCTCGGGGTCCGTGTCGAGTATCCGGGCCACCTCTTCGTCGGTCGGGTCGCGGTTCAGGTCCGCCGCCAGGCTCCGCTGCACCCGGTAGTATTTGTTGATCTTCTCGACCATGTGTACCGGCACCCGGATGGTGCGGCCCTTATCGGCGATGGCCCGGGTCACGGCCTGACGGATCCACCACGTCGCGTAGGTAGAGAACTTGTAGCCCCGGCGGTAGTCGAACTTCTCGACGGCCCGCATGAGGCCGATGTTTCCTTCTTGTATGAGGTCCAGTAGCGACACGCCCCGGCTGGCGTACTTTTTGGCGATCGAGACGACGAGCCGCAGGTTGGCCCGCGTCAGGTGGCCCCGGGCCCGGCGGTCCCCCCGCTCGATGCGCCGGGCCAGATATATCTCCTGGGCCTTCGTCAAAAGGGGGGTTTTGCCGATCTCATCCAGGTACATCTGCACCGCGTCGCCGGTGTAGCGGGCCCGGAGGTTGCTTTCGAGGACCTCTTCGACGAGTTGGGCGTCCTCCTCTTCGTGGAGCGTGTCGGACAGGAATTCGGCGTCCACGACCTCTATCCCCTGCTCCCGGAGCAGGCCGTATACTTGCCGGATTTCACCAGTCGAGAGGTCCACCTCCTGGAGGAGCTCGAGGACTTCGCTAGACTCCAGGGTACCGCTCTGTTGGCCGGCCTCAAAGAGCTCTTTGATCTCTTCCATGTCCCGCAGATCGCGTTGGGGTTGCAAGTCGCTCTAGATCTCCTAGACTGAAACTCTCCTGATACCTGCACGTAATATATCTTAAAAAGAGAAGAGATCAATTGCGGTGTCGCGGCGGGGAATGAACGGACAAATAACGGGTAGAACGGTTGGAAAGACGAGAGGAGAGTTTTGATCGGGCTTAGAAATCTGTATAAGGTCTTTCAGGAAACGCGCAAGTCCGCCAGGGAGCATGCGACCCTGGCCGTGACCGGTGATTCCGCGAGGGCGGATGAGGTGTCGAAGGTTCTCGGGGCCCAAAGAGAGGTTCGGGGCGCGGAGATAATCCTTACCGTACTCGACGGCGGGAACCGGTTTACGCTCTCGGGCAAAGCCGTCGAAGACCCGGACGACATCAATGTCTCGTCCGCCAGCGGAGAGGAGTTATCTAAAGAGCTTGTGCCGAAGATCGTCCGGGCCCTGGACGAAGATTACCTGGTCCCTCTGGGACGGGGTTATCCGCTCTTCCGGCCCGCGGTCTGCAACGAGGTGATAAACAAGAACGCCCGGCAGAACGCTTTCATAGGCGCGCTTCCGATACCCGGCGCCGACATGCCGGTGATGACCGCGAACCAGGCCCGGATGGTCCTGAACCTGGCGGCTATCTACGGCGAGGAGCTTTCGATGGAGCGGGCGCGGGAGCTGATCGGGGTTCTGGCGGCGGGATTCGGGTTTCGGGCACTGGGCCGGCAGGTCGTGAAGCTGGTGCCGGTCGGCGGCTGGGCCGTGGCCGCGGTGATCGGCTACGCGGGTACCCTGGCGATGGGCCGGGCCACCATGCTCTATTTCGAGCGCGGCAAGCAGGAGGTCGGGCAGAAAGAGATGTCCGAAATCCGGCAGCGCGCCATAAAAGAGGCCGAAGCCTTCGTGTCCCGGTGGCGCAACCGGTAGCGCGAGCGGTAGCGACGCCGGTATAGTGACGCTTATGTCAGCTATCTCGCAAGCACTCGACAGACTGCGGGCCGCCGTCGGTAGTTTGCGGAAGCTGGCTTTCAGGGGTTTCCTCGCCCTGACGGCGGTGCAGGTCTTTCTGGTCGGTATCCTGGTGGCGATGGCCCAGCTTCGCAAGCGCCGGAGCGAGCCGCGAGAAGGTTTCCCGCACGAAGACCTCCCCGAGATAGAGCTCGAGACCGGCAACGGGCGGCTGAAACTCTACCCTTACGGCGTGGACCTTTACGAGGCCATGATCTCCGAGATAGAAAACGCCCAACGCTACATTTTTCTCGAAACCTTTATCTGGAAGGGCGACAAGCTGGGGCAGAGGTTCGTCAACACCCTGGCCCGGAAAGCCCGCGAGGGGGTCGAGGTGTACGTCATATTCGACGGTTTCGCCAACCTCGTCGTGCCCACCAAGTTCAAGCAGTTCCCGGAGGAGATCCACACCCTGGAGTTCCGTCCCATCACGCCTTCCCCCGGCTCAGCCGACCCGCGCAACCTGTTCCGGGATCACCGCAAGATCCTGACGGTGGACGGCCGGGTGGCGTTCGTCGGGGGCTACAACATCGGGCAACTGTACGCCGGGGGCTGGCGCGACACCCACCTCCGGGTACGGGAGAGCGAGGTGCATGAGATCGAGAACGCCTTCGTGGATTTCTGGAATACCCACCGGACGCAAGACCTGCCGCACATAGAGCCGCCCGGGGAGCGGGCGTGGAACTCGGACCTCGTGCTGCACCGCAACGACCCGTACATGCGGATATTCCCGATCCGGGGCGTCTACCTGGAGGCCATAGACCGGACCAGCAGCCATATCTACCTGACCCACGCCTACTTCGTCCCGGATCGGGCCATGCGGGCCGGGCTCATAGAGGCCGCCAAGCGCGGCGTGGACGTGCAGATACTCGTGCCGAAGGAATCGAACCACATCACGGCCGACTGGCTCTCCCGGCGGCATTACTACGAGTTACTCGAAGTCGGGGTCAGGATTTTTCGCTACAAGCACATCATGATCCACTCGAAGACCGCGACGATGGATGGCCTTTGGTCCACCGTCGGCACCGCGAACATAGACCGTCTCAGCCTGCTCGGCAACTACGAGATAAACCTGGAGGTTTACAGTCGCCGCTTCGCCGGCCAGATGGAGCGCATGTTCGAGCTAGATAAGACGAACGCCGAAGAACTTACCCTGGAAGAGTGGAAGAACCGCCCGCTCCCGGCCAAACTCGTCGAACGCGTCCTCGCCAGCCTAAGCCCGCTGGTGTAGCCTCCCGGCACGTGCGGCGGTCCGGGGATAGCCGGGCTGTATAATGAGAGACGCGACTTTTTCTGGAAAGGTGGACTGTTGGCGCGCTGGAAGCTCCTCGAACCTGAGAAGGACCTGGTCGCGGAGCTCGTGCGGTCGGCGGGGGTGGACGAGCTCTGCGCCCGCGTTCTGGCCAACCGGGGAGTAGCGCCGGAGGCCGCGCCGAGCTTTCTATCGCCCTCGCTAAAGGGTATTAACGTGCCGGAGGAAGAGCCCTGGCAAGTGGCGGCCCGGAGGATAGCGCGGGCCGTAAAGAACAACGAGCGGATCGGCATCTTCGGGGATTACGATACCGACGGGGTTACTTCGGCCGCCGTGCTCTACCTGGCGCTCTCCAACTACACGGAGAACCTCGTCGTCAAACTGCCGACGCGTCAGGTCGGCTACAGTCTCCTCGAACCTTACGTGCGGGATCTCTTCTCAGAGAGCATCGACCTGCTCGTAACCGCCGACTGCGGCATCTCGAACAAGGCCGAGGTAGAGTTGGCGGCCTCGTTGGGGATGGACGTGATCGTCACGGACCACCACATCCCGCCGGAGAACCCGCCCGACGCGGCGGTGGCCGTGGTAAACCCGAAGCTCTGGGACCCGGATGACCCGTTGGCCGGCGTCGGGGTGGCCTGGAAAATGGCCTGGGCCGTCGCCCGCGAGCTCGAAGACCCGGACGGCCGCAAGCGGCTCGGACGGCTCCTGGACCTGGTCTCCGTCGGGACGATCGTGGACATCGCGCCGCTCGTCGGCGACAACCGTCCGCTCGCCGCGATGGGCCTGCGCCACGTCAACCGGACGCTCGGCACCAGCGCCGCCCGGCCTGGCCTGGAGGCGCTCGTGAAGGTCGCCGGGGTTCGGGGAGACGTGGACGAAAACGATCTGGGCTGGAAGCTCGGCCCCCGCATAAACTCCATCGGCCGGATCAAAAACCCCATGCCCGCCCTGGAGCTTCTACTCACGGACGACCGGCGCAAAGCCCTCCGTATAGCCTCGGGGTTGAACCAGCTAAACAGCGAACGCCAGCGCCGGACCCGCTACGCCCTGGAGCGGGCGATGGCGGAGGTCGTGGACGACCAGGACTTCAAGGTGGTGGTTACGGACGAAGTAGGAGGCCTCGCCGGGCTCGTCGCCGGCCGCGTCGCCGGGGCCACGGGCCGGCCAACCGTCGTCCTGAACCGCCGGGTGGACGGCTCTTACGGCGGGTCGGCCCGGGCCGGGGATACGGATGTGGACCTCTACGGCGCGCTCTTTGAAAACCGCGAGCTGCTCGGGGAGTGGGGCGGCCACCGAAAGGCCGCCGGACTCTCCATAAAACCCGGGGCCTTCGACGCCTTTGTGGAGGGGGTAAACGGGGCGGTGCGGTCCCAGGAGAAAGAGAACCCGGACATCTTCGACCCCCCGATACAGGTTGACGCCGAGGTGCCGCTTGAGAAAGTATCCAACGGCCTGCTCGACTGGCACGAGAGGATCTCACCGTTCGGCAGCGGCAACTACCGGCCGGTCCTCGTATCGGAGGGGTTACGGATAGAGAGCTCGCGCCAGCTCTGGGAGAACATGAACCTGGTGCGCCTGGGGGATGGGGTCGCGGCAAAGATGGCCGGGACGGAGGATAGCCTGCCGGCGGGGGCGTTCGACGCGGCCTACACCGTCACCCGGAGCGCGTACTCGGGCGCGGCGGAGCTTGAGATAGTGGACTGGAAGCAAGGTTAGCGGGAGGAGGGCGGCCGGATGAACGCCATCGGGGTGGACGTGGGAGGGACCAAGATCGCCGCGGCGGTCGTGACCGAGAGCGGCAAGATACTCGCCGAGACCCGCTATCCGTCTTCTGGGCCCCAGGAACGGTTGCTCTCCAGCATAGCCCGGGCCATAAAAGAGGTGGGCGAGGGTATCGGGGAGATAGGCGGCGCGTGCATCGCGGCGCCCGGTTTCGTGCTGGCGGCCGAGAACAAAGTCGTGTTCGCCCCGAACCTTCACACCATCGAAGGCGTCCGGCTGAAGGACGAGATCGGTGAGAGGACCGGGTTCAACATCACCGTCGAGAACGACGCCAGCGCGGCGGCCTGGGGCGAGTTCAGGTTCGGGGCCGGCAGCGACGTGGACCATCTCGTGTTCGTGACGCTCGGCACCGGTATAGGCGGGGGTGTGATCTCCCACGGCATCTTGCTGCGCGGAGCCCAAGGGGCCGGCGGCGAGCTGGGCCACATCACCATCCAGGCCCAGGGCGGCCCGCAGTGCGGTTGCGGCAACTACGGTTGCCTCGAAGCCCTCGCCTCCGGCACCGCCATAACCCGCCGCGCCCGGGAGGTCGCCAGCGAGCAACCCGGCTCCGCGCTGGGCCGGATCGCCGTAAATCGCAACGTTCTCGGCGAGGACGTGACGAAGCTCGCCCAAGACGGCGACGAGGTGGCGGTCTCCGTGCTCGATGAGATCGGGACCTGGCTCGGCGTCGGACTCGCTGGCTTCGTCAACATCTTCAACCCCGACGTTATCGCCGTCGGCGGCGGGGCCTCTCAGGCCGGAGAGCTGATCCTGGAGCCCGCCCGCCGTGAGATGTACCGCCGCGCCCAGAGCCCCAGCCGCGAGTTCGTGAGTGTACAGGAAGCCACCTTGGGCCCGGAGTCCGGGGTGCTAGGCGCCGCCGCGCTCGCCCGCGACGAGTCCGGCGAGTACGTCCTGGGCTCCTGAGTGTCCCTGACGGTAATCCCAACACCGATAGGCAACCTCGAAGATATTACCCTCCGCGCCCTCCGTCACCTGCGCGAAGCTGACCTGATCGCCTGCGAGGACACCCGCCGCACCGGCCGCCTCCTGGCCCACTACGAGATAAAGCGTCCGCTGCTCGCCTACCACGAACACAACGAAGAGCGGGCAGCCGCCGAGCTCGCGGACCGGGCGAAGTCCGAACACGTCGCCCTGGTCACCGACGCGGGCACGCCGCTAGTCTCGGACCCGGGCTACCGGCTCCTCAAAGCTTGCATGGAAAACGGTGCGGAGGTCGAGGTTCTGCCCGGTCCGTCCGCGCTGGTTACGGCGCTGGTGGCATCCGGCCTGCCGGCGGATACGTTCGTGTTCGCCGGGTTCCCGGCCCGCAAAGGCAAGGAGCGGACGAAGCTTATGGCCCGCATCTCTCACGAGC
>JBARZM010000257.1:0-11907 GCA_049650095.1 Rubrobacteraceae bacterium | reverse complement strand
CGCTCACCACGTCCTCGACGCGCTCGACGCGCTCTTTGCCCGGCGCGAGGCGCGAGATGTGCAGCAGGCCGTCGCGGCCCGGCGTCAACTCTATAAAGGCGCCGAAGTTGGTGATCTTGACGACCTTGCCGTTGTAGATATCTCCGGCCTCGACGTCTTTGGTCATGCCGTTGATGGTCGAGACCGCGCCCTTGGCCGAAACGCCGTCGATGCCCGCCACGTATACCGTGCCGTCGTCCTCGACCGAGATGTTTACCCCGTACTCGGCCTGCAGGGCGTTTATCGTCTTTCCGCCCGGGCCGATGAGAAGGCCGATCTTCGGCACCGGAATCTTGAGCACTTCTACACGAGGGGCGAAATCCGACACCTCGCTGCGGGGCTCGGAGATTTCCTGCCGGATGGTTTCGAGAATCTCAAGCCGTCCGTCTCTAGCCTGACCCAGCGCCTCTTTGAGCAGCTCCGCCGAGACGCCGGTGATCTTCATGTCCATCTGCAGGGCGGTTATGCCGTCCTGGGTACCGGCGACCTTGAAGTCCATGTCCCCGAGGTGGTCTTCGAGACCCTGGATGTCGGTCATGATGACGTAGTCATCGCCATCTTTGACGAGGCCCATCGCAACCCCGGCAACGGGAGCTTTGATCGGCACGCCACCGTCCATGAGCGCCAGGGTAGAGCCGCAGACACTCGCCATCGAAGACGAACCGTTAGATTCGAGCACCTCCGAGATGATCCGGAGCGCGTACGGGAACTCTTCCTCGGAAGGTATTACCGGGAGCAATGCCCGCTCGGCCAGGGCGCCGTGCCCGATCTCCCGCCGCTTGGGACCGCGCAAAAAGGCGGTCTCGCCGGTGGAGTATGGCGGGAAGTTGTAGTGGTGCATGTAACGCTTGCCGGTCTGGGGCTCCAGCGTATCGAGCCGCTGGGCGAGCCCGAGGTCCGCCAGCGCGAGCGAAGACAAGACCTGCGTCTCTCCCCGGGTAAATAGCCCGGTGCCGTGGACCCGCGGGAGGACCTGCGACTCGGCGCTGGTCGGGCGGATCTCATCGAACCCCCGAAGGTCGGTCCGCTTGTGGTCTTTTAGCAACAGCTCCCGGAAAGCCTCCTTCTGGAGCGTGGAGATGGCCGCCTTGATCTGGGGTACTTCTTCTTCATCCCGGTCTTCGGTCAACTCCGCCTTGATCTCGTCGAGCTCGCTGCTGCGGGCCCGGCGGTCGGTGTTGACGATGGCGTCTTTGATCTTCTCCAGGTACTCGCCGCGAAGCTTGTCCACAAAGGGGTTCTCTTCGCCGGCCTCTATCTCCTGCTTCTCCTTGCCGTGCTCGGAGGCCCACTCCTCGATGGCCACCGCCTGCGCGCTGATCGCCTCCTGGGCCACCTGCAGCGCCTCGACCACGACGTCTTCCGGCACCTCGTTCGCTCCCGCCTCTACCATCGTGATGGCATCCTTGGTACCGGCGACCACGAGGTCCAGGTCGCTCTCCTCGATCTGCTCGTACGTCGGGTTCAGAATGAACTCGCCGTCTAGCGCACGCCCAACCCTCACTGCCCCAATGGGACCGGCGAACGGGATATCAGATAGCGCGAGCGCCGCCGAAGACCCGACCATGCTGATGGTGTCGTAGGGGGTCTCCTGATCCGCGACGAGAACGGTCCCTATGACCTGTATCTCGTTGTGATAGCCCTTCGGAAAGAGCGGCCGTAGCGGACGGTCGGTGAGCCTTGCGGTAAGGATGGCCCTATCTGAAGGCCGTCCCTCGCGTTTTATGAAGCCGCCCGGAATCTTACCGGCCGACGACATGCGCTCCTCGATATCCACGCTGAGCGGCAAAAACGAGGCGCCGGCCCGGGGTTGGGCGGAGCGCGTGGCGGTGGACAGTAGCATGGTATCGCCGAGCCTTACCGTGACCGATCCACCAGCCTGTTTGGCCAGCTTCCCGGTTTCGAGCACGAGCGAACGCTCGCCTACGGGGATCTCTAAACGCATATTCTCTTCTCCTCTTGTTGCTTTTGTTCGGGAGGATGCCCGAGGGTACCCGGTGGTATCCGCTACCGGCGGAGGCCGAGACGGGATATGAGCGACCTGTACCGCTCTATGTCTTTTTTCTGTAGGTATTTGAGCAGACGACGACGCTTGCCCACCATCTGCAAGAGGCCGCGCCGCGTGTGGTAATCGTGCTTGTGCTCGCGCAAGTGCTCGGTGAGGTGCGATATCTTACCCGTGAGCACCGCGACCTGTACTTCGGGGGAACCGGTGTCACCCTCGTGCGTCTGGTACTCCCGAATCGTCTCTTCTTTGTTTTGAACTACCGCCAACTTCTTCTATCTCCTCTTTGTTCTGTCTATCGTTCTATAACCGTATTATCTCGACTATATGCTAACACACGCCTCAAACTATATCGTCCACGATGCGCCGGGCCTCCTCGGCATCCCGGGAGATTTGTGCTTTTAGCTCGTCTACTCCCGAGAACCTCTTCTCTGACCTTATGCGACCGACGAAACCAACGTCGATGGTTTTACCGTACAAATCCTCATCGAAACCGAGCAGGTAAGCCTCCACTTTGCTCACGTCACGCCCAAACGTTGGGGCCACCCCGATGTTGATGCAGGCCACGTATTCACTATCGCCAACGTAAGCGATACCAGCGTATACACCGCGGTCCGGCACTATCAAAGAGGGAGCCGGCATCAAGTTCGCGGTCGGAAACCCTATCGTACGGCCTCTTTTATCTCCCACCATGACTTCCCCCCGCACGAGATACGGCCTCCCCAAAAGCCGGGCCGCTTGGCCGGCCTCCCCCTCCAAGAGTAATGCCCGGATGCGGGTGGAGCTAACCTCCAGCCCACCGTTTTCGCCCTTGATCGGGACGCAGATGGCGCTACCGCCATGCGAGCGCATGAGCCGCCCCAAGTCTTGGGTGTCTCCCGCCGCCCGGTAGCCGAACCGGAAGTTCTCGCCGACCACTACGGTCTCGGCCCCGAGATCCTCTACCAGCACATCCCGGACGAATTCCTCCGCGCTCTTCCGTGAGAGGCTTCCGTCGAATTTTATGGTGCGAACTTCTTCAGCCCCATACGTTAGTAGGGCCTCGCGGCGCAGGTCCAAAGTAGTCAGCAAACCAGGGGCTGAATCAGGATTGAGTACCATCCTCGGGTGGGGGTCGAAGGTCGCGGCTACGACTTTGCTTTCGCCGCCCCCTCGTCTATCTCGCTCTTCGGCCGCCCGGCGCAGCACGGCCTGATGGCCCAGATGTACCCCGTCAAAGGTCCCGAGGGCTACCACTACGCCGGACACAACACGACCTCCGGCCTCGCAACCTCGTCTTCGTCCCGGTAGATCGCCAACAACTCACCCTCGCCCCACACCCGGAAGCTACCGTTGATTCCCCGCCGGGCAATGCTACGACCGTGACGGATGCCCCCACGCTCTTCCGCGCCGGCTTCGACCAGAGGTAGGTGGTCCACCACGACGTCTGCGGGTATTATGCGGTTATGTATCGTTGATTGGGAGGCTTCTTCGGGGGGGATGGCGTTTTCGAGATCCAGGTTTCCGACGGAGGTACGGATCAGGGCGGTCAGGTAGGCGCCGGTTCCGAGGGATTCGGCGAGATCGGAGATCAGGGTACGGACGTAGGTTCCGCTGGAACAGGATACTTCGAAGGTGGCGAAGGGTTCTTCGTGGGACGTTGGGGTTAGGGCGTGTATTTTGACGGGCCGGCTCTCGCGCTCGATGGTTACGCCGCGCCGGTGGAGGTCGTAGAGGCGTGAGCCGCCGACTTTTACGGCCGAGGCCATGGGCGGTGTCTGGAGCAGGTCGCCCGTGAAATCTTGCGCCGCCCGGCCCAGGTCTTCGCTGGTTGGCGTGGGGGCGTCGAGTTCGGTGATCTCACCCTCGGCGTCCAGGGTGTCGGAGACGGCGCCGAAGCGGGCCGTCGCGGTGTAGGTCTTGTCCAGGTCCGTTACGTACCGGGAGAGTCGGGTCGACCGCCCGATCAGCAAGACCAGTAGGCCGGAGGCCAGCGGGTCCAGGGTGCCGGTGTGACCGATCTTGGTCTTCTTAGGCAAAAGACGCTTTACCTGGGCAACCGCCCGGGCGCTGCTGATGCCGGCCGGTTTGTCCAGCAGGAGGGCGCCGGATAGCGCCGCTTCGTTTATCGGACCTCCCCGAGATCCACGAGCCCGGAGAGGGCTTCGAGTAGCTCTTTTTTTGCCTCATCCGGGCTTTGGCCGCTGGCGGTGTATCCGGCGGCGAGCTTGTGACCGCCCCCGCCGAAGCCGCGCGCGATCTCCGCCACGTCCACCGTCTCGGAGCGGAGCGAGCCTTTGGTGCCGTCCGGCACCTCGCGGAGGTGGGCCACCACGTCCACGCCCGCCACCGTCCGGAGGTTGTCTATGGACTCTTTCGAGTCGAGCTCGGTACCGCCGGTCCGTTCGTAATCGTCGTTGTCGACGGTGGCGATGATAGCTTCGCCGTGGCGGACGGCGTTGGCGAGCGTGGTCCCTACTATCTTTAGCTGTTCTATCGTGCCGGTGCGGTTGAGCCGGTCATCCACCTCGGCCGGAACAACCCCGGATCTCAGCAGATCCGCGACGAGCTCGTGGGTCTCGGGCCGGATGTTCCGGAAGCGGAAACCGCCCGTGTCGGTCCGGACGCCGGTATAGATCGCCTCGGCCGCCGGTTTCTCTATCGGGACGCCGAGCTCGGCGAAGAGTTCAGCGACGATCTCCGCCGTGGCGGCGGCCCGGGGGTTCACCAGGTTGAGCTCCGCGTAGAGCGGGTTGTCTTCGTGGTGGTCGAGGTTCAGGCGCGGCGTCGCACCATTGCTCACACCGGCCCGGTCGAGCCGGGAGGTATCCACGACGAGCAGATCATAGCCCTCGGGGATCCCATTCTGGGCGTCCGGGATCAGCCACCGGAGGTAGTTCGGGATCTCTTCGGCGTGGCAAAATACCGCTTCCGCGCCCAGGGCCCGCATTAGATGCACCAGCGCCGCCGAGGTGCCTATGGCGTCACCGTCGGCCCCGACGTGTGTGGTTATAGCTGCTTTGTCAACGGTCTTTAGAAAGTCCGCTATCTCCTGCTTGGTGTTGCCCATCGTCTGGGTCGTCAACGGTCTTAACCTCCCTCAAAGCTGCGTCTATACGGGTTGCGTTCTCTACCACCGGGTCCGGCTCGAAGTGGAGCCGGGGCGTTCTTCTGAGGCGCGTTTGGGAACCCACGGCTCCTTGCAGGCGTCCGGCGGCGCTCTGTAGCCCCTCGCGGGCGGCCTCGGCGTCTTCACCCGCCAGAAGGCTATAGAAAGCCGTGGCGTGCGAGAGGTCCGGGCTAACCCGGACGCCGGTCACGGTTACGAGGCCGTTTATCCGGGGGTCGGAGAGAGCCGCGACCTCTTCGCCCAAAATCTCCTTTATCTGAGATTCTATCTTTCGGGTTCGCTCGCTCATAGTTTGGAAAACTCCTCGCGCCACTCGACTATCTGAAGCTCTTCGTAGTTCAACAGGGTACGCCGGATCTCCTCGCGCTTGTCTTCCGCCGCTCCGTGAGACGTGGCGGCCAGCGCGATCTCCACCGTCGCCCGCTGCCAGACGTCCTGGTGGTTGGATTCCACCACGGAGACGTTCTTGCGCCGGAGCCGATCCTTCAAGGACCGGATGGTCTGACGTTTATCCTTGAGGCTGGAGGCGAAGGGCAACTCCAACTCCAGCCTTACCGTACAGAACAAATTCTAGACCTCGGGCTAGCGGGGAACTTCGACGATCTCGAAGAACTCCAGAACGTCGCCTTCCTTGACGTCGTTAAAGTTCTCGATGCTGACGCCGCACTCGAAGTTCTGCCGCACCGAGCGCACGTCGTCCTTGAAACGCCTCAGCGAACCAGGAGTTCCCTCGTATACCACGGTGCCGTCCCGCACCACCCGGACGCGGTTGTTGCGGAAGATTTCCCCCGTGGTAACGTAGCAGCCCGCCACGACACCGGCGTTCGGTACGCGGAAGATTTCACGCACCTCGGCCGTGCCGGTCTCGTTCTCGACCGATTCGGGGGCGAGCATGCCGCGCATGGCGGCTTCGATCTCTTCGAGCGCCTTGTAGATCACGTCGTAAGTCCGGATCTCCACGCCCTCGCGCTCGGCGACTTGTTTGGCCGTGTTGGTTGGCCGCACGTTGAAGCCGAGCATGATGCCATCACTCGCCGAAGCAAGCATAACGTCCGAATCGGTGAGCGCGCCCACCCCGCTGCGCACGATGTTTACCCGAACTTCATCCGTAGAGAGTTTGGAGAGTGCTTCCTTCAGCGCCTCCACGGAGCCAGCTACGTCCGCCTTTATGACGAGGTTCAGGTCCTGGACGCCGCCCTCGCCGAGAAGCTCTTCGAGTGTCCGACGGGTGCCACCCTCGGCGAGTTCCTGACGGCGCGAGGCGGCCTCGGCTTTTTGGGCCTTATCACGGGCGAGCCGTTCGTGCTCGGTGGTCTCGAAACGGGTGCCGGCCTCTGGAACGCCCGAGAGACCCAGGATCTCGACCGGAAAACCAGGTCCGGCCTCGTTGATGCGCTTTCCGGTGTAGTCGAGCATCGCCCGCACCCGACCGTAAGCCGTGCCGGCAAGCACCGTATCGCCCTTGTGAAGCGTTCCCCGGTTCACCAGTAGCGTAGCCACCGGCCCGCGACCCGGGTCGCGCTCGCCCTCGATCACATACCCGCTCGCCGGGGCTTTCGGGTTCGCCTGAAGGTCTTCGAGCTCGGAGACGATCAAGATGTTCTCCAGAAGCTCGTCTATCCCCTCGCCGGTCTTCGCCGAGACGTGGACCGTGACGGTATCTCCCCCGTAACTTTCGGGCAGGAGGCCCTGCTCGGAGAGCTGGCCCAGGACCCGGTCCGGGTTGGCGTTCGGTACGTCTATCTTGTTCAGCGCGACGACCATCGGCACCTCGGCGGCCCGGGAGTGCTCGATGGCCTCCTGGGTCTGGGGCATGATGCCGTCGTCGGCGGCGACGACCAGCACGACTACATCCGTAACCTTCGCGCCCCGGGCCCGCATCTCGGTAAACGCCTCGTGGCCCGGCGTGTCTATAAAGGTGATCCTCTTCCCGTCGCTCTCGACCTGGTACGCGCCGATGTGCTGCGTAATGCCTCCGGCCTCCCCGGACTGTACATTCTCTTTCCGGATGTGGTCCAAAAGCGAAGTCTTGCCGTGGTCCACGTGGCCCATGACCGTCACCACCGGCGGCTTTTCGACCAGGTCTTCCGGCGAATCCTCCGGAAGCACCTCTTCCGGGGCGGGCTCTTCTACGGCCGCGACCTCAACCTCGGTCCCGATCTCCTCGGCTATAAGCTCTATCTCCTCGATGGAGAGCGTCTGGGTCACGGTCCGCATCTCACCGAGGCCCATGAGCACCTTTATAACCTGGGTCGGGGGTATCCCGAGCGCGTCGGCCAGGTCCTTGACCGTGGCGCCCGGCTCGACCCGGACCGCGGTTGACTCCGGCTCTTCTTCCGCGACCGGCGTGGGGCGAGCCTCTTTGGGCTGGGCCGGCGCGGGGCTCGGACGCGCCGAGCGGTTGGTCGCGCTCGCGTCGATCACCACCCGCCGCCGCTTCTTCCCGGCGGCTTTCGGCTTCTCAGACTCAGGCTCGGAGGCCGGCTCGGAGACCGGCTCCTCGTTCGGAGCCTCGGCCACGTTGGCCCCGTGCCCGGAATGCTCGGCCTCGACCCGCGCCTCTTGCGCTTCTTCTTCCTGGGCTTCAGTTCGGCCGTTCTGGGCCGCCTGGCCGTTGCCGAAGACCCGCTCGAACACCGGGTCTTCGACGGTCGCCGAGTGGTGGTTTACCTCTACCCCGGCCTCGTTGAAGCGTTCTATGACCTCTTTGTTTTTGAGGTTCAGTTCTTTGGCTATCTCGTATATTCGCTTACTCATCTGCAGTCACTCCTTGAGTGCCTTCGACCATGCCTTCGAACTCGGACGCCTGGGCCTGATGCGACGGTATGCCGCAGAACAGCGACCCGGACAACGCCATGTTCGCGCAGCGCCGGCCATTCGATAGAACGGCCCGGCACCGGTGCATGGAGGAGTCCTCGTCGGGCTCCCATTCTTCCTCGTCTTCGTACTCTATAGCCTGGCTCTCGGGCTTTATGTCTATCTTCCAGTCGGTCAGCTTGACGGCGAGCCGGGCATTCTGCCCCTCACGGCCGATCGCCAGCGATAGCTGGTCGTCCGGGACGATGACCTCGGCCATCTTCTCGTCCTCGTCCAGATAAACTTCCCGCACCCGCGCCGGCGAAAGAGCCTTCGCTATAAACCGCGCCGGGTCCGGGTCCCACTGGATAATGTCTATCTTCTCGTTCCGAAGCTCGGATACGACGGCCCGCACCCGGCTTCCACGCGGTCCCACGCAGGCCCCGACGGGGTCTATACCGCTCTCGTTCGACCATACGGCCACCTTCGAGCGCAGCCCGCCCTCGCGGGAGACGGCTTTTATCTCCACTAGCCCGTCGTAAATCTCCGGGACCTCAAGCTCGAAGAGCCCTTTCAGAAGCCCCTCGTGCCGGCGGCTAACGACCAACCCCGGACCGCGGCCGGGCTCCCGGATCTCCAGTAGATAAACCTTGATCCGCTGCCCGTTCTCGTACCGTTCGTTCGGCACCTGCTCGCTGGCGGGCAGAATAGCCTCGACCCGCCCGAGGTCCACCAGCGTCATCCGCCGGTGGGCCTGCTGGACGATGCCCGTCACGATATCGCCCATCCGTTCGCCATACTCTTCCAGGAGTTGCTCGTTGTTGATCTCACTGAGCCGCTGGTAGAAGTTCTGGCGCATGACCTGGGCCGCGATGCGCGTAAAGTCATCAGGCGTTATGTCCCGCCCATCCTTCATCACGCAAAGCTGGCCGGTCTCCTCGTCCAGGACCACCTCGGCGCCTTCCTCGGCACCTTCCCGCCCCTCATAGGCCGCGAGAAGTGACTCCTCAAGCACGCCTTTGATCGTCTCGAACGGTATGCCTTTGTCTGTCTCTATCTCGCGTAACGCTGAAATCAGTGCTGTATTCATCTCTATATTTCCTCCTTGAGGTATGCGCGGTCGACGGAGCCGAACGGTAGCTCCACTTCCGCTCCCCCCTCTAAGAGTTGTAGTGAAAAACTTTCGTCCCCGGCGTGTACGATCTCACCGGTAAAATTCCGCCGCCCCTCGACAGGCTCCGAGACCTTGACTTTCGCCTCGTGGCCCACAAAGCGCCGGAAGTGACCCGGCTTGGTTAGAGGCCGCTCTATACCAGGCGAAGACACCTCGACCATACCGTCGTAACCCTCTTCGTCCAAGGCCGGTGAGACCATGGCGGCGATAGACCTACAGAGCTCGTGGTCGACGGGTCCGTCCTCCCGGTCCACGAGCAAAGTTAGCAGAGGACCGCCGGAGATTTGGGCCTCGACTAGCTCCACTTCCTCCGGCAGCACATCCTCTACAACTTCCTTTATCTTTTCGAGCCGTTCCGTAAATCGCCCCTTTTTAGACGTTAAAAAAGCAACGAGTCCGGTGGGACCCCTTGCTCCAACTCACCATGTTCGATTATACAGCAGAGTATGTAGGTTACAAGGACACGAAACTACTCTAAGCCTCTGTGTGATCCTCCCCAGGAGATGTGCACGAAAAGCCCGATAGCTATTGCGAAGCCCACTATCGAAGCCACGAGCTCCCACCCGCCATAAGACCACGTGTATATCCCCAGAAATACCGCACCCGCGAAGAAAAGCATGTGGCCGAGCAACCTCATAAATACCGCCCGGTGGAGGTTGGAGTCGTGTACGAAGTTCGCAGCCCCCGACAAAAAGCCCGCTAGAGAAATAGCGACCAGGCCAAATCCCCAATACGCCTCCAGGCCGAGAGATAAAAGCGAGTACGCCCCACTCACCAGGACGAAGGTGCCCAAGCAGTATCCAAAGATTCGTCCCGTACGAGACCTTACGGTCTTCGCATATAGTGATCGCCTCTCTTCACGCGCTATGTCCGCTAGAAAACCCACTTGAGCGACATCGTCCCACAACTCCAAGTTAGACACAACTGGGGCATGCGGCAAGCGGCCAGTTTTTCAAAGCCTTAATTCGTATTTGGTGAGGCTTTTACTTCCAGCCGTCTTTCCCGATCTCTTCGAGGAGGGCGTCGAAGATGTCGTCGCGCTCGACTTTCAGGTCGAGTAAAAGGGCACCACCTGCCGGGCCGCAGCGTTGAGGTCGTCATCGAATGCGAGGAAACGGAGGTCCTGGTTCCGACCGCGGCAAACGAAAGCCGAAGCCAGTTGTATAGAGTCGTAGCCCCGGAGGGCGTAGCGCTGCGTGAAGTCTCCGGCAAGCCGGACCAAGTTCTCGGTGACGGTTGGTTTCTCGTAGGTCGGCCACCTCTCGTTCAAAGCTTCAAAGATGTTGGTGTGCTCGTCTTCGGTGACGCTCTCTTCTCGCAGAAGTCGGGCAAAGGCTGCTCGAGCCTCCGCATAGGACACCATCGAGGTAGCTATCTTGGAGCTTTCCTCGACAGCGCTTTCTACGATCTCACGCCCAGGTTCCCTGACATAAATCTTGACCAGGGCCGAGGTATCGAGGTAGAGGATCAGCGCCGATCTTCCAGCACTATCTCCGCAACCGTCTTCTCTCCCTTGATAGTCGGCGCAGACTCATACATCACAGGCGTCTCGCCGGACAACCGGCCTCCATCGGAGTTGTAACCCCTCTGATTCAGGTATTCTTTGAGTGCCGCCTGCATCACTGAGGCAAACGAGGGCGGAAACTCAAGGTCGTGCCTGTAAGACTCCAGAGCGACTTCCAACTCTTCCGGAATCGTTACCGTCGCGCGCCTCATGACCGACAGTATATCATTATGTACACCACTTGGTGCGTTCTACACCCCAGTCCCGAAAACCGAGAATCGGCTTCACTTTCACTCCTACTCAGCAGCTCGTCTCTAAATTTAGCGTCACCATAGCCACCGTCAAAGACCTACTCAACAACACTTTATCTACACACAGTCGCTTTGTTTCCGCATGTGATAGTGTTCCGAACATGGCTACGACTATACAGATCCGCAACGTATCCGAAGAATTGCACCGAGCATTGAAGGTCCGGGCCGCGCAGAGTGGCATGACTCTTTCAGACTACTTGTTGGCCGAGATAGAACAAGTGGCGGCAAAGCCTACGCTCAGTGAGTTGATGGACCGCCTGGCGCGGGAGGAGCCGGTCGAACTGGACGAAGCCCCGGCGGTCACAATCCGGCGTCACCGGGACGCGGAGTAATACCGCCCTGATAGTTTTGGATGCATCGGCAGCGGTTGACGTGCTGCTCAACTTTCAGCCGAATGCGATACGAATTCGGGAGAGGACCCAGCAAGAAGACTCTGGAGACCTGCGCGAGAACTTGCACGTACCCCATCTGTTCGGAGTGGAGGTACTACATGCTCTACGACGCCTGGCGCTGACGGGACACGTGTCAGAGGCTCGGGGTAACCGTGCTATAAACGCGATGCTCAGCATGAGGCTGACCCGCTATCCGCACGAACCGTTTATCAGACGTATATGGGAACTCAGGGAGAATGTCTCTGCTTACGACGCAGCATATGTCGCGCTCGCTGAAACGCTAGAAGCGCCCCTCGTAACAACAGACAGACGCCTAGCCCAAGCGTCGGCGCACGAGGCGAAGATCGAGCTTTACGGGTAGCTAGACCCGGACTTTACTTCCAGCCGTCTTTCTCGATCTCCTCGAAGAGGGCGTCGAAGATGTCGTCGCGCTCGACTTTCCGCAGCGGCTCGCCTTTGGAGAAAATGACGCCGTCGTCCTTGCCGCCGGCCACGCCGTAATCGGCGTCGCGGGCCTCGCCGGGGCCGTTCACGATGCAGCCCATGACGGCGACGGTGAAGTGGTCTTCGTAGTGCT
>JBARZM010000256.1:0-3194 GCA_049650095.1 Rubrobacteraceae bacterium | reverse complement strand
ATCTTCGGAACTCTCTTGACACGCGTTCTCCAGGTTGTGTAACATTCATCCAGGGAATTGGAATGCCGTTCCATAAACGGTGAGACAAGGACGGGGAATTGGTGGAGACCATCAACCGGGGTTCGGCCAAGAATTTGGTCAAGGCCTTCGCATTGCTTCAGGCGATCGTGGACCGGGGGAACAGCCTCACGTTGGCGGAGTTGAGCCGTATCGGGGACGTTCCGAAGCCGACGGCCCGTCGGCTGCTTTTCAACCTCGCGGATCTCGGGATGGTCCGGACCGACGGGCGGGGCGCGTATAGTCTTGGTCCCCAGTGCCTCGTACTCGGGGGCGCGTTTCTGGACGGCTTGGATCTCCGCCGCGAGGCGCGCGTGGTGCTCGAAGGTTTGATGGAGAAGACCGGGGAGACGTGCCATCTAGGCATCAGGGACTTCGACCGGATCGTGTACGTCGAGAAGGTAGAGAGCCCCCAAGCGGTGCAGCTAAGGTCCGGCGTCGGGTTCACCGCGCCCCTGTATTCGACCGCGCTCGGTAAGGTGATGCTCGCTTACGGCGACGGGAAGGAGGTGGAGCGTCTGGCGGGGCAAGTCCTGGAAAAGCGCACGCCAAGCACCATAGTGGACGCCCGGGAAATTTGGGCTGAGGTACAGAGAGTGCGAGAGGCCGGTTACGCCACGGACGACACCGAAAACGAGGAAGGCATCCGGTGCGTGGCGGCGCCGGTCTTTGATCACCGGAAGGAAGTCGTGGCGAGCATCAGCCTGTCAGGCCCGGAACACCGGATACCGTTGAAGAGGCTCGAAGAGCTCGCCGAAGCCGTAAAAGAAGCCTCCGCCGAGCTTTCGGAAAGGGTGGGGTTCCGGAGCGACGCCCTGGGCGCGGGGAGTTAGCTAATTTTCGATGGGGAAACTGTAAACGACCAGAAAGGAGTGGGGTAGATGTCAGAGACGACGAGTCGTGAGGAGGGCGGGGGCAACTTCGCGCCCAACATACCCAGCCACAACCTACCGCCGGTAGAGTACCGGGACCTGCCCGAGCCGAAGAAGCTACGCCACATCGTCGGGGCCAGCGTCATCATCCTCGCCACGGCCATCGGGAGCGGGGAGTTCGTGCTGTGGCCCTACATAACGTCCCAAATAGGTCTGGTGTTTCTGTGGGGCGCCATCGTCGGGTTCCTGATCCAGTACTTCATCAACATGGAGATAGAGCGTTATACACTGGCGACCGGGGAAACCGCGATAACCGGCTTCGCCCGATTCTGGAAACCGTGGTGGTGGCTGTTCATCCTGTTCGTAATGTTCCAGAACTTCTGGCCCGGGTGGGCGACCGGCGCCTCGACGACGCTCTCCTACATATTCGGTTTCGGGGGCGACGCCATAACCTACCTGACAGTGGCGGCGCTAATAGCCATCGGTATAGCCCTTACTACTTCGCCCGTGGTCTACCAGACGGTCGAAAAGATACAGGGCGCGATGGTCATATCCATCATGGCCTTCGTGTTGGTCGCGGTCTTCTTCGGTACCACGGGTGAAGGCTGGGGCGCGATCGTCTCCGAGGGCATCGGTGGGGCCACGCTGCCCATAGGCCAGGAAGGTCTCGGCATCGCGCTTCTGCTGGGAGCCCTGGCCTTCGCCGGGGCCGGCGGGGCCAACAACCTCGTGCAGAGCAACTACATCCGGGACAAGGGGATGGGCATGGGCATGCGGATTCCCCGGGTCGTTTCCCCCATCACCGGTGAAGAAGAAGCCTCCGAAGGAATCGGCTTTATGTTCCCGCAAGACGTGTCGAACATGCGCCGCTGGAAACAGTGGTGGCGGGTAGCAAATATAGAGCAATTCGTAACCTTCTTCGTCATCGGCGTAACCTCGCTGATCGTCTTCGCTGTACTGACCCGCTCGACCGTGCCGCCGGGCGAAACGGAGGCGGCGGACCTGGAGTTCATCCGGGTAGAGGGAGAGGTCCTCAGAGAAGTCATAGGACCAGGGTTTGGTATAGCCTTCTGGCTGGCGGGGACCTTCGCACTGTTCTCGACCAACCTCGGCATCGTGGACTATACGTGCCGTCTTATCGCCGACCAGCTAAACACCAACGCCGCCCGTGGCAACCAGTTCTGGACGGAGAGTAAGCTCTATTTCCTCTTCGTGTGGCTCATGGTCGTACTCGGCTCCAGCATTCTGCTCTTCGGCTTCAACCAGCCGCTAGTGCTGATAATTATCTCCTCTTCGATAGCCGGGTTGCAGATGTTTATCTACTCGGGACTGCTGATCCAACTGAACCGCAAAGCCCTTCCGGAAGGCGTGCGGCTAACCGGCTACCGGCTGGTCGTGATGTGGATATCGTTCGCGTTTTTCGGGTTCTTCTCGGTGATACTGGTCTACAGCGTCATCCGGACGAACATCTTCGGCGGGTAGGGAAAGGATGCTCAAACAACTCTGGATAAAAGTTCTACTTGGCCTCTTTATCTGGGCGGGCCTCGTTATGTTGCTCGTCCTGTTTAACGTGATCTAAGGATCTAGCAGCCCAGGGCCAGTCTAGCCGGACTCCCGCCCGCCGCGAGCGACTTCCAGCTCGTGGCGGGCGGCTTCCGTGAGGAGCTTCGCGTCCATCGTCACCGTAACCACCTCGAAACCCGCCTCCGCGTGCTTTCTAGCCCATCCGCCGGAGCCACAGTGGATGCCGGCGGCTATCCCATTTTCGCGGCAGGCCTCTTTTATGCGGTCCACGGCCTCGACGTGGGCTTTTTCGGTGATCTCCAGGGTCGGCGCCAAACCCAAAGAGAGCGCCAGGTCCGCGGGCCCGACGTAGATGCCGTCCAGGCCGGGGGTGGCGGCGATCTCTTCGACCCGTTCGAGTCCTTCACGGGTCTCCACCATCACGAAACACAGGACTTCTCCGGCGAGGGCTCCCGGGTCTTTGGAGCCGATCACCTCCGACGCCCGGACCGGGCCGTAAGAGCGCGAGCCGTCCGGCGGATACCGGCAGGCGGCGACGGCCCGGGCGGCTTCTTCGGCGTTGTTCACTAGCGGCACGATCACGCCCATCGCCCCGGCATCTAAAGTTCGTCCGATCAGCCCGGCGTCGTTCGCCAGTACCCGGGCGAGCGGCGTGGCCCCGGCGGCGTCGGTAGCCTGGAATATGGAGACCATGGAGGCGAGGTCGGCGAGCCCATGTTGGCCGTCCACGCAGACGTAGTC
>JBARZM010000255.1:0-5506 GCA_049650095.1 Rubrobacteraceae bacterium | reverse complement strand
GACCGTTTACCCAGTAGTACAGAGGCAGGGCGGAGAGATGACCGACCACTTCGCCGTCCTCGGTAACGGCGACCCACCGGTAAACCTGATCCGCCAAAGGATGATCCTCGAACCAGCGATAGACGGTATCGTAGAAGCTGGAATCCCGAACCTCGGGCAGATGCGGGTAAGCCACTACGCGCAGGTCTCCAATACCCTGCTCGAAAGAGGAATCTTCGACCGTTCGTATCTCAACTTTCTTCACAGCTTCAACCTTACCATCACCCGATACAACTCCTTTTCTCTATGAGATCCGTTATTGACGCCCGACTAGTGTACGTGACGGCAAAGTGTAGAGAGCGTGCCTTAAGACTTCAAGCGTTCGGGGTTGACGGAGAGGACCAGTCTAGTAGTAAATATCGCCTTTTATACGCTGATGCGCCCGGTAGTATGTTGGCTCGATCCTATTCCAGAGCTTCGCCTGGGCGGGTTTTACCGGCAGGTCCAGGCAGCCGGGGAATTCTTCGACGGTGCCCCCGAAGCCGGCCTTGAACTTGTAGACGCCGTACCACGGATGGTCCTTGTGCATCTCATCCGGGGTGGGTATCGCCATCATGTCATAGCGGGTCGCCCCGTTCTCTTTGGCCCAGCGCATGATCTCCCACTGAAGCAGGTACGTCGGCTGGAGGTTGCGCTTGTGGTCGACGGCCGCGGCCTGGACGTACCAGACCTTCTCCCCGAATCTGTAGGTGATAGCAGCCGCCAGCTTCTCCCCTTCGTGGACGGCGAAGAACAAGTGCGCCCGACCCGTGTCGTACATCGACTGCCAGGCGGCGAACTGGTACCCCTTGGGCCGGTACCAGAAGTCCTTACGCTTCGCCGTCTCTTCGAAGATTCGCCAGAACTCTTCCCGCGCCCCGGGAGAATTGTCTTCGACGACCTCCACGCCTTCCCTGCCGGCCCGGCGGACACCATAGCGGGTGTCCTTCTTCATGTTCTTCATCAACTCGTCCTCCGAAGGCGTCAGGTCTATCGCCATCGTGGCCCGGGCGTGAAGATCCCAGCGGAACTTCTGGAACCCTATGTCGTCGAGAACATCCCTCACGTGACCCTGCTGCGCGAAGAACTCGGGCTCTATCTTGACGGTGTGCGCGCCTTCCCGCGCGGTCACGTCCCGGACGCCCTCAAAGAACGCTCTCACTGCCGTTTCATCCTCCCAGGGCAACCACGGTCCCTTCGCGGAGTACATCAGGGAGCCGGGAACGGGGGTCGTCTTGTAGAGGAGGAACTGCCCGGCGCCGATAACTTCCCCATCACGCTCCAGGACCAGCCGAACGGGCCTCCATCCCAGCTTTCGCTTGAATTCGCCCCACTCGTAACTCTGGAAAACGTGGCCTCCGCCGGGTGAGTTTTGTAGCCAGCCGTTCCACTCTTCCCGGGTAGCTCCGGGCGTCTCTCTTACTCTGTAGGGCGTTGCGGTCTGTACTGGTGGGGTCACTGGTGGGTTCCTCCATAGGGATTCTGAGATAAGAGGATAAAATTCAACTCCACGTTCATGGCTGGTGGAGCGTGTCCTGGGGCGCGGCATACGATGCTAAAGCACCGCTTTCTGGTTGTTTAGCACGTCCTCGGGTTTGCCGGGCGGACGGAGGAGGTGCGCCTCGCCTTCCCAGACCAGCACCTCGGCCGGTTCCGGGTGGCTCAGGAAGCCGCGGTTGCTGGCCGAGAAGCCGTAGGCCCCGCTGTAGAAAACCCCGATCAGGTCTCCAGGCACCGGCTCCGCGAGCGGGATGTTGGTCCCGAACATATCCAGCGGCGTGCAACACGGGCCGGCTACCGCCGTGCCTTCTTCTCCTTCGGGCTCCGCGCCGGGACGGCTGAGGTTGAGCAGGGGATAGGCTTTGCGGAAGACCTGGCCCATGTTGCCGGTGGCGGTCAGGTGGTGGTTCATGCCGCCGTCGGTTACGGCGAAGGTCTTGCCGCGCATGTCCTTCACGTCCACGACGCGGGTAACGTAGAGGCCGGCGTCGGCGGTCAGGTAGCGGCCAAGCTCGAAGATAAAGCGGCAGCCTTCGAGGCGCGGGTCGGTTTTGTATACGCTGTGGAGGTCCCGGAAGCCGGCCCCGAAGCGTTCCAGGTCGAACTCCTCCATCTTCTCGAAGTACGGGACGCCGAAGCCGCCGCCGAAGTCGATCATCTCGAGCGGACGGTCCGCGTGGTCGGCGGCCTCTAAGGCGACCTCGAAGATGTTTCGGCAGTGCTCGAGAAGCGCGTCCACGTCGAAGACCTGGGTCGCGGTGTAGATGTGGATGCCGCGCAGCCTTAGCCGAGGGTAGGAGAGCGTCTTCTCGACCGCTTCTTCGAGGTCTTCCTGGTCCATGCCGAACTGGCCGACCGTGCCGCCCATCCGCATCCCGGAGCCCATGAGTTGGGCCGCCGGGTTGACGCGGAGCCCGACCCCGATCTCCCGCCCCATTTCCTCCGCGATGGCGGCGAGCCGATCTATCTCGGTGAGGGATTCGACGTTTACCGCGAAGATGCCTTCCTCGATGGCCCGGCGCAGCTCGTCGTCGGTCTTGCCGGGGCCGGCGAAGACGATGTCCTCCGGCGAGATGCCGGCGGCCCGCGCGACCGCCAACTCGCCCGAAGAGGCGACCTCGCCGCCCGCGCCGCCGAGCGCGAGAAGCTGGCAGACGGCGATGCTCGGGTTAGCCTTCACCGAGTAGGAGACCTCCATGCCTTCGCCGAGGGCTTCGCGGACGCGCCGGACGCGCTCGACGAGCATCTCGCCGTGGTAGAGGTAGAACGGCGATCCGAAATTCTCCGCTATTTTAGAGATTGGTACGCCGCCGGGGGAAAATTCCTCGCCGTTTCCTTCGTCGAAACGGTCCGCGAGGGTGCGGGCTTTATCCTTCTGTGTAAGCATTCTGTATCGCCTTCCGGTCGATCTTGCCAGATCCGGTCTTCGGTAACTCGTCCTGGATGTGTATCTGCTTCGGGATCATATAGGGCGGGCCGTTGTTTATGGCGTACTCTTTGATCTTGTCCAGAGTATTGTCGTCTGTGCCATTGTTCAAGGAGATCACGGCTATAACATCGTGCCCGACGGCCGGGTTTTCGACCCCGAAGGCGCAGGCCTCGTTGACGAAGCCGGACGCTATAAGGAGGTTCTCGACCTCTTCGGGGCTCAAGCGGTAGCCCTGGTTCTTTATCATGGCGTCCTCGCGGCCGTGGAAGTATAGGTAGCCTTCCTTGTCCCGCGTAACGGTATCGCCGGAGTAGACGACCCGCTCGACGCCGAGAAGCTCCGGCGGGGCGAGCGGGTTCGGGCGGTACGCCTTCGCCGTCGCCTCCTCGTTTCCCCAGTAGCCCATCGCAACCGTTGGGCCGCGGTGGACCAGCTCTCCCCGCTCGCCGGGGGCCGCCTCTTTGCCCTCTTTGGTTATTACCAGGATCTCGGTGTCCGGGATGGCCTTGCCGATGCAGTTGCCCTGCTCGGGGGAGGAGCGGTGGATCTCCGCCGGGTCCAAATACGTCGAGCGGAACGCCTCCGTGAGACCGTACATCAGGAAAATCTTCGTCCCGGCGGGCTCGAGCAAATTCCTTAGCTCGTCCAGGTTCGCCTGCGGGATACGTCCGCCGGTGTTGGCGAGGTATCGCAGGTGTTCGAGCGGGTTCTCTCTCAGAGACTTAGCGCCCCGGATCAGGAGCGACCAGAGCGGCGGCACGCCGGTGATACCCGTGATCTCATACCGGCGCAACGCCTTGAGCAAATCCCCCGGCAGCCTGGAGCGGAGCAAGTACAGCGTGGCCCCGGACCGCAGGGAGGTCGTGAACTGGCTCATGCCGGCGTCGAAGTTGAGCGGCAGCGCGGAGAGGATCCGGTCTTCCGGGCCGTTTTCGAGGTAGGTCGAGACGATTTGGGCCCCCGCCACCACGTTGCGCTGGCTCGTCGCCACGCCTTTCGGCATCCCGGTCGAGCCCGACGTGTAGAGGATGGTGCAGAGGTCTATCTCGGAGACCTGCCGGTCCTCTTCGAGCCCGTCGCCCCGGAGGGCCTCCGCCACGTCCACGTACGAACTCGCGGCGTTGCCCTGCGGCTTCTCGCCCCGGTAGAAGGCGGTCTCGACGGTCTTTGGCCCAAGCTCGTCCAGCTTGGAAGTGTCCCCGATCATGACGCGTATATCGCAGTCCTGGGCGAGGTACTCGACCTGCGGGGCTTTGAAGAGCGGGTTGACGTTCACGTAGGCGGCCCCGATACGCGAGGCGGCCAGCATCGCGACGATCGCCTCCCAAGACTTCTCGACCAGGACGCCGACCCGGTCGCCTTTCTCCACGCCGGCCTTCACGAGGGCCGCGCCCAGGGCGGAACTCTGGCGGTCCAGGTCTTCGTAGGAGTATTCGGCGTCGCCGTCCACGACGGCGAGCTTGCCCGGGTCACGCTCAACGGAGTTTCGGAGGAGGTCGTGGAGGGTGTATTCGGGGCGCTGGATATTGCGGGGGCTCACGCCGTTTTGCTCTCCACCAGGTTGGCGATGCTCTGTACGGTGGCGAACGTCTCCTCGTCCAACTCGTCGTCCTCGACCACGATGCCGAAGCGGTCCTCCATGAACATCACCAGCTCCACCGTCTGAAGCGAGGTAAGGACGCCGTTCTCGATCAGCAACTCGTCGTCGGCTACGGGTCGGTTGCCGGTTACGTTCTCCTGGAGCCACTCCCGGATCGCGGCCGCCGCTGTTCCAGATTCAACTACCATGTCTGCTCTACCTCCTGTACGAACTCTAAAAAGTTTGTCTCGATGCTGTATCAAACACCGTGCAATCCTACCATCTTTACCCGGACGATCCGACGCGTACCCACCGCGCGATGGTTCTTTTTTCGAGACCGATTGCGGCCTCCGCAAAGTCTATCTGGTCCAGAAACTCGCTTCCCCGTCGCCGACGGTGTACGACCAGTTGTTCAGGTCTCCGGCCGTCGCGTGAAGCGCCGGGTCGGCGAACATCGTGAGTAGTTTATTCTGCCGCGCGCCGCGATAGAAGAACCCCAGGCGTTGCAGGTCTTCCTTCTGGGCCGAAAACGCCGAGCTCTTGAAGCGGTACCGGATAATGTGGGTGCCGGCTTTCCTAAAGGAGCGGACCGCCTCCCGGAGCAACGCCTGTGATACGTCCCGGCGTCCCGGGAGCGTTACCAGGTCCAGGATGTAGCCGTCCATCCCGATGGTCGTCTTGAGGACGGCGTATCCGAGCAGCGCGCCGCTTTCTATCACCCCGATCACGGTCACCGGATGCTGCGGGGAGCCCGGCCCGTAACGCCAGCGCAGAAAAGCGGCGTCTTTCTCGGCGATGCAGGGAACGCCGGCGGCGACCTTCTCGAAAAGCTCGTCGAAAGAGTCGTCGAAGACTTCGATGACCTCCGCTTCGAGGTCGCCGCCAAAAGCACGGCCGAGCGCGCCGTCGAGCGCCTTCAGGCCGCCGTTCAGGACAGCTTTTACCGGCTCCGGGAGCGGCAGCCGCGGCCGCGTTCGGGG
>JBARZM010000254.1:0-2635 GCA_049650095.1 Rubrobacteraceae bacterium | reverse complement strand
GTTCTCGCGGCGTTTCAGGAAGTTGACTACGAGATAAGTCAAGGGGGTCGCGGCGGCTTCGTAGGCGGATTTGAAGAGCCACTGGGTCACGATAGCGGCCACCAGGGCCGGGACAGGGATATTGCCGGCGAAAGCAATTATTACGAAGACCAGCGAGTCGAAGCCCTGGCCGACGAGGGTCGAGCCGATGGTCCGGCTCCAGAGCCAGCGGCCGCCCGTGGCGATCTTCATCTTCGACAGTATGAAGGAGTTGGCGAACTCGCCCACGAGATAGGCGCAGAACGAGGCGGCGAGCAGGCGGGGGGCGTAGCCGAGTATCTGCTCGTAGGCTTGCTGGCCCTCCCAGAACGGGGCGGCGGGCAGGTATTGCCCGATCACGATGGCGACCACGGCGAGCAGGTTGCAGAAAAATCCCAGCCAGATCACCCGCCGCGCCATCCGGAACCCGTAGACCTCCGTGAGCACGTCGCCGAAGATGTAGCTGATCGGAAATATAACCACCCCCGCCGGCAATACGAGCCCAAAGACACCGATGAGCTTGACCGCCGTTACGTTCGCCGTGATGAGGCTCGTCACGAACAGCGCCACGATGAGCACGAACCAGTACGAGTAACCCACGTTCTCCGGCGGCGCGCTCCGTCTATTCATCAGTTGCGGGTAGTCCTTTCTAAAAAGCTGCGGTTTGGCCGCGTGAGGCCTGGCCCCTCAGGCGTTCTCGCGCTCGCGGCCTTCCCGTGGGCCACGAATCTCTTGCAGCTCCGCCGAAATCTTCTCCACCGCCCCTGCCAGGTCTTCGATTCCCTTGCGGGGGCTGTCACGATAGCCCTCGAAGAGCAGCGGGTTGACCTTCCAGCTGCTCGTATACGGGGTGCCCGAGAGGGATTTGTAGCTAGTGGTCACGGTAATGCCCGCGTCGAGCCCCTGCTCCTTGAACCTCGGGATTATCTCCTCCAGCGAGTCCCAGTAGCAGGAGATCTCCCCTTCCGGCTCCAGGAAATCCAGCCCGTACTTGAAGTACGGCAAATTCGTGACGACGTAACCGTCGGAGCTCGCGATATCGTGGGAGAAATCGAACTGGATGTCGCGGGCGGCGCCGCTGCTGACGTTTCTAACGACCAACTCTACCTCCGGTAAACGCTTGTAGTCGGCCTGGACTATGACCTGCGGCCTGCCGGCGGAGAGCCGCTCTTCCTTCATCTCGTTTATCGTCTCGCGGTACATCTTGATCATTATGTAGTACCCGACCGCGAACACGAGGCCGAGCAGCACGTTCGAGAGCGGGGCGGATATCTGAGAGATGGCCTGCAAGCTCATGCGCCCACCCTACCCCGCGGCAGCACGGCACCAAACACCGGACGGCGTCCAGCCTATCATCCAGGGAACAGCAGCCGCAGGCCGACTATGATGAGCATGATAGAAAGTATTATCTTCAAGGGTCTCCCCGGCAGCAGCGGCGCCACCCGGCTGCCGACCAAAACGCCCGGCAGACTCCCCAAAAGCAACATGCCTACCAGAGGGAAGTCCACGTTGCCCTGCGTTATGTGGGCCAGGCCCGTGACCAACGAGAGCACCGTCGCGTGGGCTATGTCGGTGCCCACGATGACCGCCGGGGAGAGCGGGTAGAGAAGCAGCAATATTACGGCCATGATGCTCCCGCTGCCGATGGAGGTCAGGCCGACCAGGTAGCCGCCCGTCGCCCCGAAGGCTATGGTAAAGATCCGCCGCTTCAAACTCATGGAACCTTTGCCGTCCCACCGGTGGGCCCGCCGCTCGGTCCACCTCTCCGGCATGAAAGTCCGGAAGATAAGGGTCCCTCCCACCAAGACGAGGGTGACGGCGATAACGGTGATCATAATGGAGTCCACCCGCGCGGCATCGAAGGAGTCTTTGATCCACTCGAGGGTCCATACTCCTAGAAGGCTCGCCGGGATGCTTCCTATCCCCAGAAAGACCGCCACTTCGAGGTTTATGGAACGCTGCCGGTAGTGCTGAAAGGAGCCGGTCAGTTTCGTAACCGTGGCGTACACCATGTCAGTGCCGATCGCCGTGGCCGCGGGGACGCCCATTACGGCGATCAGGAAAGGTGTCATGAGAGAGCCGCCCCCGACACCCGTCAGGCCTACTAGAAACCCGACCAGCAGGCCGAACAGGATTGGGGCGGCCTCGAAGCCCATACGCGGCTCACGCGCAGCTCACGGGGAGCTTACGCGCGGTTGTACTCCTCAGCCGGCAACAAGTAGCCGAGCTCTTCCAGTTTTTGCACGACGCGGCGGGCGCTCTCGTCCGGCTCTTCCTCGTCGGTCCTTACGTGAAGCTCCGGGGCCGCCGGGGCCTCGTAAGGGTCGGAGACGCCGGTGAACTGCGGGATCTCACCGCTGTAAGCCTTTTTGTAGAGTCCCTTCACGTCCCGGTCGGCGCAGACCTCTAGCGGCGCGTCGATAAAGACCTCCAGGAAATCCTCACCGATCTCGCGCCGAACCTGATCCCGGACCTCTTTGAACGGCGAGATGGCGCTGACGATCACGCCAACCCCGTTGCGGGTTAGGAGGTTCGCCACGAAGCCTATCCGTAGCACGTTGGTGTCGCGGTCCTCCCGCGAGAACCCTAGTCCCTTGGACAGGTTGGTCCGGACGAT
>JBARZM010000253.1:0-6799 GCA_049650095.1 Rubrobacteraceae bacterium | reverse complement strand
CCCGTCCTCGGCGACCACTACCGCGCCATCCTCGAAGCCGGAGACCTAAAACTGAAGTTCGATCCCGAAAAAGGCTCTTTCTCCGTCGACTACTACGAACACCACTGCCCGCTGGATCCCAAGACCTACCCGATGGTGGTCGAAGATATGGAGGGGCTGCCGGAAGATGGGCACGCCCTTGAGTTGCAGAGCCTCCTGACAGCCTTCGGCAACCTTCCGGACCAATCGGAGGAGGACGAAGAAAGCATCGCCGAGCGGAGTCGGGACGCGGAGATCCACAAGAGCCGTCTCGCCCGGCTGTACGCCGAATCTCCCGAGGTCGCCCGCATCGTGGACGAAAGCGTGCATCGGATAAACGGCGAGGCCGGGGACGCGGAGAGCTTCGAGACGTTGCATCGGGTTTTGGAGGAGCAGGCTTACCGGCTCGTCTATTGGCGGGTGGCGAGCGATGAGATCAACTACCGCAGGTTCTTCTCCATAAACGACCTGGCCGGCATCCGGGTCGAGGACGAAGGGGTCTTCGAGGCGACGCACCGGCTCGTCCTGGACCTGATCCGGTCAGGCAAAGTTGATGGCCTGCGCCTAGATCACCCCGACGGACTCTACGACCCCGCAGACTACTTCCACCGTCTTCAAAAGGCCGCCGCCGAAGCCCTGGATAGCGACGAAGACGAACCTCTCTACGTGCTGGTAGAGAAGATACTCGCCGCCCACGAGGGGCTACCGGAGGACTGGCCGGTCTCCGGGACGACCGGCTACGAATTCACCAACCTGGTCAACGGGCTCTTCGTGGATCCGGCAGGCGAGGCCGGGATGGACCGGGCTTACCGGCGGTTCATCGGACGAAGCGTAGACTTCGAGGAGCTACTCTACGACTGCAAAAAGACCGTCATGCGCTCCGAGCTCGCCAGCGAGCTAAACGTCCTCTCCCGCCAGCTCCTGCGTATCTCGGAGTACGGCCGGCGCACCTTCGACTTCACCATAAACGTCCTGCGCGACGCGCTCGCGGAGGTCGTCGCCCACTTCCCCGTCTACCGGACCTACATAACCGCCGGGAACGTCTCCGAGACCGACCGGCGCTACGTGGACTGGGCCGTATCCCGCGCCAGGAAACAGAGCGCCGCCGCCGACACCACGGTCTTCGACTTCATCCACGAGGCACTACTACTGGAAGTGGACGGGCCGGAGGAATACCGGGCGCTCGTCGTCGCTTTCGTGATGAAGTTCCAGCAGTACACGGGGCCGGTGATGGCGAAGGGTATGGAGGACACGGCCCTCTACGATTACAACCGGCTCGTCTCGCTAAACGAGGTCGGCGGGGAGCCCGAACGGTTCGGGGTGTCGGTGGCGGCATTCCACCACCTGACCGCCGAGCGGGCGAAGCAGTGGCCGCACGCCATGCTTTCGAGCTCCACACACGATACAAAGCGGAGCGAGGACGTTCGGGCGCGGATAAACGTACTCTCGGAGATCCCGGGCGAGTGGAGGGGCCAGGTCGTCCGCTGGGCCCGCACCAACCGCTCTCGCCGCCGGGAGGTCGACGGCCAGGAGGCGCCGAGCCGCAATGATGAATACCTCATCTACCAAACCCTCGTCGGCGCGTGGCCGCTGGAATCGCCGGACGAAGACGAACTCGCGGAGTTCCGGGAACGCATCAAAGTCTATATGGAGAAGGCAATCCGGGAGGCGCAGGTACACACTTCCTGGGTCAACGTGAACGAGGAGTACGAGTCGGCCGTGGTGGACTTTATCGACGGACTACTCGTCCCCTCGGAGACAAACCTCTTTCTCGATGAGTTCGTCCCGTTCGTCCGGCGAATAGCCCGGATCGGCGCATTAAACAGCCTATCGCAGACCCTCATAAAACTGACCGCCCCCGGCGTCCCCGACACCTACCAGGGAAACGAACTCTGGGACTTTAGCCTCGTAGACCCGGACAACCGGCGCCCCGTGGATTACGGACTGCGAAGGAACCTGCTCTCCGAGCTGGACGGGATCGAGGCGGACGGTGTACGGTCCCTCCTCGACACCTGGCAGGATGGCCGTCCCAAGCTCCATCTGACGCACGAAGCCCTCAAGCTGCGGGAAGAGTCGCCGGATCTCTTCGAGAAAGGAGACTACATTCCGCTCGAAGTCTCCGGCGCGCGGGCGGATCACCTCGTAGCCTTCGCCCGCCGGCACGGAGACCAAATCGCCATCACCGTCGCCCCCAGACTCTACACCCGCCTCACCAACGTCTCCGGCGCACTGTTGCCGGGGCCGGACGTTTGGGCAGACACTCGTATAGACGTGTCAGACCTTCCCGTCGCCGAGTACCGAAACGCGTTGACGGAAGAGAGTGTGCATGCCGTCGAGGAGGACAACAGAACATTTCTATCCGCAGAAGGTTTGTTGAGGAGCTTTTCCGTGGCGTTGCTTAAGAGTGTAAGAGAACAAACTTAGTGGATGAAGTTTGCAGATAGTTGAAGGCTTCTTACCTCCTTACCATGTCCAGGGACGGGCTTCGATCGCCGACTTGTTCAAACCGGGCGAACGTTGCGGCCTCTACGTCCTTCATTTTGCCGACGGTGACATTTATGCGGGCCAGGCGCTGGATGTAACCCGACGTTACTCACAGCATCGGAAAGTTCACGCGGACATCGAGCGAATATCTTTCAGACCAGTGCCGAGAGAAAGATTGGATAAAGAGGAGCGGACCCTAATATGGTCGCTGGAGCAGGGTGGACATAGCCTGCGAAACATTACGTTCACCAGTGTCCCGAAAGGCGAATCTGACTTCTACCTAATTATGTCTTTGGAAGAACAAAACAGGTGGTTGCAAGACCCGGGCTACGTAGACTCTACAGGAGATAGGATCGTCGATCCGGAGCTGCGGCGAAAGTACAGCAGGAAGTACAAGAGCTTCGCCGCCCAACCTCGCTCCGGCGAAGTGATCGACGTTTTGAACAGCTACGTTCGAGCAAGTATTCCAGCGTTCTTGCGTAGTGAAGTTTCTTTTTGGTGCGTTTCCTGCGTGCCAACGCGTTATGTATACGCCCGCATAAACATTTACTGGCAAGAAGTGCTCACGGTATCGGTCGCTGAGGAGGATCTCTGGGTTTCTTTGCATATGGCTGATTCGCCCTTTACCCTTCTGTCAGACGGGGCTCTCGATTCGCTCTTCGACCGGCACCCGGCCCTGGAGGTAACAGACCACAAGTATGGCCCCGGTGGCTCGGATCAAGTGAATCTGGTTTTGCCTCTGGCGGACGCGCAAACTTTCATCTCCGACCCAGAGGTGTTGCCGGCTATTCGCTTGTTCAACCTGCGTCTCATGAAGAAAGGCCCGTGCAACTTTGCACGCTACCATTGCATGGACCTCGCGGACAAGCTCGTTGATATCTAGTGTGAACAAAGCAAAAGGCTAACAAATCGCTACAACTTCACAAATGTATCTTGGTATAACTCGGGTTATACTCAAGGTATGAAAACAGCTATATCTATTAACGAGGAGCTTTTCGAGGCCGCCGAGCAGTTTGCCCGGGAGCGGGACATGTCGCGTAGCGAACTGTACGCTATCGCGCTTCGACACTATCTGGAAGAATACCGGAGCGAGAAGATCACCGAGCGTCTAGACGAGATCTACGGCGCGGAACCCGAAAGTCTGGCACCTGACATCGCCCGCTTGCAGTCGCGGTCATTGCCGAAAGATAACTGGTAGTGCTGCGCGGAGAAGTCTGGTGGGCGGAATTGCCCGAGCCGGTCGCCTCGGAACCAGGATACCGGCGACCCGTGCTCATCGTCCAGTCAGACGAGTTCAATCGCAGCCGTATTCGGACCGTGATCTCGGTGGTGCTAACGACCAACCTGCGACTGGCAGATGCTCCGGGCAACGTGCTGGTTACGAAGGAAGATACAGCGTTGCCTAAAGACTCCGTTGCAAACGTGTCGCAGACTATTACCCTCGACAAAACGTTTCTCACGGAGCGGGTGAGCCGGGTCAGTGACCGGGTCATGACGTCTGTGGAAGACGGACTCCGCACAGTGCTCGCCCTGTAAAACGTTACGGGCTTCCAGCGCTGTCCATCTGGTGGCGTACTATTTGACGTACGTACGCGACAACGTACAATACTTTCAGTACTCCAATGGAGGTGTGTCATGACTGCGATCACGGCCAGCGAAGCCCGCGCCAACCTGTATCGTCTGATCGACGAGGCGGCGTCTTCCCACCAGCCGCTACTTATCTCTGGGAAGAGAAACAAGGCTGTACTGGTGTCCGAAGAAGATTGGACTGCAATACAGGAGACCCTTTTCCTTCTATCCGTACCCGGCATGCGTGAATCCATCCGGGAAGGGATGGACGCTCCTGTTGATGAGTGCGACGAGGATCTGGATTGGTGAGTTGGCGACTCGTATATACAAAACAAGCGCAAAAAGATGCGAAGAAACTAGCTTCTAGCGGCCTGAAACCAAAAGCTCAGGAATTGTTGGACATACTCGCTGAAAACCCTTTCCAGAAGCCGCCTCCTTTTGAGAAGCTCGTAGGAGATCTTTCCGGTGCATACTCGCGACGGATCAACATCCAACACCGATTGGTGTATCAGGTGCTGGACGAGGATCGGGTCGTCAAAGTTTTGCGGATGTGGAGCCATTACGAATAGTATTTGGCAACCTGACGCGGTGTATAGCACGACGCCCGTGCTCCGAGTCTAGAGAACTGTCGGACGAACAAAGATATCTCTTACGCGGGGCCGGTCGAGCCGCGCACCACCAGCCGCGACGGGAGTACCTTTGATCTCGGTGCGTCGTCGCCCTGTAGCTGGTCGATAAGCATCCGGCCGGCTTTGATGCCTTTCTCGACGTGGGGTTGGCGGACGGTGGTGAGTCTTGGGTTGGATCTCGCCGCTTCGGGGATGTCGTCGAAGCCTGCCACGGAGATGTCTTTCGGTACGGATAGACCCTTCTGAGTGATTGCCTTTATGGCGCCGAGTGCGAGTTGGTCGCTGAGGGCCAGGATCGCCGTCGGCCGCTGCTCCAATGCCAACAAGGTTTCAGTCGCCTGGCGGCCTTCCTCCGGGTGGTTCTCGGCGCATTCGTAGACGGGCACGTCTTCCCACGCAATGCCGGCTTCTTCCAGGGCGGATGCGTAGCCGCCCAGCCTTCGGCGGGAGGGCCAGTAGGTCGCGGAGCGCTGGCGCTTCTGGTCCGCGAGGCCGCTACGAACGTCCGGGGCGAGCTCGAAGGATATGACCCCGAACTTCGTGTGGCCCAGCCCGAGGAAGTGTTCCGCCACGGTCCGGGCGGAGCCTTCGTCGTCGATGCCCACGGCCGGCAGGCCTTTTTGTGGTGGTTGATCCACGAGCACCGTCGGCAAACGCCGCCCTAATGCCGCATTCGATAGGGGATCTTCCTCCGCCAAACAGTAGACGATGAACCCGTCCACCACCGCACTGCCGACGACCTCCGGATCTCGCGCCTGGCGCGGAGACCCCGGAACGAGAAGCATGCCGAGACCCGCTTCTTCGGTGGCTACCGAGACACCCTGCATGAACATCACCGCCGCAGGGTCCGCGAAGGCGTACGAGAGCCGGTCAGCGTAGAGCACCCCGATCGCCCCCGCGCGCCGGCTCCGCAAACTGCGGGCCGCCGGGTCCGGACCACCGTAACCCAGACGCCGCGCCGTCTCGAACACCCGCTCCCGCAACGCGGGCGAAAGCTGGTCCGGCCGGTTGTAAGCGTTCGATACCGTCGAAGCCGATACCCCCAACTCCGCCGCGATCCCCTTTATCGTCGCCCTATGCCCCGACCTTTTAGGATTGACTTCCATACCACCAATGGTAGCATTCTGTAACGTTTTAGTCTGAAACGTTACAGAAAACAAAGGCAACCCACGATGTAGCTTGTAGGATCGTGGTTCACGTACCTTGTGGAATGGAGATATAGGATGGGCTCTTACAAATGGTGGCAGGAGGGGATTGTCTATCAGGTCTACCCGCGCAGTTTCGCGGATTCGACCGGCGACGGTACCGGGGATCTTCGGGGCGTAATCTCCAAGCTCGATTATCTCGAAAGGCTTGGGATAGACGCTGTGTGGCTGTCCCCGATCTACCCTTCCCCGATGGCCGACTTTGGCTACGATGTCTCGAACTACACCGACATCCACCCCATGTTCGGCACGCTAGAAGACTTCGATGAGTTGGTCGAGAAAGCCCACGAGCGGGGATTGAAGATAATCCTGGATTTCGTGCCGAACCATACCTCGGATGAGCATCCGTGGTTCGTCGAGTCGCGCTCTTCGCGGGACAACCCGAAACGGGACTGGTACATCTGGGCGGACCCGGCGCCGGACGGAGGATTGCCGAACAATTGGGAGAGCAACTTTGGCGGGCCTGCTTGGACTTGGGACGAAGATACCGGGCAATACTATCTGAACTCCTTCGATCCCAAACAAGCGGACCTCAACTGGCGCAATCCCGAGGTGCGGGATGCGATGTACGACGCGATGCGTTTTTGGTACGAGAGGGGGGTGGATGGGTTCCGCATAGACGTGTTGAACATCATGATAAAAGACGCGTATTTGCGCGACGATCCGGTCAACCCGAACTGGAAGCCGGGTAGCGATCCCGGCACGCTCAACCAAAGAGTCTACTCGGAAGATCGGCCGGAGGTACACGAAGTCGTAAAAGAGATGCGCCAGTTGGCCGACACCTACGATGAGCGGGTTTTGATCGGGGAGATCTACCTGCCCGTCGAGCGGCTTATGGCCTACTATGGCGAAAAGATGGACGGCGTTCATCTGCCGTTCAATTTCCAGCTCATA
>JBARZM010000252.1:0-4663 GCA_049650095.1 Rubrobacteraceae bacterium | reverse complement strand
GTTCCGGCCATCGGTATAGACGCCGTAGTTCTCGTCCGTCTTTACGCCAGGGTCCACGATGGTTACGGAATGGAAGCCGAGTTCCTTCAGGTCGGAGAGGAGTTTCTCGGGTTCCGGGAAGTTTTCGTCGTCCCAGGTAAAGACCCGGAAGCCATCCATGTAGTCGATGTCGAAGTGGATCACGTCGCACGGGATGTCGCGTTTGCGGAAGGTGTTGGCGAGGTCCCAGATCTCTTTCTCCGACATGTAGCTCCAGCGGCTCTGCTGATGCCCCAGCGACCACATCGGCGGCATGGGGATGCGACCCGTGAGCTCCGTGTAACCGCCTACCACGTCCCTCGGTTCCGGGCCGCAGAAGACGTAGTAAACGAGATCCCCACCCCGGGCCTCGAACCGCGCCTTCTCCGCATCTTCTTTCGCCAGGTCGAACTCGACCTTGTGGGTGTTGTCGAAGAAGAGGCCCCAGGCGAAGCCGTGGTTCATTACGAGCGTGAACGGCGTCGAGGTGTAGAGGTTGTTGTGGTCGTCGGTGTGGCCCATCGGGGGGTCTATGTTCCAGAAGGTTTGGTTTGAGCCGGTCTTCTCCAGCCCGCCGGTCCGCTGGCCGCAGGCGAAGTACCGCTCGCCCTCCTCGCGTTTTTTGTACAGCCGGACCGGGTTACCGAGCGGCGCCGAGAAAACGTCCTCCTCCGGCAGCCGCACGAGGCCCATCCCGAGGTCTTCGTCGTCCGCGGCAAAGATACGGCCCTCGGTGTCCTCGAAGCCAACCCGGAAAGGGTTGAGGGAAATGCGGGCTGTCGCCGCCGAGGTAGTTAGCTTCACTACCCCGTCCGTCTCTTCCATCGAGACCTCGACCGGCTCCCACTCTTTCTTGTCTATCGCGGGGGTGTCGTAGTTTGGCGGCCGGCTCTCGGGGAACATCCCAACCCGGAACAGGCCGGACGCGAGCGCCGCAACCTCCACGATAGTCGAGCCGGCGGTGAAGCGGGCGCTGCTTTCGCCGTGGTCCGTAAGCTCCGCCGCGCCAAGCGGCTCGTAGCTAACTCCGGTCTCCGGCAGGGTATCGAAAGTATCGGTCAAAAGTGTCTCCCTCAGGTCGAAGCTGGTCAGCATTTCAGCACGCCGCCTGCGGCGGCTTTCAGCGTGTCAGCTTTTTTAGTTTGTTTATGAATGGTCCCAGCATACGTTTTACTTCCTGTGTGTTCTGTAGTAACTCTTTATATTGTGGGGGATCGAGGTAACTTAGATCCTTTGCAAGTAGTAGGTGGTACTCTAGCTCGCTGGCGGAGCCCACTGATATGAGCATGAATCTCGCTAGTTCCGCGTCTCCGCTGCGTCCACAGCCCTCGGCGATGTTGGCCGGTATCGAAGCGGCTGCGCGCCTCAACCGACTCGTAATACCGTACAATTCCTCTCTTGGAAAGCCGGTAGTCGCTTTGTAAACCTCAAGTGTGAGCCGGTGTCCCTTCTCCCAGACCTGCAAGTCTCTGAAATTCCGCATCGTCCTCCCTGCTAGCCGGCTGACAGGCTGAAATGCTGAAATGCTGACTGGCTCTGAAGTTGTCAAGCTTCAGAATTCTATGTCCCGGCCCATGTCTCGCTCCAGCGCCCGGTCGTAGACGATACGGGCGGCGGCTAAATCTTCGAGGGCCAGCCCCTGGCTGGCGAAGAGGGTTATATCCTCGGGGCCGCGGCGGCCCGGTACGTGCCCGGCTATTACCTGCCCCAACTCGTAGACTTCTTCGGGGAATATGCCCCCGGTTTCTAGGGGGAGCATCAAGTCTCCGGCTTCGAGGCCTAGTTCTTCGCGGGAGTCGATGCACACGAAGCTCGCGCGACGCACGACGTCCCGGTCGATCTCGCTCTTGAAAATGAAGTTGGACCCGGCGGCGTTTACGTGCGCCCCGGGCGTGAGCCACTCGCCGCGCAGCACGGGCTCCTTGGAGGAGGTCATCGTGACGACTACGTCCTGGGCGGCGGGTTCTTCGGGCGAGGAGGTGGTCTCTATCTCCATGCCGAGTTTCTCGCCCATTCTGCCGGCGAAGTCCTTGCGCGTCTCCTCCGTGCGGCTGTAGACGATGACCCGTTCGAAGTCCCGCGCCGTCACGACCGCTTCCAGCTGGCTCTCAGCCTGCCATCCCGCGCCGTAGACGCCGAGCGTGGCCGCGTCCTCGCGGGCGAGGTGTTGCGTTGCGACGCCGCTCGCGGCCCCGGTCCGGAGCTGGCCCATTTTGTCCGACTGGATTATGGAGAGTAGTTCACCGCCCTCGGAGTCAAAGAGCATCGTGTAGAAGCGGGCGCCGGTCCGGGCTATGGAGTAGACCTTGATGCCCATAAGCTCAAGCTCCGGCGCGCCGGCCGCCATGTAGTTCAGGCCGCCCGTCGGCAGGGCGACGCGGCGGCGGGCCCGGTTGGTTGCCTTTCCCTCCGCCTGGTCGCGTAGCACTTTCTCCACGGCGTCCAGTGTAGAGGACATATCTAGAAGCTCTTCGACCTCGGTTTCGGTCAGCAAAAGGGTCATCGCCGCTCCTCTCTGTAGTTTCGTAATCTGCTTGCTACAATCCCCTTACTCATGCGGGTCCTTATCATAGACAACTACGACTCCTTTACCTACAACCTCGTCCAGTACCTCGGAGAGCTTGGGGCCGAGGTAATAGTTCGGCGCAACGACGAAGTCACGCCGGACGACGTCATGGACCTCCATCCCGACAGGATAGTCGTATCGCCCGGCCCGTGCACCCCGAACGAGGCGGGTGTCTCGGTACCTTTGATCTCCAACCGCCCGAACGGGGCTTCGGAGGAGGTGCCGATACTCGGCGTCTGCCTCGGGCATCAGTCGATCGGGCAGGCTTTCGGCGCGGAGATCGTGCGCGGCGAACCCGTCCACGGCAAGACGGCAAAGATTTCCCACGACGGCGAGGGCGTTTACCGGGGCCTCGAACAGGAATTCTTGGCGACGCGGTACCATTCCCTCGTCATCGAGCCGGACAGCGTGCCGGAATGCCTCACCGTAACCTCCCGTACGGAAGACGGGGTGATCATGGGCGTCCGTCACAAAACACTCCCGATAGAGGGCGTCCAGTTTCACCCCGAGAGCGTCCTTACCGGCAGCGGCAAGGCGCTCCTAAAGAACTTCCTGGGGCTCTAGGCTTGCTCCGGGAGACGTTGCGGAAAGCCGCCTCCGGTGAGGTGCTTACCGAGAACGAGGCCGAACGGGCGCTGGAGACCATCATGGAAGGTGCCGCCCCACCGGCCGCGACGGCGGCCCTGCTCACCGCGCTCCGGCTCCGGGGCGAGGCGGTGCCGGAGATCGTGGGTTTCGCCCGTGCGATGCGTCGCTTCGCCGAGACCGTAAAAGCGCCGGAAGACGTAGTAGATACCTGCGGGACCGGAGGCGACGCGAAGGGGACCATCAACGTCTCCACGATGGCGGCCTTCGTGGCCCGGGGCGCGGGGGTGAGGATCGCCAAGCACGGCAACCGCGCCGCCACGAGCCGGTCCGGATCGGCGGACGTGCTGGAGGCCCTCGGGGCCCGGATAGAGCTCGGTCCGGAGGAAGTGTCCGAGTGCATAGCGGCTTCGGGGTTGGGTTTCATGTTCGCCCGCACCCACCACCCGGCGATGAAATTCGTCGCCCCGGTGCGGGCTGAGTTGCCGTTCCGGACCATCTTCAACCTGCTCGGCCCGCTCACCAACCCGGCCGGGGCGAAGCGGCAGGTGATCGGGGTCTTCGACGGCGGTTATGTCCGGCCGATGGCCGAGGCGTTGCGGGAGCTAGGCGCGAAAAAGGCGCTCGTCGTCCACGGCACGGACGGGCTGGATGAGATCACCGTGACCGGCAAAACCCTCGTGGCCGAGGTAAACGGTTCCGGGATAGAGGAGTACGAGATCTCCCCGGAAGACTTCGGCCTCGCCCGCCACGCCGCCGATGGCCTCCTCGGCGGCGACGCCCACCTAAACGCCCGGGTACTTCGAGACGTGCTCTCCGGCAAGGAGTCCGGGCCCGCCAGGGACATAACCCTCGTCAACGCGGGGGCCGCGATCTTCGTCGCCGGCGATTCGGGCTCCATGAAGGACGGCGTCCAGTCGGCCGCGGATTCCATAGAGACCGGCGCCGCCCGGGACGCCCTCGAAGACTTCATAAAAACCACCCGCCGCCTCTCCGGAGCCGGATGACGGGCCGCGCCACGATACTGGACGAGCTTGCCGCCGCCGCCCGCAAACGGGCCGAAGGACTAAAAGCGCAAACGGACCTCGACGTCCTGTACGAGCAGGCGCGGCTCTTCGGGAAACGAGACTTCGCCGCCGCGCTCACGGCCCCCGGACTCTCCGTAATCTCCGAAATAAAACGGGCCTCACCTTCAGCGGGCTTCATCCGGGAAGTAGAACCGGCGGGATGGGGAGCCCGTTACGAAGAAGAAGGCGCGGGTTGCCTCTCGGTTCTTACCGAGCCCGACTGGTTCGAGGGAACCCTCGAAGACCTCGACGCCGCGCGCGGCGCCACAAGCCTCCCGGTCATCCGCAAAGACTTCACCGTGGACGAGGCCCAGGTGCTAGAAGCCGGCACTCGGGCCGACGCCGTCCTGCTCATAGCCGCCCTCTTCGACGCCGCCTCGCTCACCCGGTACGTCGCTCTGGCAAACGAAGTCGGCCTGACGCCGCT
>JBARZM010000251.1:0-5071 GCA_049650095.1 Rubrobacteraceae bacterium | reverse complement strand
GGGCTCCGCGCCGGAGAGACCGCCGCCCGGGCCGTCCGGGACGGGGATGTTTCCCGGCGGGCTCTCGCATTTTATGAAAGAGCCTGGAAGCGGCAAACGGCGATGGAGCACAGGGTACTCCGGTGGGGCATGGAGTCTCTGCGGCATCTGCCGGACGGGGAGCTGGACGCGATGTTCGAGGACCTCTCGGGGATCGACCTGGACGAGAAGGACCTCGAGTCCATTCTCCACGCGGACCCTCGCGGCGCGCTCCCGAAGGTGGGAGCAGGCCGCGCGGCAAGACTCTTGCCGTGGCTCGCGCGCGGCTGGTTCCGGGCCGGCGTGCGGCGCGGGCGGCGGTCCTCGGTCAAACCCTGATCCGGGCTAGACAGTGGCTCGAAGTTCGTATCCTGCATCTGACGTGTATCGACGGTGGAGTGGTGGGTGAGGAAGCTATGTTCTCTTCCGAACTAACTTGATCCAATCTTGATCTTCCCCTGATCCCCGCTTGAACCCCGTCTCTTACACTACGATCTTAACGTAAAGCGATCCGTACGGAGAGGAGGTGAGAGAGTAATGATTGGAGGATTCGGATTTCTAGGGATGCTGGTACCGGTACTCTTCCTCATAGGTTTCATCGCGCTCGTTGTCTGGGTGATAACCAGAATATTCCCTTCCGGGCAGCAGCCGCCGGCGAAATCGCATGAAGCTTCCGCAGAAGAGACCCTGCGCCAACGCTACGCGCGGGGCGAGATAGACGAGGAGGAGTACGAGAAGTCCCGCGAGGTCTTGAGAAAAGAGTAAGACGCACCGGAGTAAGGTAATCACGTTTTCAGGAGGTAGTTAGAAATGGCAAACGAACCCGGACGGTACACGATCTCGAAAGAGACGAACCTGTCACACGATGAAGCTGTAGAGAAGACGCGGACGCTCCTCCAGGACGCCGGATACGGAGTACTGTCCGAGATAGATATCCAGGCGAAGCTCAAGGAGAAGCTCGACATCGATCGCGGGCCGTACACGATCCTGGGCGCCTGCAACCCGCCGCTCGCCAACGAGGGGCTCGAAGCCGAGCCGGAGCTCGGGGCGCTCCTGCCGTGCAACGTCATCGTCTACGAGAAGGACGGCGTTACCCACGTCGCGGCCGTCGAGCCCGCGACGATGCTCTCCGTCGTCGGCAACGACGCTTTGGGGGAGATCGCGTCGCAGGTCCGCCAGGACCTGGAGCAGGTAGTCGAAGAGACGGCGAGGAGCTAAAACGATGTTCTTTCGAGAGATACTCAACGAGGACCTGGGCTGCGCCTCCTACATAATCGCCGACGGGGGCGAAGCCGCGGTAATAGACCCGAAGTGGGAGATGGAGGACTACCTCCGGGTCGCCGAAGAGAACGGCTTTAGCATCTCCCACATCCTGGAGACCCACAACCACGCCGACCACCTCTCCGGACGCGGACGGCTGGCCGAGGCGACCGGGGCCACGATCCACGTCTCGGGAGAGGCTGGCGTCGACTACGAGCACGAACCGCTCTCCGAGGGAGACACTATCGAGGTCGGTGCGGCCCGGATAAGGGCCGTCGCCACGCCGGGCCACCGGCCCGAGCACCTCTCGTTCCTGGTCGAGGACACGGAGCGCTCGGAGGAGCCCTGGCTGCTGCTTTCCGGCGACTCGCTCTTCATCGGGGACCTGGCCCGCCCGGACCTCGCCGTCGAAGCCGAGGAGGGTGCGCGGGGAATATTTCACTCGCTGGGCAAGCTGCTGGACCTCCAGGACTTCGTGGAGGTAAGGCCGGGGCACATCGGCGGCTCGCTGTGCGGCGGGCCGGGCATGAGCCAGAAGCCGGACTCGACCGTCGGCTTCGAGCGGCGCTTCAACCCGTATCTGCAATTCGAGGAAGAAGAGTTCGTGCGGACCCTGACCGCCGAGCAGGCGCCCCAGCCGCCGAACTTCCAGAGGATCGTCGAGCTAAACCGAGGCCCGCTCCTGACGGAGACCGCCCCGCTCAACCCGCTGCTGCCGGAACGCGTGCGGGAGCTAACGGAGGGAGGGGCCGTCCTGATCGACGGCCGCGACCAGCGGGAGTTCGACGGCGCCCACGTGCCGGGCTCCATAAATGTCACCATGAACCAGTCGGGCGTCGGTACCCGCGCCGCCTGGGTGGTTGACCCGGAGAGCGAGGTAATAACCACCGCCGGTGGCGACGAGGACGCCCGCCGCATGGTCCGGCTGCTGGAGGCGGTCGGCTTCCGGCACGTTAGAGGCTACCTCTCCGGCGGCGTGAACGCCTGGCGGGCGGCGAAGCTCGGCGTGGAAACCACCCCAGCCATCGACGTACCCGCCCTAGCCGAACGTTTGAAGAAGGAAGAGGTAGTCCTGCTCGACGTCCGGGAAGAAGCCGAGTGGCGGGCGGGGCACGTCGAAGGTTCCATAAACGTCCCCTACCACCGGTTGCGCGACGGGGTGCCGGAGGAGGTCCGCGAAGTAGGGCAGCCGCTGGCGGTCGCCTGCTCCGGCGGTATCCGGAGCGCCATAGCCGCCTCCCTCTTGAAGCGGGCCGGCCTGGAGAACGTCGAGCACGTCGCCGACGGCGGCGTTCCCGGCTTGAAATCCAGGGGAATAGAACTCGTAAAGGAGGGCTGACTGATGGCTGGACCGGAGAAGCGGCGCCCGCCCGTAAAACCGGCGGGAGAAAGGAAGACGTCAAAGGCGGCGGTCCTGGGAGCCGGGGCTTCCTTGCTCCAGGACGTTACCCCGACGAAGCAGTTCGACGTCTACGTGGTGGGACTGCACTGCGGCAAACAAGACCCCGCCCGCCAGATGGAGGCCCACCACTACTGCAACCAGCTCAACGAGGACTTCATCCAGTGCGTCCTCTTCGACGGCAACACCGAGGACGCCAACCTGATCGGGGTCGAGTACATCGTCTCCGAAAAACTCTTCGACACCCTGCCGGAAGAGGAGAAAGGCTACTGGCACCCCCACAACTACGAGGTCCTCTCCGGCCAACTCGTGGCCCCGGGCCTTCCCGAGGTAGCCGAGAAAGAACTGATGCGGCTGCTGATGAACAGCTACGGCAAGACCTGGCACACCTGGCACACGGGCCGGCACACCGGCGAGCCGGGACAGGACCTGCCGCTCGGCGACCCTATGCTCATGTGGTCGTTCAACCGCGACGGCGAGGCCGACCCCGAGCTCGAGAGAGACCGGGAAGAGCATATGCGCCTCGACACCTCCGCCAAACGGGCCAACCGGAGCGACCTGGCTCTTGAGGCGCGTCCGCAGCGCGGGGTGGATGCCTTGAAAGGTTCCTTCCCCCACGCCGCGGAGCCGCCCGAAGGCGTCCGGGACGCGGACGACCCGTGCAGCCCGGCGCGAACCGGAGGCTGAGTGCGGCTATCCGGGCCGGAACCGTTTGAGAGGAGGTTTCCATGCCGGTCCTTGGTCTATTGCTCGCCGTCTTGATGGGCCTCACGCTGGGGCTCCTGGGAGGTGGAGGTTCGGTCCTCGCGGTACCCATCTTGAAATACGTGATGGGCTTCGGCGCCAAGGAGGCCATCGCCGCGAGCCTCGCGGTGGTGGGCGTGACCAGCCTCTCCGGGGCGGCGGGGCACTGGCGGGAAGGCAACGTCCGGCTTCACGCGGTGCTCTTCTTCGGGCTATCCGCCGCGGCCGGCGCGTACGTCGGGGCGAAGTACCTGGCGGACTTCTTCAGCGGGGCCGCGCAGCTCCTCCTTTTCGGGGTGGTGATGCTGGCGGCGGCTTTCTTCATGTTCCGCGAGAACGGTTCGGAAAAAGAGCAAGACGAGCCCGAGGACGGCATTACTGCAAAGACGGCTTTGCTGTTGATCGGTCCGGGCGCGGGCGTGGGTGTGCTCACCGGGCTCGTCGGCGTGGGCGGAGGGTTCCTGATCGTGCCCGCGCTGGCCCTCCTCGTCAGGCTACCGATGAAGGCGGCGGTCGGCACGTCCCTGGCGGTGATCTCCCTGAACTCCGCCTCCGGGTTCGCCGGTTACCTGGGCCAGGTGAACCTGCCGTGGACGCTGGTAATACTGTTCATCGCGCTGGCGATCGCGGGGACCTTTACCGGCACGTACCTCACGCGCTTCGTGCCGCAGTCAACGCTCAAACGGCTGTTCGCCGTCTTCCTCATCGCGATGGCCGTCTTCATCATCTACCAGAACCGGGGTGCGGTCCCCCTACCGTAAACGAAAACGTGAAACCGGAAGGAGATAGACAAATGAGAGAAATAACCGAGATAGCGCCCGGCCTGACGAACGCCAGCAGCCCCCTCGAAGGTGTGGCGACGGCCGGACAACCAGATAAAAAACACCTCGAAAGTCTGGCGGAGGCCGGTTACAAGACCGTCATGGACCTGCGTACTACCGAGGAGAACCGCGGCTTCGCCGAGGAAGAGGCCGTGCGGGAGGCCGGCATGGAGTACGTAAACCTGCCCGTAGGCCACGAGACCATAGACGACGACACTTTCAAACGGTTCAGAGAGCTAATGACGGACTCAGGACGGCGTCCCGCGCTCGTACATTGCTCCAGCGCCAACCGGGTGGGGGCGCTATTGATCCCCTACCTCATCCTGGACGAAGGCAAGAGCCTGGAGGAAGCCGTGGAGACCGCCTCCGAAGTCGGTCTCTCCAGCGAGGAACTGAAGAACCGGGCGCTAGAGTACGCCGGCGGTTACGAGGGACGCTCGTGATAAGGAAGATGAAGATGGCCGGGGGGCCGACGGCGGGGCCGACGGCGCTCGTCGCCGTTGCCCTGGCGAGCTTCCTGGTTACCCTGCCCCATTCGGTAGAGGACTTCGTCTCCGGGGTCCCGGCCCGGTTCGGCGTCGGGGTGCTGACGGGCGGGGTACTGCTCGGGATAGGCTACGCCTTTCACGCTCTCGGCATCCTGCTCGCCTCTCACCGGCGTCCGTCCGGGTACCTCATCAACCTGCTCGTGGGGCTGGGATGGTTCTTCGGGGCCGTCCTGGACCACCTGCCGGACGTCCTGTTCACCGCTTCCTACCGGGCGGGGGCGCCCTCGAAGCTGCTCGAAGTCCTCGTCATGCTCTTCGGCATCGTGCTCGCGGCGCTCTCG
>JBARZM010000250.1:0-1622 GCA_049650095.1 Rubrobacteraceae bacterium | reverse complement strand
AGGAACAGGGCCGCCGTCCAGGAGAAGAAGTCCGAGCCGTGGCCGGTTCCATCGAAAGGGTCGAAGTATTCGTGGAAGCCCGAGTTTCGGACCAGTCCCTCTATGGTTCCGCGCAGCCGGGCGGCCTCCTCCTCGTAGCCATAGCGCTCCATCCCCCTCATCAGCAACCAGTCTATGTTGATCCAGACCGGGCCGCGCCAGTACCGGACCGGGGAGAACCCGTACCCGGACGGGTCGTAGCTGGGGACAGGGATCACGTTTTCGTCCTCCAGACGGAAGCCGGTGTTCTTCAGGCTCTCCAGCATGAGGCGCGCCCGTTTCTCGTCCGGGATGCCGGCGTAGAGAGGGAGGTAGCCGGCCGCGGCGTACACCCGGAGAGGTTGGCCGGTGATCAGGTCGAAGTCCAGATAGGTCGCGTGCTCTTCGTCCCAGAGCTTCCGGTTCATCGCATCGGCGGTCTTTCCGGCGCGCGTTTCGTGAAGGGATGGGTCTTCTCCCAGCAAGCGGGCGATCCGCGCCAGGTCCTTTTCCCCCTGGCACAACAGCGCGTTGAAGAGCACGTCCTGCACCAGGAACGGGCAGTCCTCCCTTATGCGGTCCTCGTCGTAGTCGCGCCCGGAGAAGAGCCTGACCAGATAGGCGAACCGGTCGTAGGCAGCCTTCTCCGGCCGGTCTCCGGCGGAGACGATGTGCGTGTCCACGCGCTGGTACTCCGGCATCTCGTCCGGCCTCAGTTGCATGCGCTGGAGGATTTGATCCCACATCGGAGAGTTGTCCATGCCACTCTCCCACGGGTGTCGTATGTAGACGAGCCCCTCGTTCTCCGGGTCGCGCTCCCTGTACAAGTAGTCGTGCCAGGCCGAAAGGCGCGGGTAGATGCGCTCCAGGAACTCGCGCGCCACTGCCACCTCTCGCGCCTGCCGGTAGACCTGTAAAGCCGCGGTGGCGTGCAGCGGCGGCTGCACCACGCCGGAGGTCGCCAGCGTGCATACGGCGCTCGCATCGCATTCCGCGTGCCAGAAGCCCGACCCCGGGAAATACTCGCCGCTGAAGCCGGGATCGAAGACGATATGGGGTATGAGGCCGTTGGTCCACTGGTTGTCGAGCAGGTGAGAGAGTTCCTTTACAGCCCGCTGTGTGTCGTAGTGGGCGTAGCCGATGGCGATAAACGCCGAGTCCCAGCTCCACTGGTGCGGATAGAGCCTGGGGCCGGGGCGAGTGTAGCTGCCGGTCCAGTTGTAATCCAGTACCATCTTCGCCTGCCGGATGAGCGGGTCCCGGCCGCGCGGAGAGGTCCCGCTCTTTCCCGCTCCTCTTTCTCCAGCGGGATCAGGCATCCCGGTTCTCCGACGGCCGCCGGAAGTTTGCCGTGTAGAAGAGCGGGGAGCCGTGACGGCCAGCTGGCTCCAGTCCCGCCGCGAGGCATCTACGCTCGAGGTCGGCGTAGCGCTGGTAGTGCGGGTCACCGAACACCTCGGTGATCGAGAGCGTGCCGCCGGGCTTCAAGGCATCGCGCAGGCGCCGGACGGCCCGATCACGGTCCGGGATCTCCCCGAACACCGTTACGAGGAACGCAAGATCGTAGCAGTCCGTCTCCAACGGCGCGTCCGTCACGTCTCCCT
>JBARZM010000249.1:0-6563 GCA_049650095.1 Rubrobacteraceae bacterium | reverse complement strand
TTACGGCGGCGACGACCGCCAGCAGGAGAGGCCAGCCGACTCCTTCCGGCAGGCCCACCACGAAGGCCCGGGCGAGGGCGGCGTATCCGGCGGCCTTCGGTCCGACGGAGATAAAGGCTGTGACGGGCGTTGGCGCGCCCTCGTACACGTCCGAGACCCAGAGGTGCATCGGGGCCACCGACGCCTTGAACGCCAGGCCACCGAGGATCAGCACCACCGAGGTGAGGAGCAGGGGGAGGCTCGCCGCCGAGAGCGGTCCCGGCATCTCGTAGAGCAGGGTCGTGCCGGAGAAGCCGTACCAGAAGGTAAAGCCGTAGATCATCGTGGAGACCGAGACGCTGCCGAATATGAAGTACTTGAGGGACGCCTCCTGCGAGCGGCGCTCGTGCGTCATGTAACCGACCAGGATGTAGGAGGTGATGGATGCCAGGACCAGCCCGATGGTGATGAGCATGATGTCCGCCGCCCCCGCCAGCAGCACGGTCCCCAGCGCCACGAACACGACCAGCGAGTACACCTCCCCCTCCCGCTGGTGACCCCGGAAGTGCGGCATGCTCGCCAGGATCGCCCCGGCGGCGGAGATGAACGCGATGAGCTTGAAGAACGCGGCGAACCCGTCGTAGGCGTAGGTCCCCATGAAGACGAGCGCGGGCTCCGCGGCGAAGATGGGGACCGTGGAGACCGTGGCCGCCAGGAGGCCCGCCAGGGCCAGATACCCCGCCCAGTGCTGCCGGTCGCGGGGGAGGAAGATCGCCACCATAAGCACCACGGCCGCCGTAGCGACGGTGATGATCTCCGGGATTATGGATCCGAACGCCACCTAGCCTCCCAGTACCCGCGCGACCTCTTGCAGCAGCGCCGTCGTGGAGCCGTTGACCAGGGAGAGAACCCAAGTCGGGTAGACCCCGATCACCACGACGAAGACGAGCATCAGGGCGCTCGAGATGAGTTCCCGCGGGTCCGCGTCTTTCAACGAGCTCCACCGGGGGTTCTCCTCCCCGAGGAAGATGCGTTGCAGGGCGCGCAGGAAGAGGGCCGCCGTGATCAGGACGCCGAAGACCGCGATGATGGCGAGCACCGGGTAGACTTGCAGCGTCCCCAAAAACACCTGGAACTCCGCCGGGAACTGCGCGAGCCCCGGCAGCCCCAGAGACGCGAACATCGCCATGACCATGAGGGCGGTGAAGCGCGGCATCTGGCCCGCGAGCCCCCCGAAGGCGTCTATGTCGCGGGTGTGGGCCCGGTAGTCGTAGATCACGCCAACCAGCAAAAAGAGCGCGCCGGTGACCAGGCCGTGGGCGATCATCTGCAAAACGGCCCCGTTCAGGGCGACGGTGCGGGGGACGAGGGCGTCCGTCGTCGCGGCGGCGACCGCGACGCCCAGGATCACGTACCCCATGTGGTTGATGGAGGTGTAGGCGACGAGGCTCTTTAAGTCCTTCTGGGCCATCGCCACGAACGCCCCGTACATGACCGAGATGAGACCCAGGATCGCGATGGGCAGGGCGTAGCGCATGAATTGGTCCGGCAGGAGGGTCAGCGAGATCCTCACGAAGCCGTAGGTGCCCATCTTCAGCAGGACCCCGGCCAGGATGATGCTGCCCGCCGTCGGGGCCTCCACGTGCGCCGCCGGCAGCCAGGTATGAAACGGGAAGAGCGGGGTCTTTATCGCGAAGGAGATGAAGATTCCCAGGAAGGCCAGCCCGCCCCACAGGTTGTTCCCGAGCAGCGGCTGGGTCCGGGCCAGCTCCGGGATGCTGAACGTCAGGGGGTCGGAGAAGAGGTACAGGACTATGAACCCGAGGAGCATCGGGAGGCTCCCCAGAAGGGTGTAGAGGAAGAACTTTATCGCCGCGGCCTCCTTCCGCTCCCCGCCCCACATGGCGATGATGAAGTACATCCCGAACAGGCTGATGTCGAAGAACACGTAGAACAGGAACAGGTCCAGCGCCGCGAAGAGCCCTATGGAGGCGGTCTCCAGGAAGAGCATGAGCCCGAAGAAGGCCCGGAGGCGGTTCTCCATGCGTAGGGAGTAGATGATCGACGCGAAGAACAGCAGCGCGCTCATAGCGATGAGCGGGAGACTTATGCCGTCCACGCCGACCTCGTAGCCGACGCCGAAGCTCGGTATCCACTCGACCTTCTGGTAGTAGTCGAACCCCGGCCCGGAGTACCCGACCCACAGCGCCACGGTCAGGGCCAGGGTCGCCCCCGAGACCAGAAGGGCGAGCCCTTTTACGAGGCGCACGCGGGCGCCGGGGACGAACAGCAGCACGAGCGCCCCCAGTAGCGGCAGAAATATCGTAACCGTAAGCAGCAAACCTCTTACCCCTCTCTATACACTGGCAAGGCCCAGCACCAGGATCAAAACCAGCAGGCTAACGAACCCCATGATGAGGTAATGGTGGACGAGCCCGGTCTGTATGCGGCGGAAGACCCTCCCGCCGGCCACGAAGATGGCCCCGGCCTCCCGCACGACCCCGTCCACCCCGCGGTCGTCGAAAGCCCCCTGCATCCGGGCGAACGCGAGCCCGCTCCGGCCCGCGAGATCCACCCCCGCGTCCACCACCCGCTCGTCGAAGACCGCGAGCGCCGCCGCCGTTGCCAGCGTGGGCCGCACGACGAGGATATTTATGACGGCATCCAGCCCGAAGAAACTCGCTGCGGGACGCGCCAGCACCCCGAGCCCGAAGCGGCGGGGGAAGGCCAGGTCTCCCCGCCGCCACAGCGCCCATACGCCTAGGAAACCGGCGAGCACGGCCACCAGCGAGACGAGCACGGCCAGGGAGAACTCCGCCTCCTCGAACCTCAGGAACCGGACGATGACCGCCCCGAAGAAGCCCAGGATCAGGGTGAAGGCCGCGAGGATCACGGCGGGGGCGAGCATCACGGGCGGCCGCTCCGCGGCGCCTCCGCCCCCCTGTCCGAAGAAGGGGAGCAGGACCGCCCGCAGCGCGTAGGCGGCCGTCACCAGCGAGCTTGCAACTCCCAGGGCGAAGAACCAGGGGTTTACCTCCAGCGCCGCCGCCAGGATGTAGTCCTTGGAGAAGAACCCGGCGAGCGGCGGGACGGCCGCCAGGGAGAGCGCCCCGATCACAAACGTCCAGAAGGTCACGGGCATGGTCTTGCGCAGGCCACCCATCTTCCTCATGTCGGTCGTACCCAGGGCCTCCTGGATGTTTCCGGCGCCGAGGAACAGGAGGCTCTTGAAGACCGCCTGGGTCAGCAGGTGGAACAGGGCGGCGAACGGCGACGCGACGCCCAGGCCGAGGAGCATGAGCCCGAGCTGGCTGGAGGTGGAGGCCGCCAGCATGCGTTTCAGATCTTCCTGCCAGAGGGCGGCGAGCCCGCTGAAGATGGCCGTTACGCCACCGATGGTCCCCACGAGCCAGAGGACGCCGGCGGCCTCGAAGATGGGGAAAGTGCGGGCGACCAGGTAGACGCCGGCGGCGACCATCGTGGCCGAGTGGATCAGGGCCGATACGGGGGTCGGGCCGGCCATGGCGTCGGCGATCCAGGTGACGGTCGGGAGCTGGGCGCTCTTGCCTAAAGCCGCGATCAGGATCAGGACGGCGGCCGCGACGAGCGCCGGCCCCGCGAAGGAGTCGCCGGCGGCCTCGTTCGCGCCCCGCAGGCTCAGGGTCCCGGCCCCGCCGAAGATTACGAAGGCGGCGAGGTAGAGCCCGAGGTCCATCGTCCGGGTCGTCAGGAAGGCTTTGGTGGCGGCGGGCGGGGCGGCCGGGCGCTTCCAGTAGAAGCCGATCAGGGCGTAGGACGAGAGGCCGACGAGCTCCCAGAAGACGAGCAGGGAGAGGAAATCCCCGGCGAGGACGAGCCCGAGCATCGACGCTATGAAGAAGCTGAAGAAGGCGAAGAACCTTCCGGCGGCCCGGTCCTCGCGCATGTATCCGATGGCGTAGACGGTGACGAGGAAACCGACCCCGCTGACGATGAGGGCCATGTAGGAGGAGACCGGGTCGACGAGGAGCCGCACCTGCAGGGCGTCGCCCGCAGCCGGGATCCAGCCGTAAGACAGCTCCCCTTCGAGCCCCCCGGAGACCCTGAAGGCGAGCAGGCCGGAGAGAAGCAGGGAGACGAGCCCGGCGCCCGCGGCGAGGTACCCGGTCTTGTAGCGCCAGGAGTCTTTCAGCGCCAGGCAGAAGAGGGCCGCGGCGAGCGGGAGGAGCGGTATCAGGAGCGCGAACGCCATCCTACTCCTTCATATCCGATGAGTCGGCGACTTCTGCGGATTGGCGGCCCCGGTAGACGGAGGTGACGACGGCGAAGCCCGTGACGGCTTCGACGGCCATGACGGTCGTTATGATCACGGCGAAGAGCAGGCCCTGGGCGTTCGCGGGGTCCGTGTAGCGCCAGAAGGCGACCACGTTCAGGATGGACGCGCTGATCATCAACTCAATGCCCATCATGATCATCACGGCGTTCGTCTGGGACAGGGCGCCGTACACCCCCACCCCAAAGAGCGCGGCCCCGGTCACGAGGAATATTTCGAGGGGAATAGCGGCCTCCTTTCTTGGTCAGTATGATCGCCCCGAGCATCGCGACGAGGATCGTGGCCGCCGCGCTCTCGAAGATTACGATGGACCTCTCCAGTTGCTCCCTCCCGAGGCTGGCGACCTGATCTTCGGGCAGTGGTTGCGCCGAACCCCAGTCCTGGGTGAAGACCAGGGCCGACATGCCGAGGATGACGAGGGCGGCAACCACCTTGGCGGGACGCTTCTGGTGGGTCATGTCCATCTCCATCTGTCCGCCGGGCATCATCATGTACATCACCATGAAGAGCGCCATGATGATCCCCTCCCCGACCATCATGAGTATCTGGAGGGTGCCGATGATCTCGGCGCCCAGCGTGTAGAAGAGCGCGGCCGCCGCGACGAAGCTGGCGAAGAGGTAGAGGGCGGCCTGGACCATGCTCATCACCCGGAAGACCTGCACGGCGGTGACCACGGCCAGGGGCGCGAAGACGAAGAACGCGATCCACTGCAACACGCTACCCAAAGCCTCTTACCTCCCCACCAGCAGCAGTAGAATCCCCACCCACGCGACGTTGACGAGCGCCAGCGGGATCAGGATCTTCCACGCGGCGGCCATGAGTTGGTCGATGCGCACCCGAAGCATCCGGTGGCGCACCCAGACCATCGCCGCCAGGACCAACAGCAACTTTATGACGAACCAAAGCGCCGGCGGCAGTAAGGGACCGAGCCAGCCCCCCAGGAAGACCACCACGGTGAAGCTCGCCAGGGAGAGGATGAGGGCCAGGTGGGCGAGCCGGAAGAGGGCCAGACGCGGCCCGGTATACTCCCCGGCGACGCCCCCGGCGAGCTCCGTACCGGTATCGGCGAGGTCGAACGGCGACCAGAACCCGACCGCGAACATGGAGACGAAGAAGACCACGAACCCCAGAGGTTGCAGGATTATGTTCCAGGTGAGGGCGGCCTGGCTCTCCACGACGGCGGTGGTCTTGAGGCTCCCGGCGACCATCCCGGCGGTGACGGTGGTCAGGGCGAAGGGTATGGCGTAGGCGACGAGCTGGCCCACGAAGCGCATGGCGCCCCCGAGACCTCCCCGGCTATTGGCCCCCCAGCCGCCCATCAGCAGGGCCACCGCCGCCTGGATGACGACGGCCTGGAAGAACAGTATCCCGGTGGAGAGGTCCGCGGCGATCCAACCCGGCGCGAGCGGGATGATGGTGAACGCCACGAACACCGCCGCGAAGAAGTAGACGGGCCCCAGCGGATAGAGCTGCCGGTCCACCATTTCCGGGACCACGTCCTCCCGGCCCATCAGCCGGAGCCCGCCGGCGAGCGGCTCCAGGAGCGCCCCGCTCAGGTCCTTCCCGGCGAGCCTCAAACCCAGTAGCCGGTCCATCGCCGCGAGCACATAGGCCGCCAGCGCGAGCGCCCCGAGCACCGCAACGGCCTGGAGGAGCGCGCTACCCATCCATCTCCTCCACCGAGAGGTCCAGGCTCCACACGGCGGCCACCGCGTCCGAGAGGGAGACGCCCTGGAGCAGGCCCGGCAGGAACGCCGCGTTTATCCGCGAGGGTAACTCCAGCTCGAAGCTCTCCACCCGGCCTCCCTCCGCAACTAGCGCAGCCGAAGCCCGTCCCCGCGGTCCCTCCAGGGCCGCTGCGCTCTCCCCGTCCGGCAGGGACCCGAACTCCGTCGAAGCTACTTCAGCCCCCCGTCCGAGGGCCTCCCCGGCCAGCCTCAAGGACTCCTCTATCTCCCGGAGGCGCACGTTGTAGCGGGCCAGGGCGTCGCCCCACTCCTCCACCACCGGCTCGAAGCCCAGAGTTGCGTAGTCGGGGTCTTCGAGCCGGGCGTCTTCGCGGACCCCCGAGGCGCGGGCGACCGGGCCGGTGGCGCCGCCGGTCTTGCCAACCACCGCCAGCCCTTCGAGCCGGTAGGGCAGGAGCCTCCACCGCTCCAGAGCCTTTCGGGCGGACTTCAGCCCTTCGCGGACCCGCGCCAGGTCCACGCTCGCCAACTCCCCGATGAGCCCTCCGGGGACGACCCGCGCGGCCCGGAGCGCCGGCAGGAGG
>JBARZM010000248.1:0-10359 GCA_049650095.1 Rubrobacteraceae bacterium | reverse complement strand
ACAAGTACGCACAAAAATGTACTATAGTGTCCAAAAAGATACCTTTGGAAAGGAATCAAATTTTGAGACAATACGATTGTCCGGTAGAGGCAACATTGGATGTCATCGGGGGCAAATGGAAGCCCTTGATCCTGTTTTACCTTCTACAGGAGACCCGGCGTTTCGGGGAACTCCGGCGTTTGATGCCGGACGTTACCCAGCGGATGTTGACCAAGCACCTGCGAGAGCTGGAGGACGCGGGCGTGGTCCATCGGGAGGTCTACCGGGAAGTCCCGCCAAAGGTCGAGTATTCGTTGACCGAACTCGGCCGCACCCTGGAGCCGGTGCTGAACACGATGCTGGAATGGGGGCAAAAGTATGTGTGCCGCGCGGAAGATAGCGTTAGGGATTTGGTGGCAGAGGAGACGAAAGCCTAGCCTCTGTCTCGCAGCCCGCACAGGAGTAGATCCAGCAAAGCCGAAACGATACGTTCCGGCTCCATGTTCAGCTCGCGGCGCTGATAGAGATAGAGGTCTATATTCAGCGGGGCGAGGATGGCATCGGAGACGTACTCTACGTCGAGGGCTGGTATCTCCCCGCGTTCTACTCCACGCTCCAGCAACACCGCGACCGTCGCCCTTAGCCACTGGTAGAAGGGATTCTGATAGGGCGCGAAACGCCGCGCGCCGCCGGCGGCGTCCCGAATAGCCCCTAAAAGCGAGGCGTTCTCTTCGTTGAACCGCGCCAACCCGGCGAGCAAGTATTTTAACTGCTCCAATACAGGATCTTTGTCTTTCAGCCGATACCGCGTCTCTTCCACGAAACGTTCGATATTTTCGTGCAGCAGCGCCCCACACAAAGCGCCTTTGTGTTCGTAACGCCGGTAGAGAGTACCCTGCCCGACGCCGGCCTCGCGCCCGATCTCATACATGCTAACCGCCTCGACGCCGCGCTCCGAAAAAAGCGACTTGGCGGCGTTCAGGACTTTGCGCCGGCTCTCGGCCGCGTCCCGCCGCTCCCCACAACCCTCGGCGCCGTAAGATGCCGTATCCAAAACCGGAACGCCATCCCCGCCGCCCGTCGCCTCTCTTACAGAAAAATTCTCCATTCCCCTTGATAACCCTACCAATGCGCTATAGCATCTCGAAACGGACAAGTGTCCGCTTGAGTTTAGCAGTTACTTCGGAGCCGGGCAAGAAGGAGAGCAGGATGGACAGCATTTTTCTCAAAGTTGGAACGATCAACACCGGTCCGGTTTCGAGGGCTCTGTAGTGGCGGATGAGCGGCGCGGCATCGAGGTCGAGGGTCTCGTCCGGGAGTTCGGCAAGGGCTTTAGGGCGGTGGACGGCATTGACCTGAACGTGGAGCCCGGTGAGATCTACGGTTTCCTCGGCCCGAACGGCGCGGGCAAATCCACGACGGTTTTGATGCTGACGACGCTTTTGCCGCTGACTGCCGGGAGCGCGCGGGTCGCCGGGTACGACGTCGTGAAGCAGGGGGGCGAGGTACGTTCCGCCATCGGGGCGGCGCTCCAGGAGGCGGCCCTGGATCCGTTTCTTACCGGACGGGAACACCTAAACCTCCAGGCCGCCATGCATGGTATAGGGCGCAAGGCGCGCAAGCGGCGGGCGGATGAGTTGCTGGATCAGGTCGGGTTGGCGGAGGCTGCCGGAAGGCGGGTAGGGGGCTACTCCGGAGGAATGAAGCGCCGCCTGGACCTGGCGCTCGCCCTCGTTCACGAACCGAGCATCCTCTTCCTCGACGAGCCGACCACGGGCCTCGATCCCCAGAGCCGCAGCGCGCTGTGGGACGAGGTCGGGCGGCTCGCCAAAGAAGGCGTAACCGTATTCCTGACCACCCAGTACCTCGAAGAAGCCGACGTGCTGGCCGACCGGGTTGGGATCATAGATAGCGGCAAGATCGTGGCCGAGGACACACCCGAGGTCCTGAAAGCCGAGGTCGGGCGATCGAGCATCGAGGCCCGTCCCGCGAACCCGGACGACCTCGACGCCGTGGCGCGGGCCTTGGAGCAGTTCGGGGAGCCGATCTCCGCCTCGGCCGGCGCGGTGGCGGTGAGGCTCGAAAACAAGACGCAGGGGCTCACGGAGGTCGTGCGCGCCCTGGACCGGGAAGAGTTGGAGGTCTCCGGGCTGGAGCTAAACGAGCCATCCCTCGACGACGTGTACCTCGCCAAAACCGGCCGAAAGCTGGAGGGCGCCGGAGAAGAAAGTGGGGAGGAGGCTTGAACTCCATGCTCTTCACGCAGGTAACCCAGCTCTCGCGGCGGTCCATAATAAGGTTGCTCCGGCAGCCGCAGGTGATCGCACCGGCGCTCTTGTTCCCGCTTTTGATCTATGGTTTCCAGGCCGCGGGGCTCGGGTCGGCGGCCGACATCCCCGGCTTCCCGTCCGACTCTTACGTGAGTTTCCTGCTCGCCTTCCCGCTGGTGCAGGGAACGCTTTTTGCGGCGGTCTCCGCCGGCACGGACCTCGCCAACGACATAGAGACCGGGTTCCTGGACCGGCTCTCGATGACCCCGATGAACCCGGCGGCGCTTCTTATTGGAATGTTGGCCGGGGTTATAAGCCTGGGGTTCTTGCAGTCCGTAGTATTCATTATCGTGGGTCTTCTGGTGGGCGTGACTTTCGAGGCGGGGTTCTTAGGGGTGCTGATCCTGATAGTGCTCACCACGCTCACGGCGCTCGGTTTCGGCGGGGTCGGGGCGATACTGGCCTTGCGGACGGGGTCGGGAGAGGCGGTGCAGGGGTTGTTTCCGCTGCTGTTGGTTACGTTCTTTCTTTCCTCGATACTCTTGCCGCGAGACCTGATCCAAACCGACTGGTTCCGCACCGTCGCCACCTACAACCCGGTTAGCTACCTCGTCGAAGGCATCCGCAGCCTCATAATTACCGGCTGGGACGGGCAGGCGTTGGCGCTGGGCTTCGCCGTGGCGGCGGGCCTCATCGTCGTCGGGATCTCCGGGGCCGTACTTTCCCTGCGCGGAAGGGTGGCCCGCACGTGAGGAGCTTCTTTTCGGTGGCGGGCGCCGTTGCCTGGCGCGGCATCCACAACTTCTTCCTCAACCCGGCTTTGGTAATGCCGGCGATCCTGTTTCCGCTGTTCTTTCTGGCGGCTTTCGCCGGCGGACTGTCCCGTGTGTCAGATATTCCCAACTTCGACTACGAGGCGGGTTACACGGCCTTTCAATACGTTTGGATCCTCTTGCAGACCGTCGCCATCGGCGGGGCGTTCACCGGCTTCGCCATCGCCCGCGACTTCGAGGGCGGCTTCGCCCAACGCTTCATGCTCGCCGCCCCGCGCCGCGAGGGAATAATCCTCGGCTACATGCTGGTCTCGCTCGTCCGCGTCACCGTAACCGGCGGGGTGGCAACCCTCGCCGCGCTTATAGCCGGGATGCAAGTACTGGGTAGCGGGGTGGACCTGTTCGGGCTTCTCGGGCTCGCCGTTCTGGTAAACGTCGCGGCGACGCTATTCGCGATCGGGATGGCGATGATCCTGCGCACCAGTTCGGGAGGATTCCTGATCCAAACTCCCATCTTTATCGCCACGTTCCTCTCTCCGGTCTTCGTGCCGCTAGAGCTTCTGGACGGTTGGATCAAAACCGTCTCCAAAGTAAACCCCATAACCTTCATCCTGGAAGCCGGGCGCGGCCTACTCGCCGGCAGCCCGACGGAAGTCGCCCTGGCTTTCGGCCTCGGCGCGGCTCTCATACTCGTGATGATCCCGTGGGCGCTATTTGGTTTGCGTCGGGCGGAGAAAGCAGGTTAGAGCAAGCCCGCCAGCCGGTTTACGCCTTCTTCTATTTGTTCCGGGGTTACGGCGCAGAACGGTAGCCTTACGAAGCGGTCGCCGGGGGCCGGCTTGCCGTCCATCGGGTCGGCGAAGAAGGCGGAGCCGGGCGTTAGAACCAGGTCCGCGTCTTTGGCCCGGCCGACGAGGTTGTCGGTGTTGGCGTCTTCCGGGAGCATGACGCTGACGAAAAAGCCGCCGTCGGGGATGAAAGTCTGGGCGTCGGGTAGCTCGCGCTCTACGGCCCCGGACATCGCCTTCCAGCGCGGGGTGTAAAGTTCCTTCAGGCGATCGATGTTCGGGCCGAGCAAACCCTGGCTTATGTACTCGGAAACAGCACCCTGGGTTGGGAGGACGGGAGAGAGGTATGTGTCCTCGCCGAGCCTGCGGGTCGCCGTTACGATGGCCTCGGGGGCGAGCATGAAGCCCACGCGCATTCCGGGGCTGAGGAGCTTGCTGAAAGAGCTCATGGTGACGACGTTCGAGGCGGATATCTCTCGCAAAAGCGGCAAATCTTCGCCCTGGTAACGGAGCTTGCGGTACGGAATGTCCTCTATTACCCAGAACCCGTACTGTTCGGCAAGCTCCACGATCCGGCGGCGCTTCTCCAGCGAGAGCGTCGCCCCGGCGGGGTTCTGGAAGTCCGGCACCAGGTACAGGAACGCGGGGACTTCGTGTTGCAGGGCCTCTTCGAGGAGTTCTACGTCGATGCCGTCTTCTTCCAGCGGGATACCGGTTACCTGGGCGCCGCGACGCCGAAAGGTAACGATGGCCCGGTCGTAGCTCGGCTGCTCGGTGTAGACCGTCGCGCCGGGGGTTACGGCGTGGGCCGCGAAGAGGTCTTGTAGCTGGAGCGAGCCGTTGCCGACCAGTACCTCCGATTCGGAGACGCCGTACTCCTCGGCGAGCAGACTCCGGAGCGGAGCGTAGCCTTGCTGCTGGCCGTAGTGCAGGACGGATGGGTCTTCGTGGACGACTTTATCGAAGCAGGAGGCCAGTTCGTCGAGCGGAAACGCTTCGGTCGGTGGTACGCCTCGGGTAAATGCGATCTGGTCTGGCATAACTTCTCCTGGTATGGGGGACTCGAAACTCTAGCTTCGCACAATACCGGACCGGGCCGCAAGCCGTCAGGGAACGCGTTAACAGTCGCAAGAGGCGAGAAACTATAATACTCCGGTAAGGAATCTTTCAGGAGGTCTTAGTATGAGCCAGCAGCGCGTAGAGCCCGGTCCCGGCCAGGAGTCCGTCTGGGACTACCCCCGACCGCCGAGGATGGAAGACGTGGATAAGCGCGTCAAGGTAGTCTTCGGCGACGTAACGCTCGCCTACACCACCCGCGCCAAAAGGGTGCTCGAAACGAGCCATCCGCCCGTCTACTACATCCCACCCGAAGACATCCGCATGGAGCACCTGACGCCCGCCGAAGGCACGACATTCTGCGAGTGGAAAGGCCGGGCACAGTACTGGGACATAGCGTCCGACGAACGAACTGAAGGTCGGGCCGCCTGGAGCTACCCGGAGCCCACGCCATCCTTCGCGGACCTGAAAGACTACGTGGCCTTCTATCCCTCGAAGATGGATACGTGCTGGGTGGACGGCGAGAAGGTCGAGGCCCAGGAAGGAGACTTCTACGGTGGTTGGGTAACGTCCGAGATCGTGGGTCCTTTCAAGGGCGCCCCCGGGACCTGGGGCTGGTAGACGGATGGCCCGCCCCGTGGCCGACCTCCGAAAGGAGTACACCCGCTCCGGACTGGCGGAGTCGGATGCGGCCCCAGACCCCGTGGACCAGTTCCGCAGCTGGTTCGAGGAAGCCCTGGAGGCGAACCTCCACGAACCAAACGCCATGACGCTCTCCACCGCCACACCGGACGGAAGACCTTCGGCCCGCGTCGTCCTACTCAAGGGCTTCGACGGGCGTGGCTTCGTTTTCTACACCAACTACGAAGGACGTAAAGCGCGAGAACTGGAACAGAATCCTAACTGCTCCCTCACTTTCTACTGGGGCGAGCTGGAGCGGCAGGTCCGTGTAGAAGGTCGGGCCGTTCGAGTCCCGGAAGAAGAGTCCGACGCCTACTTCGATAGCCGGCCGCGCGGCAGTCGCCTCGGAGCCTGGGCTTCGGAGCAGAGCCGACCGGTAGAGGATCGGGTGAAGTTGGAAGAGCGTCTAAAGGAGTTGGAAGTGGAATACGAAGGGCGAGAGATTCCGCGGCCGCCGTTCTGGGGCGGATACCGGGTAGAGCCGGAGAGGATGGAGTTCTGGCAGGGCCGGGAGAACCGGCTGCACGACCGGTTGTTGTACAGCGCCGTCGGGTCGGGCGCATGGGAGATACAACGCCTCCAGCCCTAGCGGTTCGGAAGAAAACGCGGGCGTACTGCTGCTAAGATTAGCCTGTTCGGTATGACTCTTGGGAAGAGGAGGCAACTTGAAACTGGTCCGGTATTCGGTCGACGGTGGAGACGCGAAGATAGGTTACGCCGAGGGGGGAGAAGTTCACGAGCTCGGCGGGTCTAGCATGTTGGAGTACATCGAGCACGGGCGTAGCGCCGACCGGCAGCCCGGTGCGGAGAGCGTATCGTTAGATGAGGTACGGTTGCACGCGCCCGTGGAGCGGCCGGCCAAGATCATCGGCATCGGCCTCAACTACTCCGACCACGCCGCCGAGACCGGGGCAGACATCCCGGAGAAGCCGATAGTCTTTGCCAAGTACGCCAACACGATCACCGGACCGGGAGATGCAATCCGCATCCCGGCGATCACCGAGCAGGCCGACTACGAGGCGGAGCTTGCGGTTGTGATCGGCAGCTCGGCCCGGCATGTGAAACCAGAGGATGCCCTAGAATATGTTTTCGGTTACATGAACGCCAACGACGTTTCTTCGAGGGACTTGCAGTTCTCCGAGGGCGGGCAGTGGACGCGGAGCAAGTCGCTGGATACCTTCGCGCCCATCGGTCCGTATCTCGTGAGCCGGGAGGACGTGCCGGACCCGCAAAATCTCTCTATAAAGTCCACGCTGAACGGCGAGGTAATGCAGGAGGGGACTACGGCGAAGATGATCTTCTCTGTAGCCGAGGTGATCTCCTTCCTCAGCAAGGGCATGACCCTCGAACCGGGGGACATCATCCTGACCGGAACCCCGCCGGGCGTCGGCGTCGCCCGCGACCCGCAGGTTTTCCTCAAAGATGGCGACGAAGTAACGATAGAGATAGAGGGTCTCGGCGCGCTCACGAACCCCGTCGAGGTCGAGTAAAGGGACGATAATATGGATTTGCTCGCGGAGCTTGGCCGGATCATCCCGGATAGGGATCGTATCGCTACGGAGGGCGAGAAGGTCGAGAGCCACGGCCAGGCTTTCTTTACTTACCACGCCCCGCATCTCCCGGACGCCGTGGTCTTCCCGGAGAACCGGGAGGAGGTCGTCGAGGTCCTGCGCTTCGCCAACGGACACGGCATCCCGGTAGTCCCCTACGGCGAGGGGAGTAGCCTGGAGGGGCATACGATACCCCTCCGGGGCGGCATCAGTTTGGACTTCGGCTCCATGGACGAGATCGTCGAGGTCCGGCCGGAGGACTTCATCGCCCGGGTCCGGCCCGGTGTCACCCACGGACGGCTCAACGAACGCCTCAAGGAGCACGGGCTCTTCTTCCCGGTGGACCCTGGTTGGGACGCTTCTCTGGGCGGGATGGCCGCGACAAATGCCAGCGGCACGAACGCCGTGCGCTACGGGGTGATGCGGGATCAGGTACTGGGCCTCGAAGTGGTGCTGGCGGACGGAACCGTGATGCGGACCGGCGGGATGTCCATGAAATCCTCCGCCGGCTACGACCTCACCGGCCTCTTCGTCGGGTCCGAAGGTACCCTGGGCGCTTTTACCGAGATCACCCTGCGGCTCTACCCTATCCCGGAGAGGATCCTGGCCGCCAGGGCCGTGTTTCCGGATATCGAGGTCGCGGGACGGGCGGCGGTAGCCGTGATCCGGGGCGGCATCCAGATCGGCCGCGTCGAGCTTGTGGACGCCCGCACCGTCGAGGCGGTCAACGCCTACAAAGAGACGGACTACGCCGAATCCCCGACCCTTTTCCTGGAGTTCAGCGGCACCGAAGCCGCCGTCGAGGGCGACGTCGAGCAGGTACGTGAAATCCTCGAAGCCGAAGGCTCCACGGCTTTCGAGTTCGAAGCCGACGCGGCGGCGAGGGAGAAGCTGTGGGAGGCCCGCCACGAGGCCGGCATCGCCATACAGAACTTGCACCCCGACAAGCGGCCGATGACCACCGACGTGTGCGTCCCGATCTCCGACCTGCCCGAAGCCCTGCGTAACGCCCGCGAGACCATCCGATCTCACGGCCTCGATGGGGCGATCCTCGGCCACGTCGGCGACGGCAACTACCATGCCGTCTTCCCGGTAGATGCCTCCGACCCCGAAGAGTTGGAGACGGCGGAGAAGGTCAACACGGAGATCGTCGGCTACGCCCTCGCGCGCGGCGGCACCTGCACCGGGGAGCATGGTATCGGCTCCGGCAAGACCGGGTACCTCGAAAAGGAACACGGGGACTCGCTCCCCTTCATGCGGGCCATCAAAAGCCTCGCCGACCCGAATAACATAATGAACCCTGGCAAGGTCTTCGCCGGAGAACCGTCCGGGGCAGCCGCTGGTCGCGGGTCCGGTTAGAATGAAAGCCATGGCGCACACGATACGGGTAGTAGTTGCGAAAGTCGGGCTCGACGGGCACGACCGGGGGGCCAAGATCATCGCCCGCGCCCTTCGGGACGCCGGGATGGAAGTCATCTACACCGGGCTGCACCAAACCCCGGACCAGATCGTGGAGACCGCAATCCAGGAGGACGCCGACGCCATCGGCATCTCCATCCTCTCCGGGGCCCACATGACGCTGGTGCCGAAGGTTATAGAACGCCTCGAAGAGAACGAGGCCGGCGACATCCTGGTCTTCTGCGGCGGCACCATCCCCCCCGGAGACGTCCCGAAACTGAAAGAGGCTGGCGTGGGAGCCGTGTTTACACCCGGCACGCCCACGAAAGAAGCGGTTGAGTCTATCCAGGAAGCCGTGGCGACCAAGGGCTAGCCGGCGGTCGAACCCTCGCCCAACGAGAGGAAGAAAGTGTTTAGCGTCGAGTTTTTGGTTACGTCTTTGATCGTGGTTTTGCTGCCCGGGACCGGTGTGATCTTTACGGTATCCACCGGCCTGACCGGCGGGAGACGCAGCAGCATCTTCGCCGCGCTCGGCTGCACCGCCGGGATAGTTCCCCACCTGGTCGCCAGTGTTTTCGGGCTGGCGGCGATCCTTCACGCCAGCAGCGTGGCCTTTCAAACGCTCAAGTATCTCGGCGTCGTCTACCTGGCCTACCTCGCGTGGATGATGTGGCGTGAATCCGGCGTGCTGGAGTTCGACAACGCGCAAAGAGACCGGGGGGTGCTCAAAACGACCGTAACGGCGTTCCTAATAAACATACTAAACCCGAAACTCTCGATTTTCTTTCTCGCTTTCCTGCCGCAGTTCGTTCCCAAAGACGCCGCTTCTCCCGTCTCGTACATGTTGCTGCTCAGCGTTGTATTCATGGTAATGACGCTGGCCGTGTTTGTGGGGTACGGGCTGTTCGCGAACTTCGTCCGCAACTACGTGTCCGGTTCGCCGAGGATGGTACGCTGGACTCAGCGAGTATTCTCGGGGATATTCGTTGCGATGGGGGTAAAGCTGGCTACGGTGGAACGGTAAAGTCGCCGCGCGAACGCAAGCCTCGCCGCTCGTGCGGGCAGCGTGAAGCGAGCCAGAGTACCATGTCGTGGAACATTGGATAGCTACAGTTAAGGAGACACCTTGGATTTCGTAAAGCTCGAATTTGGGGATGATGGCGTCGCCGTGTTGACCATTGACCGCCAAGACAAGCTCAACGCCCTAAGCCCGCAGGTTACGGAGGAGATCGGCCAGTCTCTTTTGGAGATCGAGAGCGAAGGACCACGCGTAATTATCGTGACCGGCGCGGGCGAGAAGGCTTTCGTCGCCGGGGCGGACGTCTCCGTGATGAACAGCATGACACCGCTCGAAGCGAAACGCTTTACGGAGGTAGGGCACGCCGCGATGGCCCTGCTCGACCGGAGCCCCGTGCCGACGATCGCCGCCGTAAATGGTTTCGCCCTCGGCGGCGGCTGCGAGTTGGCCCTCGCCTGCGACATCCGGATCGCCGCCGAGAACGCCCTCTTCGGTTTCCCGGAGGTTGGCCTCGGGATACTGCCCGGCATGGGCGGTACCCAACGTCTGCCGCGGCTCATCGGGCCGGCGCTCGCCAAGGAACTCATCTTCTCCGCCCGTCGCATCGACGCCGCCGAGGCGAAAGAGATCGGGCTCGTAAACCGCGTTGTCGGACAGGGCGAAGCGATGGATGCCGCGCGGGAGCTTGCCGCGGAGATATCCGCGAACGGTCCCGTCGCCGTCCGGCACGCCAAGGCCGCCGCCAACAAAGCCTTCGACGTGGACCTCATAAGCGGCCTGGAGTACGAGGCCGACCAGTTCGCCCTCCTGTTCGCCACCGAGGACGCCCGCGAGGGCATGGGCGCC
>JBARZM010000247.1:0-36440 GCA_049650095.1 Rubrobacteraceae bacterium | reverse complement strand
CGCCACTTCTCTAGCCGAATTTTTACACTAGCCTCCGCGCCGCTGTCTTTGGGCTTGTAATAGATCCGGCCGTTTAGCTCTTCCGGTAGATACCGCTGGTTCATGCCCTCGGGTTCGTCGTCGTGGGCGTAGCGGTAGCCGGTGCCGTAGCCTTCGTCTTTCATGAGGCCGGTCGGGGCGTTGCGGAGGTGCATCGGGACTTCGGGGACGGTCTCGCGGCGCACGTCTTCCAGGGCCTGGCCGATGGCTTTGTAGGCGGCGTTGGATTTTGGCGTGGAGGCCAGGTAGGTCGTCGCCTGGGCGAGTGGGATACGGCCTTCGGGCATTCCCACGAGCCGGACGGCCTCGGCGGCGGCGATGGCGAGAGGTAGGCCCTGGGGGTCGGCGTTACCGATGTCTTCGGAGGCCAGGATCACGAGCCGCCGGGCGACGAATACGGGGTCTTCCCCGGCCTCCAGCATCCGGGCGAGGTAGTGGAGCGCCGCGTCCGGGTCGCCGCCTCGGACACTTTTGATAAACGCGCTGATAACGTCGTAGTGCTCTTCCCTGCCGTAGCGCAGCGTCCGGTGGCCCACCGCCCGCTCCACGTCCGTCACTTCGACATGTTGCACGCCCCCGGAAGCTACTTCGAGGGCGTTGAGCAGCCGGCGTCCATCCCCGCCCGAGAGCCGCATCAGGTACTCCCGGGCCTCCGGCGACGCCCCGACCTCGAGCTCTCTGAGTCCGCGATCAAGAAGGGTGCCGAGGTCGTCTTCAGAGATCTGACGCAAGTGCAGCACGCGAGACCGGGAGAGCAGCGGCGCCGTTACCTCGAACGACGGGTTCTCCGTCGTCGCCCCGATGAAGTCCACGAGCCCTTCTTCCAGGGCCGGCAGAAGGGCGTCTTGCTGCGTTTTGTTGAAACGGTGGACCTCGTCCACGAAGACGAGCGTCCCCCGCCCTTCGTACTTTAGCCGCTCCCGGGCGCCGTCCAGGGCGGCCCGCAGCTCTTTCACGCCGCTCGTCACCGCGCTCAGGGATACGAACTCTTCTTCCACACCCCGGGCCAGCACGCGGGCGAGCGTCGTCTTGCCCGTGCCGGGCGGACCCCAGAGAACGAGCGACCCGACCCGGCCCCGCGCCAACACCTTCCCGAGCGGCCCGTCGTCACTTGTCAGGTGCGGCTGTCCGACCACGTCGGTGAGGTCCTTGGGCCGCAGCCGCTCGGCCAGCGGGGCGCGCCGGGATAGGTTTTCGGCGCCGGATGAGTCGAACAGGTCCACGGGCCCAGTATAGCTTTGCGGAGGCGTCGGGGCGCGGGTTGGGGTATTCTCTCGTTCGGAGTATTAGTCTCCCGACTTGCGAGAAACGCGGAGTAAAAGAGTATGGATCGAGAGAGAGGTGCCGGAACTTGCTATTCGCGGCCACGTTCAAGGTAAAAGATGGAGAAACCGCCCCCCTGACCGGCTTCCTCGCCCGGCGGACCCAGGGCGCCGGCATCGGGAACACGCCCACCGAGGGTCGGTTCGCCGGGATAGAGATAATCGGTGAGTATTGGCTCCAGAGCACAAACCCGAGGATTATCCTGATCTTCGAGGCCGACGACAACGGCCCGATTCTGGAGCTGGCCTCTGAGTGGGAATCTCACTTCGACATCACAGTGGTACCGGCGGTCAACATGGCCGATATCATGACGAATTAGGCGCCGTCCCGGCGCCGGACCGTCCCACGAGCAGCGATACTTTCCCCCGGACGTGGCCCGTCTCGCAATACGCGTGGGCTTCCGCGGCCTCCGCCATCGGGTAGGTTCTATCCATCACCGCCCGTACCTGGCCGGCCTCGAACAAGTCTTTTAGCAAGTCGAGATCCCGCCCGGAGGTCTTCGCGAGAACCACCCGCGCCTTCCGGTTCTCGCCCGGAAAAGTCAGCGCCTGCCACAGAAAGCCCGCGGGCTTCGGCTCGGTCGTTACGTATATTCCCCCGGGCCTCAACGCCCGCCGGCAGGCCGGGAAGCCCTTGTTGCCGGCCACGTCGAAGATAACGTCGTAGAGTCCCGGGCTACGGGTGAAGTCCTCCTCGGCGTAGTCTAGCGTGTGATCCGCGCCGAGCTCCTTGACGAGGCCCAGGTTTTTGGCGCTACAAACCGCCGTCACCTCGGCCCCGAAGATGCGGGCAAGCTGCACGGCGAACGTGCCGACACCCCCCGACGCGCCGTTTATGAGGACCCGGCGGCGCCCGAGGGCCTCGTCGCAGTCGTGGGGCAGGTCGCGCAAGGCGCCGCGCAGGGCTTGTATAGCCGTTAGCGCGGCCAGGGGCGTCGCCGCGGCCTCTTCGTACGAGAGGTTCTCCGGCACGGCCGCCACCGCGTCCTGGTTCACTACCGCGTACTCCGCGTAGCCACCGAAAATACCGTCGAGCATCGCGTAGACGCGGTTCCCGGCATCGAAAGCCTCTACCCGGTCGCCGGCGTACACGACCTCCCCGGCCACGTCCCGGCCCGGGATTCGCCGCCGCTTGAGGGCCGTGACCGGGCGAAGCTCCCCACGCCGGAGACGCCAATCTATCGGGTTGACCCCGGCGGCCCGGACCTTTACCAGCAGTTGATCTTCCCCGGCTTCGGGGCGTTCGACCTCCTCGACGCGCAATACTTTCGGCCCGCCGTGACCCCGCGCCACGACCGCCCGCATCTTCTCTCGTTCCAACATACCTCCGTCGCGAAACTCCAGCGGAGCCACATCGCCTCCGACAGACACAATGGTACAACTAAACCCCCGGCATCGGCACGTTACTTATTCAGGAGGAGAGTGAACCTTATGACACAATCGCGAAGCTCATTAGAAGGCAAAATCTGCATGGTCACCGGGGCGACGTCCGGCCTCGGAGAGGTCACGGCCCGCGAGCTTGCGAAGCGGGGCGCCACGATGGTCCTGGTGGGCCGGGATCGGGACAAGACCGAGGCCGTGGCCCAAAGCATCGCGGCGGATAGCGGCAATGGGAACGTAGAATGGTTGCTGGCCGACCTATCTTCTCAGGAGGAGATCCGTCGTCTCGCCGGAGAGTTCCGGTCGGAGCACGAAACCCTCGATGTCCTCGTGAACAACGCCGGGGCTTTCTTTACGGAATACGGTGAGACGGTGGACGGCGTGGAGCGGACCTTCGCCGTGAACCACCTCAACTACTTCCTGCTCACGAACCTGCTGCTCGGCCCGCTCAAAGCCGCCGCCCCTTCCCGCGTCGTCAACGTCGCCTCCGGGGCCCACAAAGGCGCGGGCATAAACCTGGAAGACCCGAGCCTCGAAGGGAATTACAGTGGTTGGCGGGCCTACGGGCAATCGAAGCTCGCCAACATTATGTTCACCTACGAGTTGGCCCGGCGCCTCGAAGGAACCGGCGTCACCGCCAACGCCCTGCACCCCGGCGCGGTCGCCACGAACATCGGCTCCAACAACAAAGTTTGGTACGCCCGTCCGGTCCTGGCGCTCTTTCGCCGCTTCTCGACCCCGCCGGAGAAAGGCGCCCGCACCTCGATCTACCTGGCCTCCTCCCCCGAGGTCGAGGGCGTAAGCGGCGGGTACTTCGCCGAAGAAAGACCAGCCTCCTCTTCCGAAGCCTCCCGCGACGCGGTAGCGGCCCGAAAGCTCTGGGAGTTGAGCGAAACGCTAACCGGCCTATCGCGGGAGCCCGGCGCTTGGGGGTGAGGGGATTTTAGGAGTCACGCTTGTGATGTTCGTCGTGCTCGCGGCGCTGGCGGTCCATCCGACGCGCAGCCTCTAGCACGTCTCGCGGGTAGAGGCTGTTCAAGGCCCCGGTTTCGAGGACCTGCTCCACGGAGTGCTCCGGGATCCTCATCCACTCCGCCGCGTGCGATACCGGCAACGGCTTGCCGAGCATCCTGAACCAGGCCCACACTACCCAACGTCCCGGCCGTGATCCGGAGAGAAACCTCAATCCCTACACCTCCCAGCGCCTCCAGGGCCAACATCGTTTCAGGCAGCCTGAACTAGAATCGTAAAACATTCGTAAAAATTACAACATACTGAGACAGATCAATCCATCCGGTTACCTGCTGCATATACAACGTACACGATTACAACACATGGAAGATGACTTTGCGGGCTCTGCCGGCAAACTGCCGGGCTCGGATCACCCGTGGCGGCCGGGCGCCGACACCTGCATCGCCGCCCGCGGACTCGGTCGGGAAGGCGCCAGTAGCTGGCTGCAGTCCGCCGAACTCCCGAACAGAAACACCCGTCGAAGCGTAGTCTAGCCAGGTCCCGGGCTTCGGGGAACACGCTTCCCGGCGAGAATCGCGCCTGCGGGCGCGCCTGTGGGGCGCATCTGTGGAGCACAGTAAGTACAATAACCTCCATGAAAGAAGATGCCCCGGATTTCGAAGACTTCGAGAAGATCGTCGGTAACGCGGTAGACAACCTGCCGCCGGAATTCCTGGAACTCCTGGACAACGTCGCCATCCTGGTAGAAGATTGGCCGGAAGGCTCCGAGCCGTTGGCCCACGGGGGCTCGCTCTACGGCCTGTACGAAGGCATACCGCTCACGGGCCGGGGGTCGGGTTACTATGGGGCGTTGCCGGACAGGATCACGATCTTCCGCGGTCCTCTGGAACGGGACTTCCCATCCGGAGAGCTCGAAGAACAGGTGCGGGTGACGGTGGTACACGAAATTGCCCACCACTTCGGCTTCGACGACGAGCAACTAGAAGAACTGGGGTGGGGATGACGCAAGGAAACGGTCAACCGCTAACGATTCGGCAACGCATAGAAGCCCCCGCGCCGCTCGTCGCCGCTTACATGGGAGACTTCCGTCACGCCCGGCACTGGATGGTTGGCGTCGAGGACGTAGAGCTTCTCGGAGGAAACACATACCGGCTGCGGCTTGATACCCCAATCGGCAAGCTCGCACCCGAAGTCACGGTACACGAGCACAACCCCGAGAGGGTACGTTGGTCCTACGACTCGGTAGTCGACGGCGGGGGGCTGGTGGAGATATCCTCTGACGGGACCGGGGTAAGCGTCGTCACCTACAGCGGCGAGTTCCGGCTACGGCGACGGTTTCTCGGCCGGATCGCCCGGGCGGCCGGCATGGACCGCTTCGTCTTGAGCAACGGAGAACGCTCGCTCGAACGCCTGAAACACCTAATGGAAGCCCGACGTTACTAGTGCCTAGAGTCTGGAGATACGCCTGATGGGGCCTTTCGAGTTACTGATCCTGCTGTTCGTGGTGTTCCTGGTGTTGGGCCCCAAGCGTATAACCGCCATCTTTCGTTCCCTGGGTCGCGGCGCCCGGGACTTCACGAACGAGCTGGGTAAACCAAAAACCGACGAGCCCAACGATAAAGAGCTAACGGAAGAAGGGGAGAACACCCCGAAGCGGAAGGACTAGCGCAGCCGGACAAGGTTGTTCCCTGCGAAGATATTGCCTACCCGAATGCCCATGTTCTCGTAGAGTCCCGGCGGAACGCTAACGTCCGCCGGGTAGAGTTGCCACGCTTTGAGAGTTGTTTACCGGTTGCCCCTGATAACTACTGCTCTCCGGTCTTCTCGTCTCCGGTCCGCGCCTCGGGTCTTCCTTGTTCAGGAATCTCTTCGGAAGAGATCTCTGACGCCCCGCTATCTTTAGCACCGACCTCCTGTTCGGGCGCTTTCTCTTCTCCCAATGCTTGCGCCTCCGGTTCATCGGTTTTTCCGGCTTCGGGCTCGCTGGCAGCTTTACGTTCGGCGCGGCGCTTTTCCCGCTCTTCGGCTGACGGCTTCTCGCCTTCCGGTTTCTCGCCTTTCGGTTTCTCGCCTTTCGGTTTCTCCGTTGCGCCTTCGGCGGCCTCGTCCGGTTTGGCGGCTTTCTTCGGTTTTTTGGGTTTCTCTTCCTCCTCACCCTCCTCAACGGGTTTGGGGAGGCCGGTGATCTCGCTGATCTTCGCCAACAGTTCCTCCGCGTCCGGGCGATCGTCGGTCCAGGCGTGGATAATATCGCGGTCCGTCCCCACTATGAACACCGCAGGACGGGCATACTCTCCGAGCTTCTTGTCTTTCTCCAGAAGCCCCCACTCCCGGCTGGCGACCTTCGCGTAGTCGTAGAGCACGTAGGATTTCATGCCGCTCTGCTTCAAGAAGTCTCGTGCCTCGTCGGGACCACCGACGCTAATACCCACTACCGAGGCGGCGGCCATATTGATCTCGTCTTCTTTCCCGGCCAGCGCCTTGAAGTATTCCACGTCCTCCTCGTAGTCCACCCCGCTATAGAAAACGACTACCACCGGTCCCCGCGCGGTCCGCACGCTGAGCCGAAGCTGGCCTCCCTGGGCGCTTGGCAGATGGAACTCCGGCGCCTCATCTCCGACTTCCGGTACGGCAGCTACTTTGGTGCGGGCCACGGGTATCCTCCTAGCAAATAATAAGTGTCATCCTGGAAATATTACAGCTTAACTAGCATTTTATCCCGGCTTTGTTTGCCGGTAGCACCTCGATATCTGTCCCGGCAGGGTTATGCTTTCGGACGGAACGCCGGCAGAGGTAGGCTATCTACTGATTGGCGACGAGGAAACTGGTTTCGTCTTTGGGCTTTTCTCCCGATTGCCAAAGGGCGAGTAGGGTGGCGGGGCTTCTAGCATCCAGAAGAACCCCCGGGCCGCCGGCAGATCAGCCCCGCATCCATCCGGTCCATGCGTACAGTTCTTCTTCTCTATCCAGGATCATTCACAAGGCCCCCGGCCCTAGCGTGATCCAGAGGTCCCCCACAAATCGCCGTCCCCTCGACGGTCATACAAACATGCCACGGAACAGGTGACCCCAAAAGCTCTACTTTTGGACCGTCAATACGAGGGGTATGGCCGCGGCGAACATCATGGTAAATACAAGCCAGGGGACGGTATACGACCCGCCTGCGTCCCGTAGGGCTCCTGCGACGAACGGCCCCCCGGCTATCGCGAAGGCGAGCATCGACTGTTGAATACCCATCATCCGCCCATAGAGCTCCCCGCTGAAATACCGTGACATTATTACGGCCCGCATCGGCAAGACCGCACCGAAAACCGTTCCGAACAGCGCTATGTAGAGATAGACTCGCCACCACTGCCCCGTTCCGAACAAAAGCAGTCCGGAGAGGGCGAGCACGCCGAAGACGACGGCCATGAGCAACCGGGGAGGCACGCGATCTCCCAACGCGGGGATAAAAAACCGGGCTGGCAGGCTTATGATTCCAATTACTCCTACCGCCGCGGCTACCCGGCCTGCCGGGAAACCCAAGTCTTGCAGATATGCGATCTGATGGAAGAGAAGGGCGAAGGTAGCTGCCAGCCCCAAGAAGAAAGACGCGCTGATAACCCAGAAGGTCCGGTCCGTATAACCGAAAGCCTCCAACACGGACTTGTATACGGCCTTCGGGTTTACATCTCGCAACCCCGCACCTTCTCGGGGCCGGTCCCGCACGACGAGCAACGAGAGCGCCCAAACTACCGTCAGCAGCACTACGCCCAGCACCAGCGTAGCGTCCCGCCAGCCAAAGCGCTCCACCAGCCACTGGGTTAGCGGCAAAAAGATAGTCACTGATAGTCCCGCTACCAGCGTGAGCAGACCCAGTGGCTTTCCCTGCGGTCCCTCGAACCACTGATCTATCGCCACATACGCCGGTTCGTAGAAGACGGCCGCCATTGCCGGGCCTAGCAGAAGTAGCCAGGCGACAATTACCTGCCACCCTTCCGTCGCCCGCGAGAACATGGCGAGTCCCGCCGCACCGAGTACTGCTCCCACGAGGAATACTCTCCGGGGCCCGCCGGCGTCACAGAGCGTACCCACAAGAGGCGCGAGCATGCCAGAGGCGATCACCCCCAGTCCCAGTGAGGCAGACAACAACGTGCGGCTGAACTCTCCAGACGCCGCGTCTTCTCCGAGTAGCACACTGAACGAGTAAAATATCGTCCCGTAGCCCACGTTGACGATCACGGCCAGCGCGACTACTAGCAGCCACCGGTAAGGGGGCAGCTTCATGGTGGGTCTCTACTACCTCTACTAGTGGCTAATTTGCCAGGGGCGTCCGCCAAATTTCCGCGGTCTCAGTGGCGGCAAGATAGCTTCCCTGTCACGCGTTGGTCTCGTCCCGGTTGGCCCCCTCGGCGAAGGCGAATCCTTCGTACTCGTTCGCCGCGACCTCGTCGCACTTTTGGCGGTAGGGTCCGAGCCCCCCGAGGTAGGGAAGGAAGACCCGCGGCTTGCCGGGGATGTTGGCGCCCATGTACCAGGTGGCGGACTGGGGCAACAGCGTGGCGTAGGCCACCTCCTGTGAGTGGTCGACCCACTCGTCCTCCGCCTCGCGGGTGGGCTCGACGATTCCCAGGCCGTTGTCGAGCATGTGCTGGATGGCCTCCGAGACCCAATCGACGTGCTGCTCGATGGCGACCGGCATGTTCGTGAGCACCGACGGGCTCTGCGGCCCGGTGACGGCGAACAAGTTTGGAAAGCCCGCGCTCATGAGCCCGAGGTAGGTGCGCGGTCCCTCCGCCCACTTCTCGCTCAGCAGTTGTCCATCCCGGCCCCGAATTTCGATCTTGTTGTATGGGCCGGTCATGGCGTCGAAGCCGGTGGCGAACACTAGGGCGTCGAACTCGTGGTCTCCGTCCTTGGCGCGCACCCCGGTTGGGGTGATCTCCTCAATCGGCGCTTTCTGGACGTCGACGAGCTCGACGTTGTCGCGGTTGAATATGTCGTAGTAGCCGTTCTCGAGCGGCACCCGCTTGGTGCCGAACCCGTGGTTGCGGGGGGTGAGCTTCTCGACCATTACAGGGTCGTCGACCCGCCCAGCGATCTTCTCCCGCATCCATTCGGAGACGGGGTCGTTCGCTTCCCTGTTGTCGAGGATGTCGTCGTAGTTCCCCAACCACAGGCCGAAGCCGCCGCGGTCGTACCGCTCCTGAAACGCGCTCTCGCGCTCCTCCGGCGTCGCCTCCAGGATGGATTTTCCGATGAAATCGTAGTCGTGGCCCGAGAAGTTGTGGCGGACCCGCTCCCATATCTCGTCGTAGTTCTCCTTGTACCACCGCCGGAACTCGTCGTCTAGCTCATGGTTGCCGAGCGGGAGAGCGTAGTTGGGGGTGCGCTGGAAGACGGTGAGGTGATCCGCCTGCCCGGCGATCTCCGTGGCGACCTGGATGCCGGTCGCTCCGGTGCCGATGGACCCGACCCTCTTGCCGGTGAAATCGACGCCTTCCTGGGGCCATTCTGCGGTGTGGTACCAATCGCCGGTAAAGTTCTCCAGGCCGGGGATGTCCGGCACGTTCGCCGCCGATAGGGCGCCCAAGGCGGCGATGAGGAATTTCGCCGAGACGACGTCGCCCGTATCCGTGCGGATCTCCCACCGCTCCGACGCCTCGTCGAAGGTCGCTGCCGTTACGCACGTCTCCAGTTGGATGTCCCGGTTCAGGTCGAACTTGTCGGCCACATGCTCGAGGTATCTCAGTATCTCTGGCTGCTGGGGGTAGCGTTCGCTCCACTCCCATTCCTGGCGGAGCTCTTCGTCGAACGAGTAGCAGTAGATCCAACTGGACGAATCGCTGCGCGCGCCCGGGTAGCGGTTCCAATACCACGTGCCGCCGATGCCGCTCCCCGCCTCCAAGACCCGCGCGGAGAGCCCCATCTCACCGCGCAGCTTGTGGAGCGCGTACAGCCCCGCGAACCCGGCGCCAATGATGACCGCGTCGAAGTCGGTGGCCCGCTCCTCGGCGCCAGCCTGCCGACCGTCTTGCTGAGTGCTAGACATGTTTTCCTCCTCCTAATTGCAATCCCTCAGGCTCTAGGCCCGATAAGTTTCACCCTAGAACAATAGTATCATGCTTCCTAATCATCCACCACGGCGCCTGGAGTGAAGCTGGCGTGGCTTTTGCGGGTTGCGCGGATCTAAACCCGGTCCAGGCCATAGTAGTCCGGTAGCCTCTCCGCTCTGCTATCCTCCCGGACGTGAAGCTACTCATGATCCACGGATACATGCTCTCCGGTTCGGGGAGCAACGTCTACGTCCAGAACCTCTGCCGGGCCCTGGCCCGCGCCGGACACGAGGTACACCTGCTCTGCCAGGAACCGGGGCCTCTGGACTACGATTTCGTCGCCGGCCATTATGCGGCGGACGAGAACGGTGTTACGTTCCAAGACGGTCAAGAGACTTCCTACGACGGCCGCTGCACGGTCTATACGCCGGACATCGGGGACCTGTTGCCCGTCTACGTCTACGACGATTATCCGGGCTGGCGGGTAAAGACTTTCCTGGACCTGTCCGGAGAAGAGTTCGACGCTTACGTCCGGCGAAACGTTTCCGCGCTGCAAACCGTGCTCGCCCACAGCGGGGCCGGGGCGGTCATCACGAACCACTCGGTGCCGGGGCCCCTGATCTCCCTGAAGGCCCTCTCCGGGACGGGCGTGCCGTACCTGAGCATCGTTCACGGCAGCGCCCTACAGTACGTCGCCCGCAGGAGCGAGTTCTACCGGACCGTTGCCCGCGACGGACTTCGAGGCGCGGCTAAGATATTGGCCCTATCCGAGGACAGCGCGGGCACCGTGCTAGAGGACTTCCCAGAGTTGGGGAGCAAGGTTCGGGCGCTGCCGGGGGGCGTGGACACAGACCTCTTTCGTCCGGGAGCCCTGGATCCGGGCTCCCTCGAAGAACTGGCCGGCGGCACCGGGCGCGGGCCGGATCAGGCCGCGGCGCTCCGCAGGTTACTGGGAGGCGAGCCGGACGCCGAACCCCTGGCAGAAGGACTAAAAGAGATCTCCGTCTCCTACGACCCCCGTTCCCGCGACCGGGACGCCGGGGAACGCCTGAAAGACCTCCTGGACGCGGACGCGCCGCTCATCATCTACGTCGGTAAGCTCATACACTCGAAAGGTGTTCACAGCCTGCTCTCGGCGTTCGCCCGCGTTTACCATCGTACGGGAGCCCGGCTCCTCGTCGTGGGGTTCGGCACTTACCGGGAAACCCTGGAAGCCCTGACGCTCTGCATGAGCACCGGAGACCGGCGGACCCTGGAGTTGCTGGCCGGCGGTGGAAGGTTCTACGGGGACGGCACGCCGGAGCACATCTCTCATTTCAGCGTCCCGGAGGACTTGTTGCGGGAAGCGGCGGGGATGGCGGAGGCTGTGGAGTTCGTGGGGCCGCTGGAGCACCGGGAGTTGGCGAAGCTCTTGCCGGCGGCGGACGTGGCGGTCGTGCCTTCGATCTTCCCGGAGAGCTTCGGGCTCGTGGCGGCGGAGGCGGCTGCGAGCGGGGTCCCGCCTTTTGTGGCCGACCACTCCGGCCTCCGGGAGGCTGGCGCCATCGTGGGCCGCGGCCTGCCTTTCGACCTCCGCATCAACATGGACGGCTTCGGAGCCCTCGCCCGCGCCCTGATGGATTACCTCAGCAGGTCCCAAGAGGAAAGGGCCGTGTGCGGGGCTCTCGTGCGGCGCAACAGCGTCGAGTTCCTCGGTTGGGATACGCTGGCGGGAGAGATAGCGCGCCTCGCCGCCGGCTAGCGCCGGTTAGGGGGAGCCTTCGCTTCCTTCGGGCTCGTTCAGGTGGTGGCCCGACTCGTCTACGGCGTCTGCGGCTCGCATCTTGCCGCCCCGATGGAAGTACGCTTTCCCGATAACGTGCGCCGAGACCGGCGTGGTCATCAGGAGGAAAAAGGCGATCATCACGACGCGCAGGATTATGCCCGGCTCGCCGGTTAGCGTCGAGGCCAGAAGCAGCGTTATGAGGCCTAGAAAGACCGATTTGCTCGCCGCGTGGAGCCGGGTAAAGGTGTCCGGCATGCGGATTATGCCGTAGACGCCGATGGTTACTATGAACGTGCCGAAGACGATGAGTACGTCGGCTACCCAGGGGAGTATCGCGGCCACTAGAAGATGTTCCTTTCGCCGTGGTAGCGGGCGGCGGCGATGGTGCTGACGAACGCCAGTAGTGCCAGTATCAGGGCGGCGTCCAGGTAGTAGGCCGTCTGGAAGGCGCCGGCGAAGAGCACCAGCAACCCGACGAGTATGAGGGTCAAGGTGTCGAGCGCCAGGATGCGGCCCGCCGTATCCCGAAGCTGGATGGTCGCTACCACGCTTACCACGAGTAGCACCGTCATCCAACCCGCCGCGGCAAGGAAGACTACCGTGTGCAACTAAGAACCTCCTCTGTCTTTTTTGTAAGCACTATGGGAACACTTTCCTCTGCCACTTGTCGTAGAACTCCTGGTGCTCGCGGCGGACCTCGTCCGGGTCGCTGGCGTCCAGGGCGTGGATGAGCATTACGCCTTTTTCCCAGTCCACGTCCACGAGGAAAGTCCCCGGCGAGAGCGTCGTGCACTGGGCGGAGACCGCCACGCCGGTCGGCGTCCGGTCGCCTATCGGGACGGCCACTATTCCGGGGCTGACCAGCGGCCTCAAGTGCAGGGTGACCAAAGCGACCTCCCAGGTCCCCGTGACGATGTTCCACACTTCGGCCACCAGGAAAGGCCAGAAGTGTAGAAAGCGCCCTACCAGGTTTTGCGAGCTCGGCTTCTCCCGGAAAGTGAACCGGCGGGTCACGTAGATAATAGCCCCGGATATCACCACGCCTATCGCTATATCCCAGGGCGCGAAGCTACCCAGCACCAGCAGGTAGGCGAGGGTGAGTAGAAAAAGCGAGAAGACCACGTACTTCAAGCCTACGGACCACCTACCAGCACCCGGGCGGCCTGTTCGCCCACGTAGAGCAGCGGCTCCGGCCAGAGGCCCAGTGAGATCAGGAACGCCGCCAGCGCGACTACCAGTATCCTGGCCCCGAGCGGGCTGGGTTTGCCGCGCTCCATCCTACCGGGTTTCAGGTAGACGCTCTGGTAGATCTGGAACGAGTAAACAAAGGACAGTGCGCCGCCCAAGAAGATCAGGGCAACCAACGCCACGCTCCCGGCGAGGCTCCCGGTCTCTACGGCCGCCCTGAAGAGCGCGAGCTTGCTCACGAAGCCGGCGGCCGGCGGGACACCCGCGATGCTGAACGCGCCAACGGCGAAGGCCGCCCCGACCATCCAACCCCGCAACCCGGTCGCCAGGAAGACCAGCAACTTGTTCAGCGAGTTGACCACCGCGTAGATGACCGCCGCCGCGTAACCCACCGGCCCGCCGATAGCCAGGGCGATCAAGATATACCCGGCCTGACCGATGGCCGAGTACGCCATTACCTCAACCGGCGAGCGCCGGGCGACCGCCTGATGCGCCCCGTAGATAATGCTCGTCGCCCCCAGCACCAGCAACACCGGCGTCCCGAAAGCGAGTTGGTCCGGCAGAATGTACCCGCCAAAACGGAGCAACCCGTAGCTCCCGATGTTCGCCAGGGCCCCGCTCAAAATAGCCGCCACCGGCGCGTGGCTCCCCACGTACACCGCCGGCAACCAGAAATGGAACGGGAAAAGCCCGATCTTCAACCCGAAGGCCACGAAGATGGCCGTCGCGATAATGAGCGTCGGGTTCGCCCCGGTCTCCAGCGCCCGCTCGGCCGCCATCCTCATATCCAGTGTTCCGGTAATATGATACAAAGCGGCGACCCCGATCAGGAAGATCACCGACCCCAGCAAGTTAACTACGGCGAAGATAAACGCCGCCCGCACCTGATAGTCCTGCTCCCGGTAGCCGGTCAGCACGTAGGCCGCCGTCATGGCGATCTCGAAAAAGACGTAGAAGTTGAACATATCCCCGGTGAGGAAGATGCCGACGAGCCCGGTATTGAGGAACAGGATCAGGGCCGGGAACGTCCGGGAGCGGACGCCCAGGATCACCTCGTAGAGCAGCGCGACGAAGACCACGAAGCTCGACACCGCGGCGAACGTCACCCCCAGGGCGTCGGCCCGCAACGCGATGCCGAGTCCCAGGGGCCAGTCTCCCGCCACGAAGACCACCGTGCCCTCGCGAAAGACTTGAACCGCCAACACGAGGACAGAGACAAAGCTCACCCCGAGGCCTACCAGGGCCAGCAGGCTTACGCGCGGGCGGCGACCATCGAGCATCGCCAGGATGGCCCCGAAGATCCAGGGGAGGCCGATGGCGAGCGAGATCGGGATCAAACCGGCTCCTCGCGGTCGGGGTCTATCAGCTCGGGTTCTTCGCCCCGGTCGAGGGCTTCTGAGGCCTTCGCCTCGGCCTGGGAGATGTCTTCCAGGTCAATGGAGCTGTGGGAGGTGTAGAGCCGGTAGCTGAGGGCCAGGAGCAGGGCGGCGACGCTGGAGCCGATCACGATGGCCGTGAGCGCCATCGCCTGCACCAGGGGATCGCTGATCTCCGCGCCGTCCGGTAGCGGGTAGATCGGGGCCCGCCCCCGCGTGATCCCCGCCGCCACGATAAACAAATTGGCCGCGTTCGAGATGAGCAGTATCCCGATAACCACCCGGATCAGGTTCCGCTGCAAGACCAGGAACGCGCCGGCCCCGAAGACCACGGAGACCGCCAGCGAGATAATGAGCGTCATCCCCGCCCCTCCCCGAAAGCCTCGTCCGGGTCCTGGTGCTCTTCTTGGGTGGTGCTCCGCTCTATCCGACCCACGAGCCGGGCAATGAGGCTTATAGTGCCCGTCCCGTAGCCGACCACGAGGAGAAATATCCCGATGTCGAAGGCGACCGCCGTGATGATCTCCAACGTGCCGAAGTAAATTACGTCGGCTCCCGGCGGCGGCCAGTGCGTCATGAGCGGCTCACCGAAAAACAGCGGCCGGAAGGCTATTACCAGCGTTAGCAGCAGCCCCAGGAACGCCAGGTAACCGACGCCGCGCAACGGCAGAAGCCGCTCTGTTTGCTCCCGGCCGAAGGCCAGGTACTGCATGAGGATGCCCAGAGAAACGATGACCCCGGCTGAGAACCCGTCCCCCGGCTCGACGTAACCTTTCACCAGGATCGCGGCGGCCGTCACCATCGTGGGTATCAGTAAAAGCCGGGCGACGGTGCGCGTCATAACGCTCGTAACACCTTCCGGCACGCCGCCAGGGCTTCCCTCGCGCACACCTTTCATGGAAACCTCCCGTTCACGGCAGCCTCCCGCGCCAGAGCAGGGTCGCTATGCCGAGCAGGACCAGGGCGACCACCGAGATCTCCCCCATCGTATCCAGGCCCCGGAAGTCGGCCAGGATCACGGTCACGGCGTCTTTGCCGTGGGCTTCGGGCGTAAGCTCCAACAGGCCTTTGGCGGCGGTTTCCTCCGTCGTGGTTTGGGAGAGCGTCGCCCAGCTTATCGCGAACATAAACCCGCCGGCCAGGACCGCCACGCTGGCCTTCGCCTTTGCGTATTGAACCGGTATCCTCGCGCCCCGCCGCAAGACGTCGTAGGGGATGAGCTTTAGTACGCCCAAAACGACGAGCGTTATTATGGTCTCCACCAGCACCGCCACCAGGGCCACGTCCGGGGCGCCGAAAAAGGCGTAGGCGATTGCTATGGAGAAACCGGCGGCCGAAATAACCAGTACCAGCGTTACGTGCTTGCGGACGACGCAAGTTGCCACCGAGGCAACGGAAGCCCCGATCAGGGCGAGCAGCAACGGGAAGTCGCCCCTCTCGAACCCGCCGAGCTTGTACACGCCGTCGGTCCCCGTAAAGATGAGGCCGAGGCCGACGAGTATCCCCGCCGGCACCAGAATAGCCGCCACCCTGCCGCGCGTATCCTGGACTTCCAGACGATACACGAACGTGGAGAAGCGGTTAAGCCGATCCAGCCCGACAAAGTAAGCCCGTTCCGGCCCGAACTTCTCTCCGAGCTTTGCAAACCGGTCGGCCGCATCCTGCCAGAGCGGCATCGAGATAATAACCAGCGCCCCGATCCCAAACGTCGCCAACGCCAGCAGGTTCTCTGGCCGGGCGTCCAGCCGATAAGCGAGTTCGACGCTCTCTACGGTCTTTGCGTAAGAAACTTCACCCGCGGCGCGCGCCAGCCGCTCGAACGGACCGACGAAAATGCCCCCGGAGAGCACCAGAACTCCGAGGACCGTAATCGGCAATACGAGCGCCTTGGGTATAGCTCGAACTTCGCCGCGTTCGTCTCCGAGGAATATACCGCTCCAAAACTTCCAGGTATAGGTGAGCGTCAAGACGGTCGCCAGGAGCGCCATCCCGACGAACAAAACACTATCCTTTTCCAGCGCCGCCCCAAACAGCAACTCGTCCTTGAAGAAACCGATGGTTAGCGGAAGCGCCGAGAGTCCCGCCGCCGTCGCCCCGGCGGAGACCGCAAGCAGCGGCATTCGGCGCGCCAGGCCCCCGATACGGGAGAGCTGGTTTTCGCCCGTCGCCTCCGTCACCGCGCCGGCGGTCAGGAACAGGGCGCTCTTGGCGAGCGCGTGGGCTATAACGTAAAAAGACGCCCCCATCGCCCCGTACTTGCCGCCCATCCCGAACATAAAGACCACGTAACCGTACTGGGAAATCGTGGAGTAAGCCAGCAACTGCTTGAGCACGTCGCGCGTCAGCGCGATCAGGCCGCCCACGAGTATCGAGCCCGCCCCGACAACCGTCAGCGCCCCGAGCAGGAACTCGCTCTTCTGTAGCAGCGGATAGACCCTCCCTATGAGAAGAACTCCGGCTGCCACCATCGCCGCCGAGTGGAGATACGCCGAAACCGGCGTTGGGGCGGCCATGGCCCGCGGCAACCAGAACTGGAAGGGCACCTGGGCGCTTTTGGCCAGCCCGGCGACCGCTATGAGTCCTCCGGCCACGATCAGGAGCAGCCCGGGCTCTGTAAGTTCGGCCAGCTCAGGCACGGAGAAGGTTCCGTAGGCGGCGTAAAACATGAGGGCGCCGATCAGGAGCAAAACGGCGGTGACGCCCGTGACGAGCAACGCCATGAGGGCCGAAGAGCGGGATTCTTCTTGGTGGGCGTCGTAGCCGATCAGGTAGTACGAGGCTATGGCGGTCAGGTCCCAGAAAAGGAAGATGAGGATAAGGTCCTGCGCCATGGCGAGCCCGACCATCGAGCCCATAAAGAGCAAGATGAAGAAGTGGAACCTGACGGCGTATTCCTGGGGCCGGTTCTCGTGGTGCAGGTGAAGCGGTATGTACCGCGAAGCGTAGATCACGACGAGAAGTCCCACGCCGGTCGCGAGCAGCGCGTAGAGCGCGGCGAGCCCATCCAGCTCGACCGCGAAGCGCAGGTCCAGGGTCGGCGCCCAGGGAACGTCCACCCTGCCGCCGCCCGCGAGCCAACCGTAGAGCGTGGCCCCGAACGCCAGGGCGGTGACCGCCGCCCCCGACGGAGCAGCCAGGTCTGTACGGATCAGTCCCGCGAGCACGGCGACGGGCGCGGCCAGCAACGCCAGAACGAGCGGGACGAGAACCGCCGTCGTCAGCGGGCACTCTCTCTGAGCCCGCGGCGCGCGGCGCGGCTTTGAAGCTCCCGGGGGAGACGGCCTATCCTCTTATTGGGGAAACGTTTTCTCAAAGCTGTAAGTCTCCTCCAGCTTTATAGGTTGTTGGGGCAGTTTAGCGTTAATCCAATAGTAATTGTAACGGCGGAACAAATCTTGCGCCGGATGCAGCCATCCGGCATCGCAGGGTTTACAATGTCCCGAAAGGAGGAGCTTTGAAAACCAGCATTACACAACTGACAGACTCCTACAACCGAAAGATGGATTATCTGCGGATCAGCGTTACCGACCGCTGCAATTTCCGCTGCCAATACTGCATGCCCGAAGACATCGTCTTTCAGGATAAGAGTGAAATCCTTACCCTGGAAGAGATGCTTACTTTCGCGGAAGCCTGCCTCGGGCTCGGCGTCACCAAAGTCCGTGTAACCGGCGGCGAGCCGCTCGTCCGGCGCGGCGTCGTGTGGTTTATCGAGCAACTCAAGGCGATGGGTTTCGAAGACGTAACCATGACGACCAACGGCTTCCTGCTCAAAGACTACCTCGAAGACCTCGTAGAAGCGGGCCTGGACCGCATAAATATTTCGCTCGACACGTTGCAGCCGGAGAAATTCCAGTTCATCACGCGCCGCAACCACTTCGAGAAGGTGTGGGACTCGGTAATGGCCGCCCTCGAAACCCCGCTCTCGCCGGTAAAGCTGAACGCGGTGGCGATGCGCGGGGTGAACGACGATGAGATCTCCGAGATGGCGAAGCTGACGCTGAAATATCCCATACACGCCCGCTTTATAGAGCTAATGCCCCTCAACGGCGACACCGACGGCTCCCGCTTCCGGTCGCTCTTTATCCCGGGGCGCGAGATCCTGGACCGCGCCCAGGAAGAGCTGGGCGACTTGAAACCCGTGGCAAAGGAAGACCCGGCGGCGCCGGCGGACGAGTTCAAGTTCGACGGGGCGCCCGGGACTTTCGGGGTCATAACGCCGGTAAGCGAGCCTTTCTGCGCCCGGTGCAGCCGGCTACGACTCACGGCGGACGGCAAGATCCACCCGTGCCTCCTCACGGACCTGGACGTGCCGGTAAAGGACGCCATCCGCTCCGAGGACCCGATACCAGCCATTCATGAAGTTCTGTGGCACACGGCGGGCATAAAACCGGCGGCCGGCCTCACGCTACCGGAAGAGTCCCGCAACAGGACGATGAGCCAGATCGGCGGCTAACGCCGTGACCAAAAGGATAACGAACCTCTCGGCCCTGGTACCTCGGTGGACCTGAGTACCAGGGTCACGCAACTCCTGAATATAGATCATCCGATCATTCAAGCCCCGATGGCGGGTGGCATCACCACGCCCGAACTCGTGGCCGCCGTCTCGAACGCCGGCGGACTCGGGAGCCTCGGCGCGGGCTACATGTCCCCGGACGCCGTACGAAAGGCGATCTCCGATGTCCGGACCCTCACGGATCGCCCGTTTGCCGTCAACCTCTTCGTACCGGAACAGCCCGACGCCAAGATCGAGACCATACGGCGCGTCAACGGCTTGATGGAGCCATACCGGGCGGAGCTTGGCATAGATGCACCCAAAGAAGTCGGCCCCTACGCCCCGTCGTTCGCGGAACAACTGGAAGCGGTGGTCGAAGCCCGGGTCCCCGTCTTTAGCTTTACCTTCGGAGTCCCGGAGGAGCGCCATATTTCGAGCCTGAAAGAGGCCGGCATTGCCACGATCGGCACGGCCACTACCGTGCATGAGGCGCTGGTTCTGGAGAAAGCCGGGGTGGATATCGTGACGGCTCAGGGCTCCGAAGCCGGGGGACATCGCGGGACTTTTCTCGGCGACTTCGCGGACGCCGAGATCGGCACGTTCTCACTCGTGCCCCAACTGGCGGATGCGTTGCGGGTCCCGGTGATCTCATCCGGCGGCGTGGCGGACGGACGGGGCCTCGCGGCGGCGCTGGCCCTGGGGGCCGAAGCCGTTCAGATGGGCACGGCTTTTCTAACCTGCGAGGAAAGCGGCGCCCACCCGGACTACAAAAAGGCCGTACTAGAAGCCCCGGCCGACGGCACGATGGTAACCCGGGTGTTTTCCGGCAAACCGGCACGGGCGGTCAAGAATCGCTTTCTGCGGGAGATGGAGGAACACGAAACAGAGGTCCCCGCGTACCCGGTCCAGAACGCCTGGACCAAAGACATCCGGGACGCGGCCAAAGAACAATCCCGGCCGGAGTTCATGTCGCTTTGGGCCGGCCAGTCGGCGGGCCTAAGCCGTTCTATGCCGGCGGCCGAGGTGGTAGGACGTGTGGTTGCCGGGGCGCAGGCCGTGTCCCGGTAACGCGGCCCGGGACTGGCCTACCCGAACTGGGGGAGAGATCCCCCGGCGTCTCTCAGGATGTAGTCGTCGAACATCCGCTTCACCACGTCGGGGTTCGCGCCGGCGATGTCTTCTTTCATGTCCGGGTCGCTCGATATGTCGAAGAGTTTCGCGCCGCCGCCGTCGTTTTTCGAGAACATTACGTAGCGGTCGTCCCTGGCCCACGAGTGCCCCTTGTAGCCAAGCGTGAAGTACGGCCTCGCGTCGTCCGGCGTACCGTCCTCGAACAGGACGCTCAGGTCCTGGCCGTTCATGCCGTCGAGTTTTTCTTTGCCGAGCGCGCCGAGCACCGTGGGTACGATGTCGTGCGTGGAAGCGAAGTAGTCCGAAGCTTCGCCGGCCTTTTTGCCTTCCGGGTGTCTTATGAAAAAGGGCACGTCGGTGAGCTCCGGGTACAGCGCCTCCTCCACCTTGCCCGCGTAACCGTGCTCCCCGAAAGCGATGCCGTGGTCGGAGATCATGAGTAGCAGCGTGTTTTCACCCAGGTTCAACCCGTCGAACTTGTCCATGAAGTTACCGAGCCAGTGGTCCACCATCGTTACTTCCGCCGAGTAGAGGGCGTGCATCCGGTCGAGCTTTTCCTTGCCCAACCAGGTGGAGGAGCCGCTCTCCGACGACATCAACCTGGGACCTTCTCCGTCATCGTAGAGCTTGACGTATTTCTCGGGCGGGTCCCAGGGTTCGTGCGGGTCGTAGGCATCCACGAGGAGAAAGAACGGGTTGTCTGCCTGCGACGCCGTATCCAGGTAGTCCATCGCCGTCCTGAAAACCTGCGGCGCGAACCAATCTTCCTCGCTGGACCGGCCCCGCGTGTTGACGAAATGCTGGCGGATTATGTCCGTCGCCTTCTGCTTGATCCCGCCACCCCGCAAAGCTTCGTTCATGTCTTCTTCGGAGAGGGCCGAGAGCGGGCGGTAAAAGTCCCGTTCCTGACCCCTCACGAAGTGGAACGGCCGGAAACCCTTGTGCATGTTGTAGTTCGGCTTGAACTGATGCACCGTGTCGGTAACGAACATGGTCTCGTAACCGGATTCGGTGAGGATCTCGGCCAGCGTCGTCTGGCCTTCTGGAATAGGCTGCCAACCGGGCATCTGAAACAGGTCGGTCGGCACCGGGTCGAAGTCTTTGAACGGCCAGGTCCTCCGGCCCGTGTGGATTGCCCGCCGGGCGGGGATGCTTGGTATGGATTCGGGGAACGCCCTCGTGAACCTCAGGCTCTCCCGGCTCAGGGCGTCCATGTTGGGGGTCTGTATCCAGTTGTTTCCGTAAGCCCCGACGTGGTCCTTGCGCAGGCTATCTATGACGACGACTATTACGTTCATGTCAGAATCTCCACTCAAAGGGTTGCCGCACCCCGAGCTAACGGCGGCGGTGCCTAGCACGGCGGCGCCGGCCACCCCGGCCCCGCTCAATTTTAGAAAGTTTCGACGTGTCAGGTTTTGCTTCAACTAGGCTTTCATCCAGGTTGCCGACAACGAAACCGATCCCGGTCCAGAGCCTAAATTACCACAATTGCCGGGGCTATTGCCGGAGGTCAGTCTGGCTCGATGGAGGCGATGAGCCCTTCGGAGTTTAGCTGCTCGGCGTAGAGCTCGGCGAGTTCTTTGTGGGTCTTGGTTGCGACGGCTTTGCCGTTGGTGTGGGCTTCTATCATGATAGAAACCGCCTGGCGCGTGCTCATGCGCGGGATGACCTTCCTGAGGACCGACACGACGTGCTCCATCGGCGTGTAATCGTCGTTGTGCAGGATGACTTTGTATGGCGGCTCCTGGCTCGTACGCCGCTCGGTCGTTTCTTTTGGTTTCGGTGGGGTCTCGGTGGCGAGCACCACCGCGCCGGTTTCGTAGTGTTTTTCTTTCATAGCCTATGAGAGGGTAGCATATGACCCCCCGAAATTGCACGATTTACCATACCCGCCAGGAGCAACTACCGGATGAGCGGCACGACGTTCTCTAGCACGGCTTCCGCCGTACGGCGGTTGGCGGCGGATATCCGTTCCGCGCGGGGCGCGGGTGGGTAATCGTCCGGATCATCGCGCATTAGATGCGGCAGCGTTACGGGGCTTCTTTCACCCCATTTGGCCCGCCAATCCGCGTCGGCTTTCTCGGGCGTTTCCTGGTGTGAAACGGCGGCCCACAAGGCCGCCCAGGCCCGGGGCACGACCCGCCATATATCGTAGCCTCCGCCGCCGGTTGCGACCCACTTCCCGCCGCAAAGCTCGTGCGCGAGATCGTGGACGCGGGATGGTACGTGTTCGTAGAGCCTGGTGGTGGCCGAGAGGTGCGTCAGGGGGTCGAGCTTGTGCCCGTCGCAGCCGTTCTGGGAGAGGATGAGATCCGGCCGAAAAGCCCGCAACACTTCGGGGACGACGGCTTCGAAACACTGTATCCAGGATTCGTCGTCCGTGAACGGCTCTAGCGGGACGTTGACGGAGTAGCCTCTGCCGGCCCCACGACCTTTTTCGTTGGTCCCGCCGGTTCCGGGGAAGAGGTGCCGGCCGGATTCGTGCATCGAAACGGTGAGCACTTCCGGGTCGTCGTAGAATGCCCACTGCACGCCGTCACCGTGATGGGCGTCGGTGTCCACGTAGGCGACCCTGATACCCGGATACTCTTGCTTGAGCCGGGATATCGCCACGGCGGCATCGTTGTAGAAACAGAACCCGCTGGCGGCGGAGCGGAGGGCGTGGTGGAGCCCGCCGGAGATGCACAGGGCGTGATCCAGCTCTCCCTCCATCACGCCCCGGCAGGCTTTGAGCACCGCGCCGACTACCAGCGAACCGGCTTCGTGGACCTGGGGCACGACCGGGTTATCGGAGGTGCCGATGCCGTAGCGCATCAACTCCGCGGCCGCGGCCGCGCCGCGCCCGGCCTCCTGCACGAGCCGAACGTAGGTAAGACTGTGGGCGGTGAGCAAGTCCTCTTCGCCGGCGGGCTCGGATGCGACGAACTCGTGCCCCTCGAAGAGCCCCGAAGCCTCGCAAAGCTCCAGGGTCAGGCGGATCCTAAGCGGGTTGAAAGGGTGATCGTCGCCGAACCCGTAGGTTTCAAGGGCCCGGTCGTGGACCATCGCCGAGACACCGCTCACGGACGCCGAAGCCAAAGCTCGTGGCGGCCCGCGACTTCCCCTCCCCCCTCTCTCCGGAATTCCATTGCCCTGGCGCTCGGCCAACTTCTGGCGTCACGCGTTTTTGGGTTCTTCATAAGGAGCATTTCGTCCTTTCCCAACTCCCAACGGCCTGTTGCGAGAGATTGTATACGAGCCTCGCCCTACGGAAAGGATGTGGAGACAGCCGCCGCAATGCAGTTCTGGGAGGCGGCCCGCGAAAACTGGTATAACCGGTCCCATGAACGAACACCTCAACGAGTTTTTGGCCGACAAGGCCACGATGCTCGTGGAGGAGAACTTCACCGGCGTGGATTACCGCTGGTGGTGGGAGCGGCGCATGGGCGGCGGCATCGCCATCTGCCAGGAGCTCGACCCGGAGCAAATGAGCCGTCGGGTTGCCTCGGAGGCCGGGCGCAACGCGGACGCCGCGCGGGAATCGGTGAGATCCGAACTGGGCCTGGAAGACCTGGAACCGGTAGTCTTGACCTTCGAGATACCGGGCGAGACCCGCGCGTCCGAGGCGGCCGGGATGCTCCGCGACCGCTCCTCGACCCCCGAAGGCCTGGCAACGGGCCTATACCGCCGGGTCAAAGAGGCCACCAGTGACGGTGTTTGATCCCCCTCGCCGTCTGACACGTCGCCTGGCGAACGCTTTTCTGCTGACTCTAGTCGTGGTTGCGGCGGCCTGCGGGGCGGGCGAAAGCCGGAGCCTGGCGATGGACATCACCGAGGCCCGGTGGCGGGGAGACACCGTGGTGGTCAGCGGCGCCTGGATGAAAGGAGTCTCTACGCCTCCGGTCTGCAAGCTCCTGGAAGGTCGGGACGGCGAGATAATCGGCAGGTTTGGACTGGAGGAGGCCACCTTCGAGGCCAGCACCTTCTCCCAAGAGTTCGCCCCGGACGGCGGTCTGGCCGGGGCCGGAGACTACTATGTACAATGCTCCGTCACGCTCGACTCCGCCAAAGTCTCGACGGACACGGCGGCGGTGACGGTCCCGGGGTAAACCCTCAGGGTAGGTTCAGTAGCGGGGTACTGAGGGGTCCACCCGTGAGTAGGATTGGAGGCCGCCCTCCAGGTTCAGGACACTAGAAAACCCGGATCGGTCCAGGTACCGGGTGACGTAGGCGCTGCGGAGGCCGTGGTGGCAGATCACCACGGTCTCCGACGCCGGGTCCAGCTCGGAGATCCTCTCCGGCAAGTCGTCCATCGGCACGAGCCGGGAGCCTTCTATCCGGGAGATCTCGAACTCCCAGGGCTCCCGTACGTCGAGCAACTCCAGGTCTTCTCCGGCTTCGATCCGCTCTTTCAGATCCCGGGACGAGATGCTCTCGTAGTCCAGCCGGCGCATTTAGTGCTCGTAGTCCGCCACCAGCCGGCCCGAGGTGTGGGCGTCTAGCTTCTCGACTACCGCGAGGTGCTCCGGATGTTTGAGGTACTCTTGCAGGCCGTCACGGTCTTCGAACCGGGCGAAAAGCGCGTGGGTGTATTCGCCGGCGCGTCCGCTAAAGTCCTCCCCGACAGAGAAATCCACGACGCTGGAGATCTCCTCCTTCAAAGCTCTAACGGAAGATAGCAAGTCTTCGACATCCGCTTCGGCGGCGTCTTCTTCAACGGCGAAAAACACGAGATGGTCTACCATCGGTCCTCCTCAAGGTCTGTGGAGGAAAGTCTAGCATGGCTACTTGCGGCGGCGCCAAAACTCCCAGCTCCCGTACGCCAGGACTACCAAGCCCAGCGCCGCCCATCCCCAGGGTCCGAGCGTCAGCAAATTTCCCGTAAGCACCGAGACCACCACGATGGGGATGATCCCAACCGCCGTGGTCCAGGTAAAACGCCAGAAACGGATGCCTAGCAGGCCGGCCGCCAGGTTCAAGACGCTGAAGGAGATGACCGGGATAAAGCGCACCGCGACGAGCTGCCAGTCCGAACGGCGACGGGTCCACTTCTCCATCCGCTCCAAACGGTCGCCGGGAACGATGCGAAACACCACCGGCCCGGCGAAGCGGGCGGCCGCATACCCGGTCCAGGCGCTGATGACCATGCTGAACCAGGTGATCGCGATGCCGCCCCAGGTTCCGAAGACCAGGCCGTTGGCTATGGCCAAAAACTCCAGCGGGAACGGGACGAAGGCGTGGATCACCATCAGGCCCAACGACGCCAGCGGGGCCCACGGCCCGAGGTTTTGTATCGCCGTGCGGAGACTCGCCGCGTCGATGCTCCAGAACCATCGCCAGGCGTCGCCGGCGGCCCCGTTGAACCACAACCCCAGGATTACTAGCAAGATTGCCAGGAGCGCGACGCCCGCCAGAAGTCTGGGTCGTCGGGTAGAGGCCCCGGATTGCTTTTTGCCGTTCGTACCTCGCGGTGACGTGGGCGTGCGGTTCAGCTTACCCACCCCCGAGACCCGGCCTGGCCGGTTGCAATAGTTTCCCGGGAACTTTTCCGCTTGGCCGGACGGCGTTTTTGCGGTTCGCGCTGCGGCGGCTCACGCTAAGAATATGGCCTCTGCCCTCTCTGCCGGGTGACCTCGAAATATGGTGCATCACGTACCCGTGAGTCTACCAACTATTCGCTACCGGTCACGGGTTTCTCTCGTTCGTCTTGAAATCCTACCAAGCTGCGGAGGTCCTGGAGCATGTTGCCGGCTTTCTCGCGCTGGCCCTCGGCGGTGTCGGACGTCGCGCGGAGTAGCAGGTTGCCGTTTAAGTTCACCTCTCTGAACGATACGTCCAACAGGTACTCCGTCCCATCCTCACCCACGGCGAAGACGTAGCAGGTCGGGTGGTCCTCTAAATCGTACGTAACCCAGCCCCCACAGTTGTAAGCCCGCAGGGTACCGCCGCCCTCCAGGGGCAGGGCGCCCCAGCCCCCATCGTGGGTATCGCCGTAGACGAAGGAGATCTCATCGGTAGGCAACCCGTAGCTTTCGAGGTATTCCAGAACGTGTGGCATGAAGTATTTCATGCAGAGCTTCAGCGGTAGGTTCCGGGCTTCGCCGCCGGAGGTAAGTCGAGGGACTCTGTCGTCCGGGATGCCGGGCAACTCCTGCCAGGTGAAGAGCCGGCTCTCGTTCGGGCTATGACGTTTGAGGCCGAACCTGCCGCTCAAGACGGCCATCGCGTAGCCGACCTCGTCGAAGCCGGAGACGGGGTTCTTCTCATACTCGGGAAGCAGCGCATCCATGAACGGCGCGACCGTGCTTTCGAGTTCCTGAAGGTTCCTGGCCTCCCTAACATCCCCCTCGGACTCTATGTTGAAATCCCCGAGCGCGCCGGCCGGGATCAGAAAGTCCGCTATCTTCCTGGCCCAGCGGGGCGAGGTCGCTTCTTTTCTGAAGTGGGTCCCGTGGGCGAAGACGTAGGTCCTGTCGCGGAACCTCTCGGCGTATACCGGGTTGGCGAAGGCCACGTCGAGCTTCTTTCGCTCGATCTCTTGCCAGACCGTCCCTGAAGGATTCTCGAAGATTATGGAGAGCAGCTCCTGCGCGCTGGAGTCGTAGTCTTCCCGCGTGCCCCGGCGCACCACGCCGTCCCCCTCCGGGCCGGTGATGCAGTGCGTGGCGTTCTCTCCGTGTAGTTTCTTGCAGTAGTTGGTCCATAGGACGTGGTCGTGGTTGCCGGGCAAGTAGACGGCTTTCTCGAAGTTCACCGACGCGTTGAGCGTATCCATGAAACCGTGGGTACTGGCGAGCATCTCCTCCGGGGTGGCGTGGGACCGCTCCGGGATGTCGCCTAGAAGTATCAGCCGATCCGTCTCGACCTTTCCACCGTCACCGAGATGGTCTCGCAATACGTCCGCGAGGTGCCGGCGGCCCTCCGCGTAAGTGAGCATGGAGGTAGATTCTCCGAGATGGGCGTCCGATATACAAAGGAACTTCAGCCGCACCGTGTTCCGCCTTTCCGAAGCGAACGTTTTACCACGGGAGAGTGTACCGCGAACGATTTGCCGTATACGTGATCCGGGGAGAGTAGACCAGCCCGGGGCGCAATGTCAATCACTTGCCCGCCGGCGCGCGGTTCACCAGGTAAATCCCCGAGACTATGAGCGCGGCCCCGATAAGGAGCGAGGTCGTGAGGCTTTCGCCCAGAAACACCGACCCTATAACTATGCCGACCAGGGGCACGAAGAAGACGTAGGCCGCAACCCGGCTCGCGTCGCCCGAACGCACGAGGCTGAACCAAATCAACCACGCCAGCGCTATCCCGACCAAGGACGCGTATCCGAGGCTCGCGAAGAGCGCCGGGGCAAACACTACTTCGGACCACGGCTCGGTCGCGTAACTGAAAGCCGTCAGAACGGCCCCGCCCACCAGAAACGGCGCCGCGACCGCCCACATGGCCGAGACCCGGTCCTGAAACCGCTTGAAGAAAACGGTCCCCATAGCCCAGAAAAAAGCCGAAGACGCGCCGAACAGTACCCCCACGGCGGATATCGAGCCGGATAGACCTTCGACGCTCACGGCGACTATGCCCGAAAAACCAAGGATCAAACCGACCACCTTCGCCACCGAGAGCGACTCGCCGAGTATCAGCCACGCCAGAAGCCCGACCAGTATTGGTTGGAGGTAGATCAAGACCGCCGCCGTCCCGGAGGGCAGGTTCAGGATCGCCAGCGTCTGAAACCCGATAAAGAAAACCACGTTGAACACCGCGAGCAACAAGAATATCGGCCAGTCGCGCCGCAGATGCGAACTACCGCCCCACGCCAGCGCGACGAGCGTCATCGCCGCGCCCCCGATCAGCGTCCGAAACCCGGCGAAGAACATGGGCGGCGCGTAATCCAGGCCGACCTTTACTACCGAGAACGCGGAGCCCCAGAACACCACCAAAAAAACGAACGCCAGCACTACATAACGACGGCGGCCGAAAAGCTGCAAACATTTCCCCTAAAAAAGCCTACAAAATAGCCCGGATAGCTTACTACGAAGAGCTTCGGGGAGTTCGCCCGCCTCTCACCTCTCCCCGCCAGCGAACCCATCATCGGGGATTTTTCGCTCTATAGTGTCCACAAGGTCTGTCATGCCGCTGTAATCGACCGGCCGAATGCCTTCGTACAGTCTGGGGTTGATGTCCCACTCGTGTTCGAGGGGGTTGAGGTTCAGGTCTTTGTAGCGCACCGTTACCGTGATGTCGGAGGCGATCTTTCCTTCTCTTATCAAGGGCAGGAGATTGCCGATGGTGTCCTAGTAGCAGCCGATCTTTGCTCCCGGCGCCAGGGAGGGCAGGCCTTCGTCGAAGAAGGGCAGGTCGCTGAGCACCAGACCGTCCGAGCTTTCGACGGGCTCGGAGAACTCGAAGGAGATGTCCTTGACGGGTCCCTGGCCCACGTTCTGGACGATAAGGCTTATGTTGGGCAGGTTCGCATAGTCTTCGGAGACCGTGATCAGAGGCCTCCCGCCTCCGGCGGCGTGCTCGGCGCGCATCTCCTCGACCGTGGCCCACGTCGCCCGGACCGTGAAATAATACCCGATCCCGATGACCCCGATAAAAACGGTCTGTAAGATGGGATTGGCTACTTGCGAGATGGTAACAAGGTCCACAAGTCCTCCGAAATAGCTTTCCGAGAGCTTCTCCGAACTAGCCCACATGCCCTTCCTACCCGGAGTAATACCTGCGAAACCGGGATATCCGCCGGGGAGGACTTCAGATGTTTATAATGCGCCCCAGAGACCTTTGCGTATCCTGGACGACAACAGACGGAGCCTAGCCGAGCGCGAGCGGTCGCTCATGGAGCGGTTGGTGGAATTCCTGAAAGACTTCGGGGCCCCGCAGGATGACGTGGAGCTCGTCCGTCAGACGCTTGAAGACCTGGAAGAGCTTTTCCTGCTGGTCATCGTGGGCGAGTTCAACTCCGGTAAATCGGCGTTCGTCAACGCGCTGCTCGGGGCGGAAGTCTCCACCGAAGGCGTAACGCCGACGACGGACCGGATCACGGTTCTCCGTCACAGCGAAAATCCGTACGAGCGGGAACGCCGGGAGGGGATTCTGGAGCGGGGCCACCCGAACGATTTCCTCCAGGAGATAGCCATCGTAGACACCCCGGGGACCAACGCCATTATCCGGCAACACGAGGAGCTCTCAAGGGGCTTCGTGCCCCGTTCGGACCTCGTATTGTTCATAACCTCCGCCGACCGGCCGCTCACAGAGAGCGAACGCGGGTACCTGGAGTTGATCCGGGACTGGGGCAAGAAGATCCTGCTGGTCGTCAACAAGGCGGACCTTTTGGACAACGAAGAGAGCGTAGAGAAGATCCGGGCCTTCGTCGCCGACGGCATCCGCTCGATGCTGGGTCTAACGCCCCAGATATTCTTCGTCTCTTCCCTCCTGGCCCGAAAGGCGAAGGCCGCCGGCAGCTCGATGGAGCGCGAGGCCTTACTAAAAGCCAGCAACTTCGGCGCCCTGGAAGATTACATATCCGGGCTCCTGGACGAAGAAGGGCGGGTCCGGCTGAAGCTGGAGAGCCCGCTCGGGGTAGTCGAAGAGCTATCGCGCCGCTACAAGAAATCCGTGGGAGAGCGGATGAGTTTGCTGGAAGACGACTTCAAGACCTCCGAGAACGTCGAATCTCAGATGGAGTTGTTCCAGGAAGACATGAAGCGAGACTTCGAGGCCCGGATGGCCGAGGTTGAGAACATAATCCACTCGCTAAACGAGCGGGGCGACGCCTGGTTCGAGGACAACATCCGCATCGGCAACGTCGCGGAGTTGGTGCGGCGGGAGAAGATACAAGAACGCTTCCAGCGGGAGGTCATCGCGGACACGGAGCCGCTAATAGACGAGCGGGTCAACGAGATGGTCGACTGGATGGTAGACCGGAACCTCAAGCAGTGGCGAGACATCGTGGAGTACGTAAACCGCCGCCGGCAAGCCAAGTACGATGAGGACCTGATCGGGGAGGTCGGCGACAACTTCGAGTACAACCGGAGCCGGGTCATACAATCCGTCGGGAAAAACGCCTCCGAGGTCGTCCGAAACTACGACCGGGAATACGAATCTCAGCAGATAGCCCTCTCCATGCAAGGCGCCGTCGCCCAGACGGTCGCCGCCGAGATCGGGGCTTTAGGCATGGGCGCGATAGTCGCCACGGTCGCGATGGCGGCCGCCGTGGACGTGACGATGACCCTATCAGCACTCCTTTTGGCGGGGCTCGGGTTTTTTATCCTGCCCTATCGGCGGCGCAAGGCCCGCGAGGAGTTCCGGGAGAAAACCGATGCCTTGAGAGGAAGGCTCACGGAGGTCGTGCGCCGGCAGTTCGAGTCGGAGTTGGCCCGGTCCGTCGAGCGGATGCGGGAGGCGATCGCCCCCTACACCCGCTTCGTCCGCACCGAGCACGCCCGGATGACCGAGGCCCAGGCTACCCTGAAAGAGTTGACTGCGGAGGTGGAGACGCTCAAAAGGGAGATCTCCGCCCCCTCCACAGTATCCGAAAGCCCGGATACGCGGTAACTCTTAGCCCTCGCGCTCTTCGGGACGCGCCTCGTGGCTCATGTCCGGCGCCCCGGTAAACCCGTCGGGCCCTTCTTTGGAGGCCCGCTCCGGTTCTTCGACGAGCGTCAGGGCTTCTTCGAGCGCCGCCTCGTCCACCGGCTGGGCCAAACCCACCCGCGAGGCGAGCGTTCCGTTAAGTTCGTCCTCCGAGAGCGCCTGAACTTCCTGGTTCATGCGCTTTATATCCGTCTCTTCCATGTCCGAAATGCCGAGGTCGTTGACCATCAGGGCTACTAGTTTGCTTTCTTTCGTTTCGCGATCCACGGGAACCTCTCTTAGCTTGTAAAGCTTGGTTTATAACCCAACGGTACAGGCCGACAAGAACGAATTCTAACCGGCGGGAGGATTCTACCTTACCACCGAGGAGCCCTCGAAGACCACCGGAACCGGCCTAGCGCCGGTTTGGACCTGGAAGGTAACGTACCCCTGGTTGCAACTCATTCTCTTGCGTTCACCGACGACAATGATCCGTAGAGCAGGACCGGCGGGTTCCCTGTTGCCTGAGGGGTTTCCCGCACTCTCATCAGTCTCTTAGAAATGAAGCCTACGATAGTTCTCGAAAGGTCTAAGGGACTACAAGAAACTAGATGGAGTCAGAGAGAAAATGATGAACTATTTGACGGGACTGGATGGGGGTCTGTTCCACCTGACCAACGCGGTATGGACCAACCCGCTGCTGGACTTGCTGATGCCCGCCCTGAGTTGGGCTGGAAACCTGGGGGCGATGTGGATCGTCCTACTCGGCGGGCTCGCCGTCTTCGGAAAGAAGACCGGGCGCGGCATCGCCCTCGCGGGCCTCGTCGCCCTCGCCATCGGCTTCGCCTCCTCGGAGGTCATAAAGGAGATCACGATGCGCCCGAGACCGTTCGCGGTCATCCCCGACGTGAGCCTGCTCGTCGGCGCCCCCCATTCCTACGCCTTCCCTTCGGGACACACCACGAGCGCGTTCGCCGCCGCCACCGGCGCGGTGCTCGCCGCGAAGAGGCTGCTTGGCAAAGTGCCCGCGTGGGGTTGGGGTATGCTGGCGCTGGCCGCGGCCGAAGGGTACTCGCGGCTCTACGTCGGCGTTCACTGGCCGTCCGACGTGGCGGCCGGCGCGGTTCTCGGTCTGGCGAGCGGCTGGGCCGGAACCCGGCTCGCGCTTCGACGCTGGAGGAAGTCCGCGGATACGTCTCCGGCGGCGCCGACAGCAACCGCAGGGGGCCGGGAAGTAGAAGACAGAGAGATGATACAGAGATAAACCCGCATACTCGTGGTCGAGGACGACAAGGTTTTCGTAGAGTACGCTGGCGGCAGAAAAATCGAGGCTACCTCCGACCGGGTACGGCAGGTAGCCTCGGTCCTCCTGGACAACGCCGTGAAGTACCCGCCGGAAGGCGGAAACGCGAAGGTACGAGTCGGGGTATACAGACGGGGCGGGCCTCGGGTTCTCGGGGGTCGCTCCATTCTCCAACCTCATTCCCGTCAAACTCTCATCATCCTCTTAGAGACCGGCGGAATACTACGGCCAGGTAACCCGAAAAGCGAAGGAGAGAGAATGATTACGGAGCGTACAGACCGGAACCTGGAGGATCGAGACGGACGGTCCCTGGTTCGAGAGAAGCCGGAGACGCCCGCGCACCCACGAAAAGTCCGCAGCGCGGCGCTAGTCGTGGACACCGGCTCGCACGTGGACTGGGTGTCGGTTGCGACCGCCCTGGACTACCTGCGGCTCCTGGACGTGCCGGTCACGGTGACCTACGCTGTAGACGACCCTTCACGCCTCGCCGAGACGGTATGGGAGGCGCTCGCCGACGGGCACGACCTGATCGTGCTGGGTGGCGGCGACGGTTCCGTGAACACCGTGGTAAACCTGCTGGCCCACACGGACGCCACGCTCGGGCTGCTGCCTATAGGCGCCACCAACGACTTCGCCCGTACCTTGGGGATACCCACGGACCTCACGAAAGCCTGCGAGACGGTAGCCTGCGGCGTGGTGGACCAGGTAGACCTGGGCCTTGCCGGGGACAACTACTACGTGGACATAGCCTCTGTTGGGCCCGCCACGAACGTCGACCAGGACCTGTCGCCGCAAGCCGGCCGGGCGGCGAGCCCGCCAGCCTATCCGATGGCGGCTCTCCAGGCCTACGCCGGGCGCGAACCCTTTACGGCGGGACTCGACTTCCCGGAAGGCGACCACGAGCCGGCGATCTTCGACCGACTTATACAGGTGGCCATACGGGTCGAGCGGTTCTACGGTGAAGGACTGGCTATGGCGCCGGGATCTAGCGCCCGTGACACCACCCTGGATGTGTACGCCATAGAGTCTGGAGACCCGGTGGGTCTCGGCCGAATCCCAAGGGGTATCAGGGCCGGCGCGTTCGTTGACGACGGGCGCGTCCACCACTGGCGCACGCGAAGGGTCGAGCTCCTGACCGAGCACCACCTACCCCTAAACATCGACGGCGAACTGGGCACCCGGACCCCGAAACCGTTCCGCATAGCTCCGGGCGCCCTCAAGGTCCTCGTGCCGCCGAGACGGTGAACGCGGAAGGTCCGGTTTTTTCGTCCCTGGGGCCAGCGTCGCGGGCGTAAGTTTCTCCCACCATGAAGCGGCGCATGGATATGGCGCCGCTTTTTCTTTTTCTCTGTTCGGAGGCAAACCGTTCCTATAGCGGGGCGGCACAATAGGTTCGGCAACTGACTCAGGGCGCGCCGAGGGAAGGCGATTCGAACTGATCGGGTTTGGGGAGAAGAGATGGAGGACAAACCGACGAACCTGGCAGCCGCCGGATCCGTCATCGGTTTTTGATCTTTCGTCGCCGCGCTGGATACCCTGACGCTCCTCGAGAACCCATGCCCGCCGAGCTTTTTGGTCTCTCGGGGAGAGTTGGGGCTACCGCGGTCGGCTCATTGTTGGGGGACCGGACTTCTGGCGCTCCGGATCTAGGTGCTCACCAACCTGAGTCACTGCCGCTCCAACGCGTCCTGCAAAGCCGCGGCGGACCCTTCGGGGACCAGCACGTTCGGGGCCTCCGGAGCCGGGGAGAAGGCCTCGGGGTTCTGGTTGACTAGCTCCCCGTCCACATCGAGAAGGATGCCTTCTCTCCGGTGCGCGAGCGGGTGTTGACGATCAGGGCCGCCCGCTGTACGCCCGGCTCCTCCCTCTTTCGGGACGTTTCGCTACTTTCCACGGCGCCACCACCAGATGACGGCGCCGACCACCGAGACTACCAGGATCACGAGCACTACGTTCGAGACCGACCCGATTAGGTTCGTGATCTGCCGCCAGTTGTCGCCCAGGTACCAGCCGGCGCCGATCAGGAGCACGTTCCAGGCCGCGGAGCCTAGAGTGGTCAGAAGCGTGAAACGAAGGAGTTTCATCCTGAGCATCCCGGCAGGGATGGAGACTACACTTCGTGCCCCCGGTACCATTCTGGCGAAGAAGACCACCCAGTCGCCGTACTTCTCGAACCATCCTTCAGCGTGGTCCAGGTCTTTTTCTTTTACGCGCAGCCACCTACCATAGTACAGGACGAGCGGACGCCCACCCCAGAGGCCCAAAGCATAGAGTATGTAGGCCCCGAGGAGAGAGCCCGCAGTGGCAACGAGGACCGCCGGAACGAAGCTCATCTCGCCCCGGCCGACCAGGAAGCCGGCCAAAGGAAGGATCAACTCCGATGGGATCGGCGGAAAGAGGTTCTCTATCAACAGGAAGGCCGCGAGACCCGGATACCCGAAAGCGGCGAGGTTGTCGGCGATCCAGCCTCCGATACTACCCAATTTCGGTGTTCTCCCCGAGCATGGGCCGCCTTACGCCCGTCACGACCAGATCCCGAAGATCCGTCCGCCGAAAAATACTCCCAGCGCGGCCAGAGCAACCCAGAGGACGACGACTACGACGGCGGCCGCCCGGCTGACGGGTTTTTCTCCCCTCTCGGCCATCTCCCGCGCCCGGTCCCGGCACTCGGAAAGGACCTCGTCGGGGATCATGCGCCTCGCCAGAATGACGCCCAAGGGTAGCAGCACCGCGTCGTCCAGATACCCCAGCACAGGGATGGGGTCGGGGATCAAATCTATGGGACTGAGGGCGTACCCGGCCACCAACGCGGCGAACACCTTGGCGTAGAGCGGCGTCCTCGGGTCCTTGTAAGCCAGCCAGAGCGCGTGGATCTCGTTGTTGAACTGACCCACCTTCTGCTTTATGTTTCCAACGAATTTTTTCATGATATATAACCATGGTTGTTTTTATTATCTAACCATTGTTATATCACACAGTGGGACCGGTGCGAGGTTGGGGATTCTCGCTAGGGCTGGCCCCCCGAGGCGCCGGCGGAGCCGTGATCCGCGGCCTCGTACACCGAGGCCGCGAATTTTTCGAGGTCTTCCCGGCAGGCTTCGACTGCCCGTCCGGTCTCTGTAGAGAGCGGCGCCCCGAAGCGATCCCGGGCCCGGATCTTGCCTATCCACGCCTCCAGCTTCGCCAGGTCTTCCTCGTTCTCTTCCAGCTCCGCGAAGGTGAACTTACCGGCGGCCCGCTCTTTCTCCAGCTCGGCGTGGAACTCGCGGCAGCGGTCGAGGACCTCGGAGTATTCGGCGTCGCGCGCCTCGCCGAACGCCCGTACCAGACCGGCCTCGTCTCCTACCGTGCCTCCCCGCAGGAGGTGGGCCATTCCTCCCGCCTCGTCGACCTCCTGCACGATACCGCGCATCACCCGCTCGCCGCCCGGGTCGGCCGGGAGCGCCGCCGCCCCGTTCTGCAGGTAGACCGCGCCCGCCGCCCTCAGCTTCCTCCACACGCTCGCCCGGTAGCGCGTCGGCTCGGCCGGCAGCTTGTACACCAGGATGAACCACTCTCGTCCGCGATTACCTTCGCTTTCCATCACGCTCTTAGTATAACCGCTGTTATAATCCTGTCACGGTAACGATGGAGGAAAGATGTCGCGCAAGATGAAAAAAACAAAGATCGTCGAAGAAGTAATAGGTTTGGTCGACCGGGAGTTGCGGAGCACGCCCAAGCGCGAGGTCCTGGAGGAGTCCGGACGCCGGCTGCTGGCCCGGCTCGAGGGCAGGATTAACGAGAACCTGGAGGAGGAGCGAGGAGACAACCAGGTTCCGGCAAGACCGGGGCGTACTGCCGGGCCGAAGAGTCTCGGCTCCAGAATCGGGGGCGCGGTCGTGCTCTTGATTGGGGGGTTGGGTCTGCTCGCGGTAGTCTTGCTTGCCATATTCACCTTCCTGGTCGCGCTGAGAATAAACCTGGCCTATTCCGGATGGCTCTTGACGGCGCTCGCGCCGGTCTCGGTGTTGGCGGCGCTGCCGGCCCTCTTGCTGTCCGCAAGGGGAGCCGCGGGGTTGTTTGGCGGCGGGTCTTCGCCTGAAGCAGAAAGCATCAGCGAGGATCGGAAAGAGAAAGAGCTATTGGGCGCCATCGAGCGCCGGGGGGAGATCTCCCCGGCCCGGGCCGCGATGGAGACTTCCCTCACCGTCGCCGAAGCGGACCGGATGCTAAGCGCCTTCACCCAAAAGGGCTATCTCGTGGCCCGCGTGGGCGCCGGCAATCTAGTCTACGCTCTGTGGGCAGAACAGGGTAAGGACCACATAGATGAGGGAAAAGATAACCGCTACCCGCAAGGATAAGGAGAATGGGCCCTCTTCCAAAAGCGGCCTGCTAGACCGTCGGCCGGTCGCCCTGGCTCGGAGCATTCAACCTGGCGGCGGTCGGTGTCCTCTTCCTCGCTGACGAGGGAGCATGGGCACTCCGATCATCGCGGGAGCGGAGAGCCTGGGCTTGGCCGAGATGGCGAATGCGGGCACGGGCGGCCACGAGGCCCTGCTCTTCGGAACAAGCTTTTACCTTCGCGTTCGTGGGATGCGTCGCGGCAGTGTAGAGGTGACAACCGAAAGAGGGGCCGTGATGGCCCCTCTCCGGGTAAAGGTAGTAAGTTGAGTCGTCGCGATTAGCGGTTGGTGGTAGCGCCCGCCTCGGAGGCTTCGTTCGCCTCGGGGCCTTCGTTGGCCTCGTTTGCCTCGCCCTTCTCCGAGCCTTCGTTGTCTCCGGTCTCCTGGGCCAGGACCTTACCGTTGCCGGCGTCTACCTTGACCTCCTGGAGCGTGCCGTCCTGGGCGGCGACCTCTACCTCCCAGACCACGTAGCCGTTCTCGTTGCCGAGCTCGGCGTTCTTGACG
>JBARZM010000246.1:0-5122 GCA_049650095.1 Rubrobacteraceae bacterium | reverse complement strand
CGCCGCCCGCCGGTGGCTGGATAGCGGTCCTTGCCGAACCGCTACAACGTAACCAGCGGAACCGAATGGGAGAGGGTCGTGGGCTACTCGCGGGCCGTGCGTCGGGGACCGTTTATATTTGTCTCCGGCACCACGGCGACCGACGGGACCGGGGGCATCGTCGGGGCCGGTGATCCCTACGCGCAGACGGTACAGGCGTTGGGCAACATCCGGGTGGCGTTACGGGCCGCCGGGGCGGACCTCCCGGACGTGGTACGGACGAGGATCTACGTGACCGACATCGAAGACCGGGAGAAGGTGGGAAAGGCCCACGGCGAACTCTTCGGGGAGATAAAACCCGCGACGAGCCTGGTAGAGGTTAGCAGGCTCATATCGCCGGAGATACTGGTGGAGATAGAGGCCGACGCCATAATAGACGACGCCAAACTCACCGGCTCCACGTCCGGGGCTCCCGTCGACTGAGATACCCTCCCGCGCTACGGCGCGTCGGTTGGCCCGCGGGTGGTGTGCCGGTTGGTGTGCCGGGCTTTCGTTGCGATGTAGAAGTCTACCCGGTCGTCCATGGAAGAGAGGTCGCGCCCGGTTAGCCCTTCGCACCGGGAGAGCCGGTGCCGGAGGGTGTTGACGTGAACGCGGAGCTTGTCCGCCGTCGCCTGCCACTGTCCGCCGGACGCCAGGAAGGTCTCCAGCGTGAGCAACAGCCCCGCGTCGCGCCGGGCATCGTATTCTTCTATGGGTCCGAGGAGTGAGTCGCAGAAAGATTCGAGAACTTGCTCGTCCTGAAGCGCAAGGAGAAGGGCGTGGGATTCCGCCTTATCGTGTATCACGTAGCCTTCCGGCACTCGGTGACTCCGGGCGAAGTTCGACGACTGCCGGGCCTGGATGAGGCTGCGCCTCAAACCTTCGACGCCCCGCCCTCCGGCGCCGATGCCGATAGCGGAGTCCGGACCCAAGGCGGCCCGCAGCGAACGCCCTATCTCATCCGAAAGGGGCGAACCCTGGTGGGGCTGCACGACGGCGGTCACGGTATCGCGCCAGACCGCGACCACTACGTTTTCGGCCAGGGGAGAGATCGCTTGTTTCGTTGCTTCGAGGATGGACCTGGGCCGTCCCGAAGTCGTCACTACCGCCACGAAAGAGCCAAGGGGATCCAGGCCGTAAGCCTCCAGTCGTCCGGCCGAAAACTGGGTGCGCTTGGAGAGCACCGCATCCACCAACTCGGTCGCCAGACGGCGCTCGGCTTCCCGAAGCTCTCTCTCGTGGGCCAAGACGAAATCTAGTAACGGCAGCGCCTGTTCGATCTTCGACCGGTGCTCCAGGCCGATTTCACCGGGCGGAACGTCTACCAAAAGATACGAAGGCGCGCCGCCGCCAGTACCGATGTCGAACACGGCCGCGCTTTTCAGGTAAAGCGCCTCGTGGTTCTGGACGGCCAAGCTAACGACACTGGAGATGACATCCAGCGGCGGTTCCACCGTGGCATCCTCCGCGAGGATACGACCGTCCGCACCGACGACCCAGACGTCTTTCCGAACTTCTTCCCGCAACACGTTGAGGATTCCTCGCAGCCCGCCCGGCAGAGAGGAGATGGAACGGATAAGCCTCTCGCCATAGTCGATGGTCGACCGCAATTTGGCTTCGCGCTGGGCCTGGACAAGCTCGAAAAACCTCCGGCCTATGGCGATAAACGGCGTGCGGGTCGGCACGGCCAGAAGCGTGAGCCCGGCAGCCCGGCAAGCTTCGATCACGGCATCCGGCACAGAGTCACCATCCGGCAGAAGGCCCCACCCCAAACCGGAAGCCCGCGCATCGGCGAGGGCGCCTACGAACGCATCGGGACGCCCGTCGTGGGCGTTCCAGACTCCGGCGCTAAGGATCAACTCGCCACCCTGTACGTATGGAGAAGGATCCAACAACTCGGTGACGTGGACCCAACTCACCGGCAGTTCGAGGTTGCCATCGACGACTAATTCCAGCCCCAGCTCCGAGTCTTCGACGAAGTCCCGAACTACGATCGATTCCACCGGCTCCCGGTTCATTGTAGGTTCCTCCAATAGACGACGCAGAACATTATATATTCAGACGTTTCGTAACAACGGCGGCTACTGTAGATTGGACGAACAACCCAAAGAAAGATGAGGCCACATGTCGGAATCACCCCGTTACAGTCCGCCGGACGCGTCTCCCGGGCCCCGCTACAGCGGCATACGGACGTTCGCCCGGTGCGACCACGTTACTGGTGGCATGGAGGGGATCGACGCGGCGGTTGTCGGCGCGCCGTTCGACACCGCCACGAGCTTTCGGCCGGGGGCTCGTTTCGGCCCCGAGGCGGTTCGGTCCGCTTCGATGCTACTGCGTCCCTGGCATCCCGTTCAGCGGATAGACGTCTTCGACGAAATCTCCGTGGTGGATGGGGGAGACCTCGCGGTGACACCGGGCAACGCCGGGCGCACGGCGACCCAAATATCTGACGGTCTCGGGCCGCTCGTCGGGGCGGGGGTAACGCCGGTCGTGATCGGCGGCGACCATTCCATAGTGCTCGGCGAGCTTCGGGCTTACGCGGAACATCACGGTCCCGTCGCGCTCGTTCTGCTCGACGCCCACGCCGACACCTGGGACCAGTACCAGGGAGAGCGATACTTCCACGGCACCCCGTTTCGCAGGGCCTACGAGGAAGGCCTGCTCCGGCCGGAAAGCTCCGTGCTGGCCGGAATGCGGGGGCCGCTCTACGCCGAGTCCGACCTGACCGAGGCCCTGGATATGGGTTTCGACATGATCCTCGGCGAGGAGTTGCGGGCGACCTCGCCGGAAGACTACGCGGCCCGCGTCCGGGAGCGGGTCGGGGACGCGCCAGTTTTCTTCTCCTTCGACATCGACGTTATAGATCCGGCATTCGCGCCCGGTACAGGGACACCGGAGATCACCGGTCTCTTCCCGCACGAGGCGGTGGCGTTTATCCGGGCTCTGCGCGGCATCCCCTTTGTCGGGTTCGATGTCGTGGAGGTGGCCCCGGCCTACGACAACCCCGGACAGAACACCGCCATGCTCGCCGCGAACATAGCCTACGAATTTCTTGCCTTGAGGGCGTTGGTTGAGAGCTCCAGGTAACAGTCGAAGTAAAACACCGTATTCCCCGGCCGAGAGCCGGTCTGAGAGGAGGACTCATGTGGCAGCGTATAGTTTCTAAGTTCGGCAACGACAGCATAGACGAGTCTCCGCAGGAGCACCGCACTATGGGCTTTAGCAAGGCCGTAACCATGTGGCTCGGGGCGAACGTGGTCGTGACGACCATCCTCACTGGCATGCTTCTGGTACCGGACCTCCCGTATCTGCGGGCGCTCTGGATCGTGTTGATCGGGTCGGTGATCGGGGCCTTGGGGCTCGCGCTGGTGGGGAATATGGGCACCCGCACCGGGCTTCCTACCATGGTGCTCTCCCGGGGCGCGTTCGGCACGCGGGGCAGCAACCTACCAGCCGCGGTCAACCTCGTCATACTGGTTGGTTGGAGTTGGGTGCAGGCGCTGCTCGCCGGGATGAGCATGAATTACGCTGTCGAGGCGACGTTTGGCTACTCCAACCTGCCGCTATTTACCATTCTGTGCGAGGTGATCGTGGTGCTGATCGTGCTGCGGGGGCACGTCGGGATAGAGCGCATGGAGTTCCTGGTGGCGACCTCGATGCTTATACTCGCGGCGGTGGTTTTCTATAAGCTGTTCGCCGAATTTAGCGTGGGAAACTTGCTTACCATGCCGGTCGAGTCCCGAAACGGCATCACGACGGCCATCGCCTTCGACATCGTGGTGGCGACGGCGTTCTCCTGGTACGTGTTGGCGGCGGATTTCAACCGTCACGCAAAGAGCCAAGCCGGTGGCATGAGCGGGACCATGATCGGCTACGTTCTGGCCACCCTGGTGGCGATGGGTCTCGGGGCGACGGTCTCCGGGTTCTCGATCCTCCGGGGCATGGAGCAGACTTTCGACCCGACCGTGTTGCTGTCGGGCTTCGGGTTCGGGATACCGGCGGCGCTGGTGATCTTCCTGTCCGTGATGACGACGAACGTGATGGCTGTATACGGCGCCGTGATGAGTTACATGAACATCCGGCCGCAGGATGGCTTCTGGAAGCCGGCGCTCGGCATCGGTATCGTTACCGTGATCGGGGCGCTCTACGAGGGCATTCTCAATCAGTTCCAGAACTTCCTGCTCATCATCGGGGCCTTGTTTATTCCGGTCTTCGCTATCATGCTGGCCGACTACTGGATCGTCAAGCGCGGCCGCTACGACGCGGCGGAGATGTTGAAGAGTAGCGGCGGCGCGTACTGGTACACCGGCGGTTACAACGCGGCGGCCTGGATAGCCTACCTTGTCGGGGCCGGGCTGGCGATTTACTGGACCCAGATCAGCCCGCTCTCATTCGGGGCCACCGTACCGACTTTCGTGCTTACGTTCGTCCTGTACCTGATCGTCCACACGGTCCTGGGCCGCTTCGCCCAGAGGTCGCCCGCCCCGACCAGCGGCTTCCGTAGGTGAAGATCGGCCGTATAGTAGACCTCTCTCACCGGGTGGACGAGAATACCCAGGTCTTCCCCGGGGACCCCAGGCCACGCTTCGAGCCGGCGGCCACCCTAACCGCCAACGGCGTGAACGTCCTCAGCCTGCACCTGGGATCCCACTCCGGCACCCACGTCGACGCCCCGTACCACTTCGTCGAAAACGGGGCCCGGATAGACGAGATGGACCCGGCGCTCTTCGTTGGTCCCGCCGCAATAATGGACGTGCGCGGCAAGGAGCCACGAGGACGCATAACGGTGGAAGATTTGCAGCCTTACGAAGACCTACTCTCGAACGGCGTTATCGCCGTGGTGTGGACCGGCTGGGACGGATATTACGGGACGCCCAGGTATTACGATCATCCGTTCCTGGACTATCGGGCGGCCCAGTTCATACTAGATGCCGGCGTCAAAACCGTAGCCATGGACACGCTAAACGTGGACGAGACAGTACCCGAAGGTCCACACCCGGAGGGTTACCCGGTCCACCATCTCATCTGCGGCGCGGGCGGCGTTATCGCGGAGAACCTCACCGGCATCGGCGCCATAGACTTTCCTGATCCTATCTTGAGC
>JBARZM010000245.1:0-2536 GCA_049650095.1 Rubrobacteraceae bacterium | reverse complement strand
ACGCTTCGCTGAAACCCGAGCGGGTTGCCGATGGCCACGACGAGCTGCCCGACCACCAGGTTCCCCGCCTCCCCAAGCGTGGCGACCGCCGGTTCCTCTTTTGCCTGAAACCGGACCGCCGCAAGGTCGCTGGGAGGGTCCTCCCCCAGTACCTCCGCCGCCACGGAAGAGCCGTCCGAGAGCGTTACTTCCATGTTCCCGGGGCCTCTCGCTGCCCGTTGGATGCCGCGCACCACGTGGCTGTTGGTGACGGCGGTCGCCGTGCCGTCTCCGGACCCGAGGATGACGCCGCTGCCGCCGCTCCTCCCCGACGCGGCGCCGACCGAGACCACCGCGGGTTCGAGCTTTTCTGTTACTTCCCGCACGGCCCGCGAGTAAGAATCGAGCTCTCCTGGACCTAGCCTGGAACTCGCCGAAAGGTTCTCGAATATCTCCATCACGGTTGTTTTTACCGCACGAGACAAAAAAAGAGGGCGGACCTCTTCTGGCGGTCCGCCCTCCTCGTATAGACGTTGAGTTCGTCTAGTAGACGTCCACCGCACCCGCGTAGCCGCTAATGTACTTTATCGGGGTCTCCGCGACGACGCCAAAGTAGCTGGAAGCGTGAACCAGGGTTCCAGTCCCTGTGGCTATGCCGATGTGGGATATCCCGGTACCATACTCGTTGAAGTAGACCAGGTCTCCGGCTTTCGCGTTGGAAGGCACTCCGTAACCAGCCTGGATGGCGGGGTCGTCGGGCAGGCTCACGCCGAACTGCGCGAAGACAGCAGCCGTGAACTCAGAGCAGTCCACCCCGTAGCCGACGCCACTATAGTCGTACGGGGCGCCGATCCAACTCCGCGCCTCGTTCACCACAGCTTCCTGGGCCTGGGCCGGACGGGCCTGGACGGCCAACATCACGGTCACCACCGCCAGAAGTACAAACGCCATCTTCCAGATCGATACAACTCTTACAGACACAACAAATCAGCTTCCTTCCGGTAGCTCGCATTAACAAGGGATCCAGAAGATCCCCCCTCCGGCGAGGGAGATTAACCGCTAAGAAACAACATCGCAACACCAACGCAATGTGCCCTGCATAACTTTCACCAGGAAAAAACACCCAAAATCGCTTTATCTATAAAGAAAACCCGAAAAAACAGAATCTATCTGAAAGTTCGTATTTTTAACAAAAATTAACAACCGGCCTTTATTTCGGGTTTTTTCTCGTGGGTTTGCGGCGGGTCTTGTCGTGGTGAAAGAGGGGTGGGTGTGTTGGATGTGGCTTCTCGGCGCTTATAATGCCGGGGGTGAGAAAGTTTTTGCCTGACATTCGGTTGGCGGCTGCGGTGCTGGGGGCTCGGGGGGCCCGTTTCGGGAGCCGGGCGGTCAAGGCTGGCGGCGGTTCCACGGTACCGGGGGTCGTGGCTTTGAGGTTGGATCCCGCCGTAATACGTAAGATATCCGGGAGGTTGCCCTTGGGGTCGGTGGCGATCACCGGCACCAACGGAAAGACTACGACTACCCGGATGGTCAGCGGCATTCTGCGGGAGGCTGGCATCCGGGCGGTGAACAACTCGACCGGGGCGAACCTGGCTACCGGCGTAACCGCCGCGCTGGTCTCCGACGCCGGTTTGACCGGCACTCCCCGCTCGAAGATGGGCCTCTTCGAGGTGGATGAGGCAAACGTGCCGGTCGTGGCCGCGGAGGCGGAGTTGAAGTTGCTAGCCGTCTTGAACTTGTTCCGGGACCAGCTCGACCGCTACGGGGAGCTCGCCTATACCGGGAAAGTTGTCGCCTCGGCGTTCGGAGACCTACCCGAAGACGGAGCTGTTTTGTTGAACGCCGACGACCCACTCGTGGCGAGCCTCGGTCGCTCGGCAGGCAAGCCGGTCTACTATGGGGTAGACGAACCGGCGCTGGATACCGGACGGCTCCAGCACATCGCCGACTCGAAAGACTGTCCGGTGTGTGGCGCGTCTCTTACCTACGAAGCTGTGTACATGGGGCACGTCGGGGTGTACGATTGCCCGGCCTGTTCTTTTCGGCGTCCGGAGCTTCAGTACCGGGCGAGCCGGGTACGGCTGGAGGGCGCGCGGGGGGCGAGCTTCCTGCTCTCTACGCCGGTGGGGGATAAGGAAGTCAGGATAGGGTTGCCCGGCCTATACAACGTGTACAACGCGCTGGCGGCGGCGGCCGTCGCCGGCGAGGCGGGCGTCGGGCTGGAAGAGATATCGGACGGGCTCTCGAAGTTCGGCGGGGCGTTCGGGCGGGTCGAGCGGGTACAGGCCGGCGACCGGGAGGCGTTCCTGTTGCTCATCAAAAACCCGGTGGGCTTCAACGAGATCCTACGCACCTTCGTTACCGGCGGAGAGGCGAAGAACGTACTCGTGGCCATAAACGACAACCACGCCGACGGGCGGGACGTCTCCTGGCTGTGGGACGTGGATTTCGAGATGCTCGCCGACGCCTGGGCCGAGGGACAGGCCGGCGAGGTGAAACCCTTCATGGTCAGCGGCACCCGCGCCGAGGACATGGCCGTGCGTCTCAAATACGC
>JBARZM010000244.1:0-13896 GCA_049650095.1 Rubrobacteraceae bacterium | reverse complement strand
GATTTGTTACGAATATGTTGGAGAACATCGGGTTTTCGACCTCATTTCGCCGGAGCAGTTGCAACGAGTACCAAGACCGAAAGCATTACCGCGACGGTAGCTACGCCCGCGAGCAGGTACGTGGAGCGGGGGCCGGTGGCGTCTACTAACAATCCGCCGGCGGGGTATGCCAGGGCTTCTCCGACGCTGTAGGTCAGGAACCTGACGGAGAATACGCGTCCCAGAAGGGCGTCGGGGACCCGCTTTTGCAGGATGGTGTCGGTCGCCACGTTGTCTATGCCGTTGGCGGCTCCGGCGATCGTGAGCGCGGCCAGGGCGAGCACGAAGGTGGGGGAGAGGCCGGTAGCGGCCAGCGCCAGGGCGGAGATCAGGATGCCCAGGAAGTAGAATAGCAGCAGGTTGGTCCGGTCTCCGATTACGGCGATCAGGACGGACCCCAATACCATGCCGCCGCCCCAAAGACTCACGAGCAGCCCGTAGCCCGCGTCTCCGGCGCCGAAGGTCTCTTTGGCGAGAAATACCTCCGCCGGAACCGTCGCGTTGATGGTCAGGACGGTAAGGAAAGCGCCGACCACGATGGCGAGCGGGACGCGGGCTCCCGACAGGTAGCTGAACCCTCCCTTTAGTTCCCGGCCAAAGCTGGTCTCCTCTTCTGACTGGGGACGGGGGAGAGGGATGAGGATCAGGAAAGCGGCGGAGACCAGGTACGTCGCGGCGTCTATCAAGAAAGCGGCGTTGACCCCCACGGTCGCCACGAGTAGTCCCCCCAAAGCCGGACCCACCGCTATAGAAGTACTGAAGGTCCCGCTGATTATGGCGTTGGCCCGGGTCAGGTCTCCGCCGCCAACCACGCTCGGGAAAGCCGCCCGGATGGTGGGGTTGAAGAACGTACGGGCCACGCCCATGAAAAAGACCAGAACATAGAGAACCATGAGGTCGCGGGTGAAGACTACCCCGACCATCAACGCTGCACGAGCCAGGTCGCTCGCCACTAGAATAGTCCTGCGGTCGAGCCGGTCGGCCAGGACCCCGATCAGCGGGCTGGCAAGGGTCGGTAGTAAGCGGGCGAGCAGGATACCGCCCACGGCAGAAGCGCTCCCCGCAATCTGGACGACGAGTATCACCGTCGCCACCAGCGAGATCGCATCTCCCACGAACGAGATCCCCTGTCCCGCCCACAACTTCAGGAAAAGTGGGTTTCTGAAAAGGGAGTCGTTGGTACGCTCCATTCCCGCCCTCCAGAGACGAGTAGCCTTCCAGTTGATGATACGCTAACTCGACGAGAAAGAAAAAGACCGCGAGTATAGAAAGCCGTGCTAAAAAGCTATCCTAAAGTACTTACGAGGTGCTTACGCACTCCATTTTCTTCTGGATACTCACCGGGCTCGATTCGGGTAAGCCCTCATTGGGTCTCGTGGAAGAGCCTCGCGGCTTCGGTGCGGTTCTTCACGCCCAGCAGCTTGTACGCCGCCCGCAAGTGTTGCTTTACGGTCGACTCCGACAGATAGAGTTGCTTGGCTATCTGGGCGTTACCCAGTCCGCTAGCAACCAGTTCCAGGATCTCCTGCTGACGCGAAGTCAGAGACGTTAACTTGACCCGATCCCCGCCGGAGATCATGTACCCGAGCAATTCTCTCGGGGCCACTACCTCACCTTTGGAGGCAACCAGGAGGGCGCGGGCGATCTGCTCCGGCGGCATTCCGGCGTGTATAAACCCCCGGGCGCCGGACTCTAAAGAAACCCTGGCAAGCGATAAGTCCATGTCTATGCCAAAAACCATGACTGTAGCTTCCGGGTTGGTCTCGCGTATTCGGCCCATGCTCTCGGGCAGTTCTTCCGTAGAGGGACCGTTTGTACAAAGAATCACCGAATCCGGGACGATTCCGTTCAGCGATCTCGTCTCATGGTAAACGTGGGCGTCCGCCTGCAGTACCTGGGCCAGCCCTATAGTAATTACGGGGTAAGGACACTCTATCCAAACAGTTCCCAAACGCTTTTGCCTGACCTCCACCGGCTCCCCATCCCATCTTCTCATCCCGGTCTCCAGTACTAGAGACAAAGTAGTACGAAAGAGCTAGTGCGTAAGGCCGCTTCTTTCGTGCTGAATATCAAAAAACGTACGATGTCAGGGTAGTATCTACCCGATTGGCTATCAGATCAACCCGGCTCCGTGGGTGATGGAAACCGTAGGCTATCGAGCTTTTCACACTGGAACGCGGCCTTTGATTCGACGGCACGCGAACGATGTCGTGGACGTATTCGGCTTGGTTTAGTGCCGGGAAAAGAGGAAGGTAGTACGGTATTTACTAGCGCCGTCGCCTATTCGGGATAAGACAACCTCCGTAGGGACGCGTGGGCAAAGAACGTATTCATTCCACCCGGGGCGGTAGAATAAGAGGACACATGGAGCGAAGATTAGAAATCGGAGCCGCCTTCCCAACGCTGGACAGCAGCCAGACCTCCTTCCTGCGACAGTACGGAGAGATACGTGAGACTGGGGCCGGCCAGAAGCTCTTCCAGGAGGGCGACACCTCCTACGACTTCATCGTCATACTCGAAGGTTCGGTGGACATCGTGGAGAGCTTCAGTGGAGAGGATCGTACGATAGCCACCCACGGCGCCGGCCGTTTTCTCGGCGAGATGAACATGCTAACGGGGCAGGCCGTGTACCTCTCCGCCGTCGTTAGCGAGCCGGGGAAAGTGTTGGCTATCTCGCCCGAGAAGCTGCGGGAGATCGTGACCGAAGAGCCCACCCTCTCCGACATCATCCTCAAAGCCTTTCTCGCGCGGCGACAAGTCTTGATGAACGTCGGCACGGGCCTGCGAATCGTCGGCTCCCACTACTCCAGAGATGCGTTGCGCCTGCGGGAATTCGCCGTCCGCAACCGCCTGCCGCACGCCTGGCTCGACCTGGAGGAAGACAACGGGGCCGACGCGGTGCTCGAAGAGTTCGGGGTGGTACGGTCCGAGACGCCGGTCGCCATCTGGCAGGGCGGCGTGCTAAAGAATCCGTCCAACGCCGAAGTCGCCCGGACTATCGGCCTCGACGTAGATAATTCCGGTGGGCGGGCCTACGACCTGATCGTGGTAGGCGCCGGACCCGCCGGCCTCGCCGCCACCGTCTATGGCGCCTCCGAAGGTCTCTCTACCTTGAACCTGGAATCGGTAGCCCTCGGCGGACAGGCCGGGACCAGCAGCCGCATCGAGAACTACCTGGGATTCCCGGCCGGCCTCTCCGGTTCGGAGCTCGCGAGCCGGGCGATGGTCCAGGCCGACAAGTTCGGCGCCCGGACCACCGTCCCGCAGGAGGCTTGCGTCCTGGAGAAGGAGGACGGCTGCTACAAGATACGGCTCTCCGAGGGCGGCGAGGTGCGGGGGAGCAGCGTCATCGTCGCCTCCGGCGCCCGATACCGTCGCCTCGACGTGCCGCGCCTGGAAGAGTTCGAGGGTTTGAGCATCCACTACGCCGCCACCGAGGCCGAGGCCCAGATGTGCGCCGGCGACGAGGTCGCCGTCGTGGGCGGTGGAAACTCGGCGGGCCAGGCGGCGGTCTTTCTGGCGGGTCGCACCAGCAAGGTCTACTTGACGATCCGGGGCGACGACCTCGGAAAGAGCATGTCGCGCTACCTCGTGGACCGGGTAGAGGCCACCGAAAACATCGAGCTGCTCGCCAACACCGAGATCCGGGAGTTACTCGGAGACGGGGCGCTGGAGGGCCTCGTGGTAGAGAACAACCGCACCGAAGAGCGTCGGACGCTCGACACGCGCGCGATCTTCGTGTTCATCGGGGCGGACGCCAACACCGGCTGGCTCGAAGGCACGCTACAGCTCGACGAAAAAGGCTTCGTGCTCACGGGGACGGCCCTGGACCGTTCTCTACTGGATGAGAGCTTGTGGTCGGAAGGCTCCCGGCAGCCGCTACTTTTCGAGACGAGTTTGCCGGGAGTATTCACGGTGGGGGACGTGCGGAGCGGATCTATCAAGCGCGTAGCCTCCGCCGTGGGCGAGGGCTCGATGGCCGTGCGGCTCGTCCACCAGCACCTATCCGACGTTTAGGGAGTGCCTACCTGCTCCCCGACGGGCTCCACCTCGTAGTCCTCTTTCCAGGCGTCGAAGCCGTCTTCTAAGGCCGTAGCCTCGAATCCCATCTTGTTTAGCCTCCGCGCCATCCGGGTGCTTTAACCATTGTGGAGGGTGTTAATTGCTTGCTGTTTGAGGTGGGGCGTGAGGTACATACCGGCGGCTTCGAGGGCTTCCAGGTCCTCCACGAGGCTTCGACGCGCCCGCCCGGTGCGGTGGAGAGCCCGGAGCACACCGAGCGTTCCGGTAAGCGAGACCCCGAGCATTCGGGCTCTCTTGCGTCCACGCCGGTCGTCCACGACGACCGTGGCCCCGGTTTCGAGTGCCAGCGCGATAGCCTCCAGTTCTCCGGAGTCCAGGGCGGGCGGCTCGGACGCCACCATTCCGATGTATCTGGCGCCGGGACTCCGGCGTTCGACCCACGCGAGGGAAGGAGCTTGTGAGCCAGGCGCATTCTGCAGCTCTTCGAGCTCGGCGGCTACGGCGTCCGGGATCTTTACCCGGTGCAGCTCTTTCAAGGCGTCGAGGTAGCCGAGCGCGTCCAGATATATTAGCGGCCCCGCGTCGTAGACGGCCGCCTCGCCACGCGCTTTTGTCAGGAGGCTGTCCCGAACCTCTCGGCGTAGCGGGCGTCCTCTTCGAGGTCCTGATCGGTGTAGTCGGGGAATGGGTAGCCGTGGGAGGTGTACCAGCGGATCGCCTCCTGGCGGCCGAGACCGAGCCTCTTGCCGGCCCACGCCACGCTTACTTTGTCGGCCCGGATGAGGTACAACAGCAACGCTTCGAGCGCCGCCCGCTCAGGCTCCTCCCCAAGGGCCGCCACGACTTCTTCCGGCATCCGTAGGGTTTCTTCGGCCATCTCTACGGCCTCCTCTCGCTGACCGGCCTTGCCGGAGCAGAATACGATGCTAACCAACCCATTCTATCGCACCACCCTAACCCGCTACTGAGTACCTACCTGCTCACCGATGGGCTCCACCTCGTAGTCCTCTTTCCAGGCGTCGAAGCCGCCTTCTAAGGCCGTAGCCTCGAACCCCATTTTATTTAGCCTCCGCGCCACCCGGGCGCTGGTCGCCTCGTCCGGTCAGGTGCAGTAGGCGACGATGCGTTGGCCTTCGACCTGGCTGCCGTAGGCCTCTTCGCGCTCTTTTACCCAATCCTCGATCTGGTCCGGCGCGACCCTTTCCGAGCCGGGGATGCGGGTCTTGTCCTGCTCGTACTGGGAGCGGGTGCGCACGTCGAGGACTACCGGGGGCTCTTCGCTTTCGAGCATCCCGGCGAGGCGTTCGGGTTTTATGCGGATCGAGGCGCTCGCGTCGCCTTCGAAGATGCCGCCGGCGTTGTCCCGCTCCTCCTGGTGCGTCTCGTTCTCGACGGCCCGTCCGTAGGCTTGCGATAGTGGAGTGGCGGAAGCCCCGTGTGCCACCACCGAGACGGTCACTACCACGCCGACTACGGCCAGGACGAACTCTGCGCCGGGCACGTCCGCGTGGATCACGAGCAGGGCCAGCAGCAGGGAGTTCAGGCCGCGCGGGCCGAACCACCCGATAAACGCCCGCGCCCGGTTGCTGATGGAGGCTTTGCGGAGGACGATGGCGATGGCGAGGGGCCGGGCGACGAGGATCACGATCAAGGCGAGTATCAGGGCCGGCACCAGCGGCACTTCGCCGAAGAGGTCGCTGATCACGACGCCGAAAAGGATGAACGACAGCAACATCGCCATCTCGCTGGTCGTTTCGCCGTAGTCCAGAAAGCACTGGCACAGGTCGAAGTTCAAGACCGCGACCGCGAACCCGGTGGCGAACGCCGCCAGGAAACCATCTCCGCCGAGCGCCGTGGCGGTCGCGTAGGAGAGCAACGTTATCCCGACGCCGTAGAGCGATTGGTACACCTCGCTCACGCCGAAGCGCTTGTCGGCCTGGCTCATCAGGTACGCGCCGCCCGCGCCGATAGCGAAGCCTATAACCGGACCGAGGATCAGGACTTCGCCCACCAGAACCGCCCACCCGGCGGCGCCCGACGCCTCGGCGTTCGCCAGCGCGATCAGGATGAGCAGGGTAGGCAACACCACGATATCGTTCGTACCGGCCTCGATGTTCAAGGCCTGACGCACCGACGAGGGTATCCGCTCCTCGCGCACCACGTCGCGGAGCACCACCGGGTCGGTCGAAGCCAGGATGGTGCCGAGCAGCAGGGCTATGACGACTGAAACGTTGTCGAACAGAAAGTACGCACTCGCGGCGATGACGGAGACGATAATGAGGGTTCCCGGTCCCAGAGAGAGAACCGGAACGAACCCCGCACCGCTCATGCCGGCGTTACCGATCCTCACGGCCTCCAGGCACAAGACCATCGCCAGCGTGATCGTCGCCACGGCCTCCAGCAGCGGGTCGTCGGGGCTGAACTCCAGAATGCCTAAGCCCTGACGCCCGAGCAGAAAGCCCAGTCCTAGGAAGATGATCGGGAACGACAGCGGCGCCCGGTTTACGACCCCCGACGCGAGACCCGCAACCGTCAGCACGATGGCTACCAGCGCGAAGCCCGTTACCAGCTCCGGCACTATAAACTCCCTTCGGTCATCGGCCGCAACACTTTAGACGAGCACCTCGTCAACGTAGCAAAACCGCCAGTCCTCACCCGGCTGGAAAGATTGCACGATCGGATGTTCCGTCGCGTGGAAATGCTTGGTGGCGTGCTTGTTCTTGGACGAGTCGCAACATCCAACGTGGCCGCAAGACAGGCATTCGCGGAGGTGTACCCAGGTGTCGCCCGTCCGGAGGCATTCTTCGCAGCCGTCGGCGCTGGGCTCTACGTCTTTTATCTGGTCCAGGTGCGGGCATCGTTGCTGCATCAAATCTCCTATCTACGGGTGACTACGCGGGTGCGGCTTCGCCTTCTGCTTCCTCGGACGGCTCTTCTTCGGTCTTTTGCTGCTGTCCTTTGCCTTCTATGATGATCGCCGCCGCCAGCGCGCTCGCCAGCGCGAAGCCCGCCGCGATGTACATGGCGAGCCGGAAGCCCGCCACGAACGACTCGTCTACGGCGCCTTCTATGGCGGCCGCCGTCTGCCCGTCTACGCCCTCCGGCGGTTGGGCGGCCCCGAGGTCTACCTTTCGCTCCTCCATCGCCGCCTGCGTCTGCTGCGAGACGTCGAGGTTCGCCAGCCGGGAGTCCAGGGCGCTGGAGAACGAGGCGAAGACGAAGACGCCCATCACCGCCACGGCCATAAGGGTGGCGGTGCGGGAGACGGCGTTGTTGACGCCCGAGGCGAGGCCCGAGTGCCGGCCGGAGACCGAATTGAGCGCGGTCGTCGTGAGTGGCGCTATGACGAGCGACATCCCGAGGCCCATGACCACGACCGCCGGGAAGAAGGTGAACCAGTACGAGCCGCCGGTTCCGGGCACGGCGAAGAGGATGAAGCCCGCGGCGGCGATGATCGGGCCGATGACGAGCGGCAGCCGCGGCCCCACGCGAGGCACGAGCCCGCCGGCCCAACGACTCAGCAGGAAGGTGAGGACCACGAACGGCAGAAAGGCGCTGCCCGCCGCCGTCGCCGAGTAGCCGTGGACCTGTATCAGCACGAACGGGAAGAAGTACAGCGCCCCGCCCAGGCCCATGTACAACAGCAACGTCAGCAAGTTCGCCCCGGTGAAGTTCCTGGAACGGAACAGGGTGAGCGGCATCATCGGCTCCCGGAGTCCCCACTCGGCGAAGACGAAGCCGACCAGGGCGCCGGCGCCCACGATCAGGGGCACGAACACCAGCGGGTCCGTAAAGCCCCGGCTGGAGGCTTCGATAAGCCCGAAGACCAGCCCGCCGAGCCCGACCGTCGCCAGCGTCGCGCCCACGAAGTCCAGCCGGGCAGCGTCCGGGTCGCGGCTCTCGGGGACGTATCGCGCGCAGACGTAGAGTGCGACCAGGGCGAGCGGCACGTTTATGAGAAAAGCCGCCCGCCACGAAACGAAGTCTATGAGAAGGCCGCCCACGACCGGGCCGATGGCCGCCGTAACGCCGGAGAATCCCGACCAGGTCCCGATAGCTTTGCCGCGGTCGGCTTCGGAGAACGAGGAGCTGATGATCGCCAGGGAACCGGGGATCATCAACGCCCCGCCGATGCCCTGCACCGTTCGGGCGGCGATCAGGGACTCGGAGCTGGGCGAGAGGCCGCACCACACGGAGGCTATCGTAAAGATGACGATGCCGATCATGAAGATCTTGCGCCGCCCGTAGTGGTCGCCCAAAGACCCGCCGACCAGTATGAGGGCCGCAAGCAGCAGGGCGTAGGACTCTACGATCCAGAGTGCGTCCACCGCCGTCGCGTCCAACTCTTGCTGAATAACCGGCAGCGCGACGTTCACGATGGTGCCGTCCATGAAACCCATCCCGGACGCGATAATGGCCGCCGCCAAAACCCACGGCCCGGAGCTTTGCTCGCAAGGCGATTCGGCCTTGCCGGACTTTATGACCCCCTCGTCGCACGGTGGCCGGGAATGGTACGCCATCCTTTAGCTCCCTCCCAAAAATCTAGCCAACGTCAGAAAGATGACCCCGGTTGCTCTAAAAACGCGGCTTCCTCAGATGTCGTCTCTCGCTCCAGGACTTCGTTCCGGTGCGGGAAACGTCCGAACCGCTCGATAATGCCCCGGTGTGCCTCCGCAAACTCCGTAACGTCGGGGCCGTCTCCGGTGGCGAGTTCCCGGAAGAGCTTGACTGAGCGGCGCTGGTCTTCCAGGTCCTCGCTGTGCATAAACGGCATGTAGAGGAAGTGCCGCTGAAAGGGCAGCAGCTTGCGATCGAACCCTTTCTGCACGGCTTCCCGGGAGATGCCGAGTGCTTTGTCGTCGGTCGCGTGGGTGCGCGCTTTTTCCCGGAACAGGTTGCGCGGGAACTGGTCCAGCAGGACCACGAGCGCCAGGCAACTCTCCGGTGCTTTCTGCCACCGGTCGTACTCGCCCCGCGCCGCCCGTTCGTAGTCCTCCATAAAGCGGTCGCGGACTTGTTCGTCGAACCCCTCGTCCTTCTGGAACCACTCGTCGCGGAACTCGCCGTACCCATCTTCGCCCTCGCGTCCGAACCAGAAGTCCAGGACTTCGCGGGGCTCACTCGGCACGGGCTACCACGGTCAGGTCTTCGTCGCAGCAGGTGTAGGTGGGGCCGTTCAGCTTGGAGTTGTAGCCGTTCATCATCCAGATCTCGGGGATGATCTCCGAGATAAGGTCGCCGTCGTCGAACATCCTGACCATCGAGCTCTCCGAGACGGCCACCGCCACCGCGTCCGTGTAGTTGGAGACCGAGGCCGCCGCCATGTGCCGGCTCCCCAGGCCCAGCGGAACGTCCAGGTCGTCGGACTTCGCGTCTATGTAGCGGGCCGCCGAGAGGACTACGCCCGCGTTTGAGACCACGAACGCCCCGTCGAGCTGGGCCAGCTCCTTGATCGACTCGCGCACGTTCGGGTCTTCTATGTGCTTGTCCTCGTCGGCGTGGCCTTGTAGGGGGTCAAGAATTAAGGGCTTCGAGTTCTTCATGACCTCGCCCGAGTCCCCGACGACGAAGAGCGTCCCGATCTTGCGTCCCTCCCGGCCCTCGCGCGCGATCTCCACCGCCAACGCTATAGTCTGCGTCAGCACCTCCGTGTTCACCCCGCGCCGCTTGGAGCACAACTCCCTGAACAAAGCATTCTTATCGTCCATTACCTAGCTCCTCTCCGATCCTATCCAACCTCATCCCGAAACCCTCTCTGCGGAACGCGGCTGCTCGACCGGCTCGCCATCCGGCCCGCCGACCGGCAGCCGGACTTCCATACACGTCCCATTGCCCGGCTCCGAGACGACCCGGATGTCCCCGTTGTGCCGTCCGACCAAGATCCGGTAGCTCACGTCTAACCCGAGGCCCGTACCCTCGCCGACGCCCTTTGTAGTAAAGAACGGCTCGAAGATGCGGGTTTGAAGCTCTTCCGGGATGCCGGGGCCGTCGTCCTCGATCTGCACCAGCACCACGTCGTTCTCACACCGCGTCCGCACCCGGATCCGGCCCGCCTCTTCCCCGGCGACGGCGTCCACGGCGTTCTCCAAAAGGCTCGTCCAGACCTGGTTTAACTCACTTCCATAAGCCGTGACGGTCGGCAACCTGCCATAGTCCCGCTCCACCTCGATGCCGTCCAGCCGGTAGGCCAGGACCGCCAGCGTGTTCTCAAGCTCTTCGTTGACGTTGATCTCTCTTAGAGGCGTCTGGTCCATGTGCGAGTAGGCCTTCATCGTCTCGACCAGCGACGAGACCCGCGTCGTGCTGGCTTCGACCTCTTCGACGAGCCCGGCCACCGCGAGCACCGCCTCCTGGTAGCGCAACGCCTCCCCGATGCACTCCGAAGCCACGACTTCGTCTATCTCCTCCAGAAACGCAACGTCCAGCCCAGCCTCCGAGAAGGTCGCGGCGTAGTCCCACGCCTCCTCGGCAATGCCGCGACCTTCCATCCAGAGGGCCATGTTCTCTTCGTTCTCGGACGAGTCCAGGGAGTTCCGGTGCTCGGCCGTGGCGGCCCGCGCGAGCGCCCGGGTGGAGATCCTCTCGATGCCCGCGACCTCCTCCGGGCTGAGGTTCCCCGAAGACGCCAGACGCGAGACCTCCATTCCGATGGACCTCATGGCCTCGAAGCACTCGCGCAAACGCCCGGCGGCCCGGACGCTGGCCGCCGCCGGGTTGTTGAGTTCGTGGGCGAGCCCCGCCGCCAACGTCCCCAGGGACTCTAGCTGCTGACGTTGCTGGGCGACGGACTGGAGATGCTGCATCCGCCAGGCCATCGTCTTCAGCACCGCGTTGCTGAACGCCGGATAAACGCTCAGCATCCGCCGGAACTCGCTCTCCGGCAGCAGGAACATCCGGCTATCTTCCAGCGCCCGGCCGCTCGCCAGAAACGGCGTCCCGGCCATCAGCGGCACCTCTCCGAAGAAGATGCCGGGGCCGTAGGTGTTCAAGACCGTCTCCCGGCCGTCCACCTGCTTCGTGATCCTCATCTCTCCTTCGAGCACCACGTATAAATGTTCGATAGGCTCGCCCTCTCGGGCATAGATTTCGCCTCGCGGAACCCGCGCCTCCGAACCCTGCTCGATAACTTCTTCGAGCTGCTCGTCGGTAAAATCTTCGAAAAGCGTGGATCGGCGCAGTTCTTCCAGAGTCGTCATCTAATTACCATCCTCTTCATTTGGGTCTACCGGCAGGCGGACCTGGAACGTCGTCCCATCCGGGCCGGTGTCGAACCGTATGCTTCCCTTGTGCTTCTCCGAGACAATGCGCCGGACGATGTCCAGGCCGAGGCCCGTTCCTTTGCCCACGTCTTTGGTGGTAAAGAAGGGCTCGAAAATTTTGCCCTGCGCGTCTTCGGGGATGCCGGGACCCGTGTCGGAGATCTCGACCAGTATCCGGCCATTTTCCCGCTTTGTGCTTACCTCTATTCTCCCGGCGCCGTCCACCGCGTCTATCGCGTTATCCAGCAGGTTCGTCCAGACCTGGTTGAGCTCGCTGCCGTGGGCCGAGACTTTCGGTAGTTCGCTGGCGAACCCGCGACTAACTGTCACATCGCCTTCTTTGAGCTTGTGTCCGAGCATCGTCAGGGTGCTCTCCAAACCCTCGTGGATGTCTACCTCCTGCAACGGGGCTTTGTCCATGTGGGAGTAGGACTTTATGGCTTTAACCAGCGTGGAGATGCGGGCGGAGCCGTCTTCGATCTCGCGCAATAGCTCATCCCCGTTGATCTCCGCCGCGAGCCAGTCCAAAACACCGGGAACGAACTCGCCCGATACTTTCTCCTCCAGTTCGTCCAGCCACTCTTCATCCAGGCCGGCGGAGACGAGTGTGGGGGAGAGAAGGGGCGCATCTTCGACGCCGTGGTCCTCCAGCCAGATCGCCACCTCGTCCTCCCGGTCGCTTTGATCGAGTGAGTCCAGCTTCGGCGATTCGTTCGACCGTCTTGCGACTTCTTCCGGCAATCCCGCGACAAATTCTCGCTGCTCGGTAGTCATGTCCAGTTCGTTCAGTGCTATCGCCCGCGCCGAAGACCCTCGAAAGACCTCCCGCGCTTCCTGCGCGCTGCGGCTGATGGCCGCCGCCGGGTTGTTTAGCTCGTGGGCGAGGCCGGCGGCCAGGGTTCCTAGCGAGGCCAGCTTGGCCTGTTGTTGGGAGACGGTCTCGTGGAGTTGGGCGCGTTCGGCGGAGGTGGAGACGACGCTCTTGAGTACCTCGGGGCAGACGGTGAGCATGTTCCAGAAAGCGTCCGGGGAGAGTTTGTAGAGCCTGACGTTAGTAGTGGCGTGGCCGGTTGTGGGGTACGGTTCGTCGAGGACCAGGATCAACTCGGCGAAGATGTCGCCCTCGCCGAGCGTTACGACGTAGACTTCCTCGCCCCCGACGTTCTGGGTCCACTCCGTCTCGCCCTCCAGGATCATATAGAAGCCATCCGCCGGATCTCCCTGGCGGGCGATGCGGTCTCCGGCCGCAAGCTCCACCACTTCGCCCTGTTCGGAGACCCACTGCAGCTTCTCCTCGTCCAGGCTCTGAAATAGCGGAACCCCTCGCAGGCAATCCGTTATCTTGGTAGCTTCCATAGCTCCGTTACACCTCGCTCAGGTACTGGTGGACGAGTTGGACGGCGATGGCTCCGCCCCCGACGCCGTAGGCGATGCGCTTGGTGGAGCCCCGCACCACGTCCCCGGAGGCGAAGATGCCCGGCACGCTGGTCTCCAGCCAGTACGGGTCCCGGTCCAACTTCCAGCCATCGGGTCGTTTTCCGTCGCGCATGAGGTCCAACCCGACGGGGATGTAGCCTCGGGCGTCCCGCTCTACAACACCGTCCAGCCAGTCGGTGCGCGGCTCGGCCCCGATGAACAGGAAGATGGAGGTCCCTTCGAGCGTCTCCTGTTCGCCGCTTCCGTTCTCCACCGTTACGGTTTGCAGGCTGTCTTCGCCGTCCACGGCTGCGACGGTCGTGTTTGTGCGGACTTCGATGTTGTCTAACGCCCCGATCTGGTCTACCAGGTACTGCGACATGCCTTTGCCCAAATTGTCCGCACGGACGAGCATCGTTACTTTGTTCGCGAACCCGGCGAAGTAGACGGCGGCCTGGCCGGCGGAGTTCGCGCCGCCGACGATGAAGACCTCCTCGTCCTCGCAGGAGCGGGCCTCGCTCATCGAGGCGCCGTAGTAGACGCCCGCGCCGGCGAACTTGTCCAGGCCCGGCGCGTCCAGCATCCGGTAGGAGACGCCGGTGGTGATGACCAGCGCGTGGCACGAGAGCTCGCTGCCGTCGGAGAGCTCCACGATCCGGTACGGGTCTTCCACCCGCACGCCCCGGACCTCCTGGGGCGTCAGGATCTCCACCCCGAACCGCTTCGCCTGGGTAACCCCGCGCCGCGCCAGGTCCGCCCCCGAGAGCCCCGAAGGAAACCCCAGATAGTTCTCGATGCGGCTGCTCGTCCCCGCCTGGCCGCCGGGAGCCTCACGCTCGATCATCACGATCCTGAGCCCCTCCGACGCGCCATACACGGCAGTAGCCAGCCCCGCCGGACCAGCGCCAATAATAATTACGTCATAAAAAGGCTTCTCGGCCTGCGTACTCAGCCCGATGCTCTCCGCGACCTCCAATGTCTCCGGCTCCTCGAGCTCCGTCCCATCCGGCAGCACCACCAGCGGCAGCTTCTTCCCGTCCAACTCGATACCGACCGGCGCGCCCTCCGACTCCTCACCGGCCCGAACGTCCACCCACTGGTAGGCGACCTGGTTGCGGCCCAGGAAATCCCGCAGCTCGAAGGACTTGGGCGACCAGCG
>JBARZM010000243.1:0-2298 GCA_049650095.1 Rubrobacteraceae bacterium | reverse complement strand
TCGGGAAGAACCGCACTACAATACTGCTTGTCCGCGATGGCAGTGGAGGCCGGATGAAGAAAGACCAGGGCCGGGAAGAGGCCCGAGGGGTGGACGATTTGATCGGGGAGATGGGTCGGGAGCGGGTCGCCCTTCGGGCCAAAAGGGCGACGGTGATCTTATTGCTCGCTTCTTCCGTGGTGTGTCTACTCTCCGCGGCCGGGAGCCTTGGTGGATTTCTACCCTACGCCGTAGGGCCGTCGGTGGTTATGATCGGTGCTTCGGCCGTCGGGTTCGTGCTGGCCTACACCGAGAGCCGGGGTTCTTGACGCCAACGGCTTGATGCCAACGGCTTGACGCAAGTGGCTTGACGCTGGCGTTAAAATAACTGTGTAGTAGAAATTTCATACGGAGGTATTTTCATGGCCGAGCCGATAGAAGTAACGACTGGTACGTTTGAAGAAGAGGTTCTGAAATCCGAGGTACCGGTTTTGGTGGATTTTTGGGCTTCCTGGTGCGCCCCCTGCCGGCAAGTGGCGCCGGTGATGGACAAGATCGCCGCCGAGTACGAGGGTTCGGTGAAGGTCGCGAAGGTGGACGTGGACGCCGAGCAGGAGCTCGCCGGCAGCTTTGGTATCTCCAGCATCCCGACCATCGCGTTCTTCGAGCCCGGAGAGCAGCCAAAGGCCGTCATGGGAGCGGTGCCAAAAGAGATGATCGAATCCTCCTTCGAGCTGGACCGCTTCGCCAAGGCGGACTGACCTGGACCGCAAGCCCCACAAGTTCGACCCGGCGAAAGCCGCCCGGCTGGACCTCCCCGAGCGACAGCAGATCCTACCTAGCGACCGGCTGGTAGACCTGCTGGAGCTCCGGGGCGCCGAGTCCGTGGTGGACTACGGGGCCGGCAGCGGCGTCGTTACCGTGGTCTTGGCCGAACGTTTGCCCGAAGGCGTAGTCTACGCGGTAGACGAGAGCCCCGAGATGGTCGAGCATCTCACCGAGAGGCTCGCCGCGACGGATCTGCGGAACGTAGTCGCCCACCTCATAGAAGGCAACGAGATAGACCTCGAGAGCGATACCGTCGACCGGATACTGGCGGTAAACCTCCTCCACGAAATAATAGGTGAGGGGGCGTTGCCCGAGATGCGGCGTTTACTCAAGCCCGAGGGGTTCCTGCTCATCGCCGATTGGCGTTCCGACGTGTCGCGCGACACGGGGCCGCCCGCCGGCGTCTCGCTCAGCCCGCGGGAAGGCCGGTCGCTGCTCGAAGAGGCCGGCTTCAGCGTGGACACCGTAGATGCGAACTTCCCTTATCACTTCGTTTTCGTGGCACGTCCGGAGATTCCAGCTTGATAGCCCGGGTCGCGTAATCTAGAATCTCCCGGAGCACGCTCCACTCTGACCCATGGGAGCACGGCGGGATAGCTCAGTTGGTAGAGCACATGACTGAAAATCATGGTGTCCCGGGTTCGAGTCCCGGTCCCGCCACTTCTTGATTACCCGCAAATCCCAAGAAAATGAAAGACTCCGGTTTTGACGCCAGAGCCCGTTGACTGCAACCGTACTGCAACCGCGCATGGGACGTGGGTAGTTCTGTTCCGCGGATACGAGTTTGGGTTAGGCTTCCTGGGGTCGTTCTGCCGGATGGGGACGCCGGAGATCTTTGGCGTCAAGGAGGGCAAGAAGGCTGGTAGCTACCCTGCTTTGGTTGGCTCGTAGCGGAGCGCCAGGAGTTGATCCGCTGCGAGCGCGAGAGAAGCGTAGGTACGTCCCTCGTCGTCGGAGAACTCCACCTCGAAGATGCCGGGAGCCAGGATCTCTACCACAGTCCCTACCTGTCCCCTGTACAGATCCCATCCGGGCAGGTCTACGGTGAGGGCCGAATGGATGGCCGATGAGTCGGGCTACGCCGAGGAGACCTGGCCCGAGCCCAAGGAGGCCTTCGACCGGGACTGTCTCGGGTACCGCAAGCTCTTTGAGTAGGATCATCCTGCTCGACGCGGGTCCTTTGGGATTAGTAACCCATCCGCGCCCGGAGCGTGCCCGCAAGGCTGCCCTGTGGCTCAGGCGTCACCCGCATCGACCAGCTCGCCGCACAAATCGGCTACCTGCCCATCACTACCGAGGCCGTACGGATCGCCGCTCGCTTCTGGGCCGACGCCCGCAACATTCTGTCTCGGCCCTTCGTCTCCTTGTTCGGCGGCATACAGCCCGCCATGCCCGGTGAGCTCGGAGCTGGCATGGATGACGGCCTCATGGACCGATTCCTCTTCGCCGAAGCGGAGATCGGCGCCGAGGCTGAAGAGCGCTACGCCGTAC
>JBARZM010000242.1:0-6684 GCA_049650095.1 Rubrobacteraceae bacterium | reverse complement strand
GTCTTCTCCGGATCAATGGCCCTAACCGGCAGCAGAAACCCATCTTCCTTCTTTAGTTCCACCGGAAGCGGCACACCGCCGGCGAATTGCGTCCCCCGCTCGTAGACCGGATAGCCGGGCGTGCCGTAAGCCACGCCGCGCCGTTCGTGCGAAGGATGTATGAAGGCCAGCGGCGCGTGGAAGATCGCCTCCTTTGAACCGGCGGCCGGCAGCACTTCTGTCTCCGGGTCGAGCGCGACGCCGTGCCGGCGCTCCGCCCAACCGCGAAAGGCTTCGCGCAGATTTATCTTGCCGGCGGCGCTTGGATACTGGCTCGTCTCGGGGACGGCTTCTACGAGAGCCTGACGAATGGTTGGGTCCGTCGGTTCGCGGGGGTCGCCGGTCCCGAAGTCAAAGATTGGCACGCCGCGCCGTTGTAGTTCCCGGCGACTCTCGTCCATCCGGAGCAGCGGGTACTCGCCGCCCTGTTCCAGCACGGGGTTGAGGAGGAGTTCGCGCGGGGCGCCGGATGGCTTGCGGGCATCTTTCAATAGCTTCTCGCGCAGAGGTTCGACAAAGAGTATATTCTCTCCATAGAGGGCATATAGAGGCCAGAATATAGCACGGGCGATGGCGCGAACGGGATCTAGGAGGTGCGTTTTGGAGGATTTCCACTACGAGGAGGGCGGCCTCTACTGCGAGGATGTTCCGCTCGACGAGATAGCCCGGAGCGCGGGCACCCCCACCTACGTCTACAGCCACGCCGCGCTGGAACGGGCCTACCGGGAGCTAGACGAGGCTTTTTCAGGCCTGGACCATCTCGTCTGCTACGCGGTAAAGGCTAATGCCAATCTGGCGGTCCTCCGGGCGCTGGCCTCCTTCGGGGCCGGGGCGGACATCGTCTCCGGTGGCGAATTGTACCGGGCGATGCGGGCGGGCTTTGATCCCAAAAAAGTAGTCTTCGCCGGGGTCGGAAAGACCGAGGAAGAGCTAATGGCGGGGCTTGGGGAACGTATCCTGATCTTCAACGTCGAGTCCGAATCGGAGCTTGAGCGATTGGACCAACTCGCCGCCCGGCACGGCAAAAAAGCCCGCGTCGCCCTGCGAATAAACCCCGACGTGGACGCCGGCACCCACGACCATATGACCACGGGCCGGGAGAAAGACAAGTTCGGCATCGCGGCGGAAGACGCGCTGCGGCTGGTCGAGAAAATAAAAGAGTGCCGGTGTATAGACCTGATCGGGGTTCACCAACACATCGGCTCCCAGATCACCAAACTGGAGCCTTACACCGAGTCCGTAGAACGCAGCGCCGCCCTCGTGGACGAGCTAAAGAACCGCGGCTTCGACATCCGGTATTTCAATATCGGGGGCGGCCTCGGCATCCCCTACAACGGCGAGGAAACCATCGCGCCGCGAGACTTCGTGAACGCCATCCGACCGGCTCTGGAAGCCACGGGCGCGAAGATACTCTGTGAGATGGGCCGCTACATCGCCGGCAACGCCGGCGCCCTCCTGACCAGCGTCGTGTACCGCAAACGCAGCGGCGAGAAGAGCTTCGTCGTGGCCGACGCGGGCATGAACGATCTCCTCCGTCCGAGCCTCTACGACGCCCACCACGAGGTACTACCGGTTGGCGAAAACGGGAGCACCGCCCCGGCCGATCTGGTCGGACCGGTCTGCGAGAGCGGCGACTACCTGGCCCGCGACCGCGAGCTCCCCGACGCCGCCGAGGGCGACGTGCTGGCCGTCATGAGCGCTGGAGCCTACGGCTTTTCGATGGCCTCCAACTACAACTCCCGTCGCAAGCCCGCCGAAGTACTCGTCCGGGGCGACCGCTGGGCCGTCGTCCGCGAGCGCGAGCACTACCCGGACCTGATCAAAGGCGAGCTGGTCCCGGCGTTTTTGTAGGCCCGGCCAAGATGGGGCAACTTCTCGGCCTTTAGACTGGCTTGCCGCCCCACGCGCAGACCAGGGAGTCTTCCCTGACTTCGGAGCCAACGTCGGAAAAGCCGGCCTCCGCAAGTACGGTGAGCAGCGCTGCTCGTGACCAGGTAGTGTGCCCGATTTCCCCGGCGGTTGGGTCTTTCATGGGCTCGGTGTAGTCGATGGTTAACACGAAATAACCGCCGGGCACGAGAACCCGTGAGATTTCTCTGAGGTTTGAGATCGGGTCGGGCCAAAAGTAGATAGAGTGAACCGAAACAACTTTCTCGAAGCTCGCATCCGAATAGGGCAGCGAAGAAACGTCTCCCAGTAGCAATTCGGCGTCCTTCCTCCGCACAGCATCTAAGTTTCGCGCCCTAGCCTGCCTTACCATCACACCGGAGGCGTCGATACCGCAAACCGTAACTCCAGGAGAGGTGTCGAGTAATTTCTCGATCAGCGCTCCTCCTCCGAAGCCTACTTCGAGAACCCGGTCGCCAGGTTCCAATCGGACGTTAGATAGCGTCAAATCGTGTGCGGGGATGTTCGAGGCGGTCATGAGCCGCCCGACGATACGGCCGTTCAAACCGGAGGGCCTGCCGAGTTGTCCCCACAGCAGATTCTTAAAGGTGTCTTTGATACTCAAACCGTTACTCCACCTTTCACTTACCCCGAAGGGTAGCACGGGCGAACTTCGTGCCTTTTCCGGGACGAGACGGGTGTATTCGAGAGTAAGCCAGCGTTGTCGGCCCGGCTACTGGACCATGTTCTTCAACAGACGATCCAGGGCCTCGTCGGGGTCTTTGGCGTAGCCGGTGTGGATCGGTGAGGCCTGGACGACCGTGCTCCGGGGCGCGACCAGCCACCCGAAACGCTGGCCCGCCGGCAATGACCCTATGACACCCGCCTCCGGGCCGCCGGCGCACACCAGGCTGACGGTATTCAGGTGGGCTAAGATCGCCTCGTAGTCAGCGGTGGGCGCCAGCGCCAGCAACCGGTCGCGGTCGAGGTGTATACGGGCGTCGAGGAAGTTCGCCTCCCGGCAGTGGAGCACGACCCCGGCGTTTACGAATTCTTCGCGCTCTACCCGGGGCACTACCCGCAAGAGGGCGTACTCGAAGAGCTTCACCGCAGCTCCTCCAACGCCCGGACCCAGGACCTCGGTTCTTCGAGGCGGCCGGTGAGGTATTCGACGTAGGCGGCGCGAACCTCTTCCGGCCCGTCGAAACCGGGCTCTTCCCGGAGCCACTCGTCGGGAACGAGGTCCAGTATTGCGCGTAGCGTCCCCGGTGTAAGTAGGGGAGTTAGTTCTTCGTCGGCCTCCCGGATGTTTTTCGCGAAGGGGAGGAGTACGTGGTCTCTGGCCCCGGCGAAGGGTTTCTGGCTCGTGGAGTTCGGGCCGGACTTGTTCAAGGTGGGCCAGTTGTGATGAAAGTACAGGGCGGCGCCGTGGTCTATAAGCCAGAGCTTGCGGTGCCAGATCAGCAAGTTCGTGTTGCGTGGGGTGCGATCCACGTTTGTCACGAGCGCGTCGAACCACAGTATTCGGGAGGCCAGGTCCGGGTCGGTTGTCCCCACGAGCGGGTCGAAGCCCAGAGAACCCGGTAGGTAATCCAGGGCGAGGTTGAGGCCGGCGCTCGCCCGGAGCAGGTCTTGTATCTCCGGGTCGGGCTCGGTGCGGCCAAGCTCCGGGTCGAGGCTCATCAGGACTATCTCCGGCACCGGCAGGCCGAGGGCGCGGGAGATCTCACCCGCCACGAGCTCCGCGACGAGCGCCTTGCGTCCCTGTCCCGCCCCTCGGAACTTGAGAACGTACGTCCCGAGTTCGTCGCCCTCGACGATGGCCGGGAGCGAGCCCCCTTCCCGGAGCGGCGTTACGTAGCGCGTCGCGGCCACGGTCCTAAGCAAGCGGCATCCTTCCCGAACGGTGGTTTACACGCTTGTGACTAATAGCCTCGCCGCCGGTTGTTACCCGTGCGGTTGCTGTTCGTGAGAAGTGGGGAGAGCCCCGGTCTCCTACGGGATATCGTGGCGTCGACGGATGGAGATTTCGCCGACGAGCTGAGCAGCACCACCACCGAGAGCAGGGCCACGAGCAGGTTGATGGTCAAGAATTGGGGGACGCCGAGACCGGTGCCGAGGCTCACCCCTCCTTGAGAGAGGAGAAGGGCGACGCTCATTGCTATGCTGCCGAGCGCGGCCAGGTTCGTGAGGAGACCCAGGATCAGGGCTATCCCCAAAAAAAGCTCCCCGAACCTCGCCAGCTGGGCCACAGTGCCGGCGTTCGGGACCACGTTGTTCTGCATGAAGGTCTGAAAGAACGGCGGGGCCTGGGCAACGAACCCCCCGGCCTGAAGACTCTGGGAGAGCTGCTGGGAGAAATTCGGGTTGAGGAACTTCTCGACGGCGCCGTTGAGCCAGATAGCCCCGATCAAGATCCGAACCCAAGCCATGCCGTTCATCTTAGAGACCTCCACAAACGCTTGCAATCACTTCTTCGTAGTATACGTACTCGACCCGTGGATGGTTCCGCGTACCATAAACCAAAACGCCCCGGGAACCGTATATACAGTCACCCGAATATTCACGACCGAAAGGTCCGTGACCGTAGAGGAGGAAGTTGTGGAGGAGAGGGTCTCACGAAGAAAGTTTATCCGGCTTGGGGCCGCGATCGGGGTGAGCGCCGCCGGCGCCTCGGTGGTCGCCGCCTGTGGTGGAGGCAGCGGTGGCGGGGCCGGTAGCGGTGGCGCCTCGACGACCGCTTCTTCCGGCGGTGGCGCGGCCACTACCGGTTCGACCGATACGGTTAGTTCGGGCGGCCAGGCCATAGCCCGGGCCTCTGAGGTGCCCGCGAATTCGGCCAAGAAGTTTACGAACTCGGGACAGCCGGCGGTTCTGGTTCACCTGCAGGGTGGGGATTTCGTGGCCTACTCGGCGGTTTGCACCCACCAGCAATGCACGGTCGCCTACCAGGAAGGACAACTAGCCTGCCCCTGTCATGGTTCGATCTTCGACCCGTCCAACGGTGGACAGGTCGTAACAGGCCCCGCGCCGCGCCCACTGCCGGAGATCCCGATCAAAGTCCAGGGCGGGGAGATTACGAGAGCCTGATACCCGGCTTACCACGATGAAAACCCGAAGCCCGATGGATGATAGCCGCCGCCTAAAGTAGAATGTCGGTCTATGGACCCCATCGAGGAACGTATCGGCCTGAACGCGGCGGCGGCCATCTTGGGCCAAGACCCCGAGACGGTCCGGCGCTACGTGGCGGAAGGCCGGCTCCACGCCGAGCGCGGCGCTGAGGGAGGCTACAGTATCGGGCTAACGGAGGCGGAAGAGCTCGCCCGGGAGTTGGAAACCGAGGATGCCCAGGAAGCCTTCGAGGGCGAGGTCGTCGGGGACGAGTCTTCCGCCTCCCGGCTGCCGGCCGTCCCGTTCGAGCGTTACGAACGTCTGCTCCAGCAAGGTCAGGACTACAAGACCCGGCTCGAGGAGCGAAACCGCCAGATGGAAGACATCCGCCAGGAACGCGACGCCGCCCGCGTCGAGATGGACCGGCTCTGGGGCGAGATAGAACGCCTGAACCTGATCGAGTTTCAAAGGGAGCTTCAAGAGAAGACTATCTCAACCCTCGAAGAAGACAAATCCAAACTCGAAGCCGAACGCGAGCGGCTCGCCCAAGAGAACCAAAAGATGACGGAAGAGAGATCCTCCCTCGCCGAAGAACGCACCCGCCTCGAAGCCGAACTCAAAATCCTTAAAAGCCGGGGCTTCTGGTCCCGCCTTTTCGGCGGCTAGAGCCCTTACCCAAGAGCCACACGGAACGAAGAAGCGGCAGAGAGGCGAGACAACCTCTCTACCGCCAAGGACTCGTTTTCGACCAGCTTTACATGCTGCTGTGGTTGGCGACGGCTTTCTCTAGCTCGCCTTTCATCTGGGCGACTTGCTCGTCCAGCTCGCGCGGGTTCTCGCGGGTCATCCGCGTCATCGCACTGCGGTCTTCGGCGCCGCGCACGACCTCCAGTTCCCCGGCTTCGAGGCCCGTCACGAGCGCGTCGGCGACTTCTTCGGCCGTCTCGTACTGGAAACCGAGGTCCGGGCCGGCATCGTTGCTATCCATCATCGGGGTCTCGGTGGCGCCGGGGTAGATGGTCATTACATGTATACCCTCGCCGAATAGCTCGCGCCGCAACGCTTCGCCGAAGTGGGCGATGCCCGCCTTGGTGGAGGCGTAGGTGGAGTAAAACGGCATCCCGACGAGCCCGAAGCCCGAGGAGACGTTGACGATGGCGGCGTCGCCGCTCTCCCGCAGGGCGGGGATCGCGGCCTGGGTCAGGAGCACCGGGGCGAGGAGGTTCACCTCGATCTGGGTCCGTATCTCCTCGGCGTCTATGTCTTCGAGCCGGCCCGCTCGCACGTTGCCCGCGTTGTTTACCAACACGTCCAGGCCGCCGAATTTATCGACCGCAGCCTGCACCATTTGTTCCCGGGCCGCCGCGTCCGTGACATCGCCGGCCACGACCTGCGCCTCACCGCCGGCTTCTTCGACGAGCTTCGCCGTCTCCTGGAGAGGCTCCTCGCGACGGCCGGTTAGCGTCAGCTTCGCGCCCCTCTCGGCGATCCCCACCGCTGTGGCGCGCCCAATGCCGCTCCCCGCACCCGTCACCAATACAGACTTCCCTGAAAGATCCATCAAAAAATTCCTTTCTCACAACTCACAAATTCCGAAAAATTCAAAACAAAGCGCCCAAAAACCGGTTCGCCCTGGCGTCGCCCTGG
>JBARZM010000241.1:0-3858 GCA_049650095.1 Rubrobacteraceae bacterium | reverse complement strand
CGTACCGCATCTTAGAGACTACGCATCGCCCAGTCGCCGGCCCCTCGGCCAAACGAGGAGCCTTCTAAACTCTGTTTCTTTAGACAATGGGACAAAACTACCCGGCGGGACTATGTAGGCCGTCCCGCCGGGCCTTTCTCCGAGCTTTCTATTTGTTTAGATGGGTTGCGAGCCGGGCTTTTTGCCGATCTCTAGAGGCTGCTTACAAACGTCTTTGCATTTCTTCTCCAGAGTGCAGCACAGGGAGCAGATCGGGGCTTCGTGGAACGGGCAGTGGGCCATGTCCACCTTTTCGAACTCATGGTCGCACTGGCTGCAAGTAGTCAGGGCGTAGCGGTTTTCGTCGTTTTCGAGGTTTGCGCTGGTCGAGCCTTCGCGGGCGATGTAGTACTTGCCGCGGGTGACGAGGGCGAGGACCGGAGAGAGCACGAAAGCGATTGTCAGGGCGAGGTATGGTGAGAAAGCCTGGGCGTATTGGCCGAACGCGCCGAAGAAGGCTGGAATTGAGACGGAGGCGCCGGCGATCATCGCGCCGAAGCCGACGGGGTTGATCTGGTACAGGTGCGCCCGTTTGAACTCGACGTAAGAGGGGCTCACCTTGAGCAACGGCTTGTTTATGACCAGGTCAGCGACGACGGCCCCGATCCAGGCTATCGCCACGTTGGAGTAAAATCCGAGGACGAAGTTGAGGAAGCCGAAGACCCCGAAGAGCATCAGCGTCAAAGCGATGCCGACGTTCAGGAACACCCACCACACGCGGCCCGGATGCCAGTGGAAGATGCGCGAGAAGAAGTTGGACCAGGCAAGCGAACCGGCGTAGGCGTTGGTCACGTTGATCTTCATCTGCGAGATGATGACGAGCACCGTGGCGACGAAGAGTGCTATCCCGGCCGGGAAGAGCAACTCGAAGCCGTTGACGAACTGCTGGATCGGCTCCACGGCCCCCTCGGCCCCGACGCCGGGGACCTGCGAGATCAGGAAGAACGCCAGGAACGCGCCACCGATCTGCTTTGTAGCCCCGAGTATCACCCATCCCGGACCGGCGGAGAGCACCCCCGCCCACCACCGCTTGCTGTTTTCTGGCGTCTTCTCCGGCATGAAGCGCAGATAATCCACCTGCTCCCCGATCTGGGCGATCAGGGCCAGCGCGACGCCGGCCGCCAGCCCGAACGAGAGCAGGTTGAACGCCGGTCCCGCCCCCTCCTCGCCGCCGTAACTCGTCCACTCCGAGAACGCGCCCGGGTCTTGCACCAGGATGGCGATAAAGGGCAGGGCGATGAGGATGAACCAGATCGGCTGGGTCCACATCTGGAACTTCGAGAGCAGCGTCATCCCGAACACCACGAGCGGGATAGCCAGCAGCGCCGAGATCACGTACGAAATCCAGATCGGTATCCCGGTAAACAGCGTGAGCGCCTGGGCCATCACCACCGCTTCGAGCGAGAAGAAGATAAACGTAAAGCTCGCGTAGATGAGCGAGGTGATGGTGGACCCCAGGTACCCGAAGCCCGCCCCGCGGGTCAGCAGGTCCATATCTATGTTGTACTTCGCCGAGTAGTAGGAGATTGGGACACCGGTCAGGAAGATCGTGGTCGCCGCCAGCAAGATACCCCAAACAGCGCTCGAAAACCCGTAAGTAACCACCAACGAACCACCGATGGCGAAGTCTATGAGATAGGCGATCCCACCCAAAGCCGCCGTCGCGCAAGCGTACTCGCTCCACTTCCTGAAGGACCGCGGCGCATACCGGAGCGAATAGTCCTCCACCATCTCGTTCTCGACCAGAGCATTGAACTTCCGCCTGACGCCACTTCCTCGCCGTTCCTTCTCACCAATCACCGAGCGAGTTCCTTTCCGCACATATGTGCTTGATCGGATATACGATGATGTGAATTCTAGGAACGCCGCGCCGCGATGTAATTGGCCGGCAGTATAGAAGTCTCCGCGACGATGGTCTCTACAGATAGCCCCTTGTCCAGGAGCCTCCGGCTACGTACGGCCGGCGCGGCGCCAGCGGAGCGGGGTCGTGCCGTGGGCGCGCCTGAAGTGCCTGACGAAGTATGCTGGACCTCCATAGCCTACCCTTCGGCCGACCTCCTCTATTGCAAAGTCGGTCTGGACGAGCAATTTGCGAGCCTCGGCCATGCGCCGCTCGGAGATCCACTCCAGGACCGTCCGCCCCGTCTTGCGTCCGACGACCGTGGTGAGGTGGCCCGGCGTAAGGCCAACAGCGCGCGCCACGTCCTTGAGTGATATCCGCTCGCTGTAGCGCTCCTCTATGAAGCCGAAGACCTCGGCCAACAGCGGCTCATCCTTTAACCGGAGGTCTCCCACGATATCCGCCGCCAGGCGCGACAACTCCACCAGTAGGAGGGTCAGGTGCGAAAGCGCAGCCTCCCAATAGCCGTCTTGCCTCTCTCGCAACTCCGAATCCAGGGATGAGAAACGCTCGGACCACGAGCTCCTCTCGGCCGGGGGCACTTTCAGGCGTTGGGCGCCTCCGGCCGCGCCACCGACGAAGGGGAAGAGCAGCGGATGGGCGCGCCAGGAGAGGAAGGAGCCGGGAGCCTGGGAACCGAGAAACTCGGGTGGAAAGGCGACGGACCAGCCCCGGGCCTCATAAAAGGCGCTCGCGCCAATTCCCGCCCCGACCACCTCGCCGGGTGAGATCACGTACGCGTCGCCGTCCTCTACCGGCCATTCCCGGTCGTCCAGACGCAACGAACCGCGTCCCTGCTCGAAGTAGGTGAGGCCGAGAAAGTCATGAGAGTGTGCGTGTCCCGTTGGCGGACCGCCCGAGGGCATCTTTCGACCGTCGAATCTTAAGACGTTCACGGGCGGCACCCCCGGCACCGGCTCATAGGTGTGGACCGGCGGACCATCGCCCCGACGGTCCAGTATCCTCATCACAACCACTCACCCCTCTCCTTATCTACAGGCGACCATTAGAGTACGCCCACTCATGATAAACCGAAAATCATCTCATAAATCCAAAAGATCCGCCCTTTGCGCCTTCCAGAGCATCTAAGATACTAACCTTATGCCGGAATATCGTCTTATGAACGTTAGAGACGGGATTGGCGCGGACCTGAAAAACCTGAAATAAGGAGCACGAGATGCAGGTACAGACAACGTCCTTTGGAGGGAGATCAAGATGAAGCTTTACGAATTTGCCTGGGGCATCTACCCGCGGCGCGTGCTCGTGTATCTCGCTGAGAAAGGCATTACTGATCTCGATCGGATACCCGTCGACTTGATGAGGGGCGAAAACCGCCAGCCGGCCTTCCTCGAGCTAAATCCGGCCGGCACGGTCCCGGTGTTGGACGTTCGCCCCGAAGGGATCATCCGTCAATCTACGTCGATCATCGAGTACTTGGAGGAGATACACCCCAGCCCGGACATGATCGGCGACACGCCCGAGGCGCGCGCCGCGACGCGGGACCTCATATATATGATCAACGAATGCTACATTTATCTCACGCGCTCCGTCAGCCACAGCAGTCCGGCTTTCGCTTCGAGTGTCGACCAAAAAGCGGCCGCGGCGACGGCCTACTATGCTCAGTATCGTCAGATGATCGGCCAGATCGAGCAGGTGATCAGCGACGACGAGTTCTTGCGCGGCGACCAACCGACCATCGCCGACTGCATGATGTTCGCCTCGGCCCAGTTTGCACACCGAATCTACGGGGAACCGCTTCCTCGGGATCACCCCAAGCTCAGCCGGTTCTACTCTCGCTTCGAGCAGCGGTCCAGCGCTGCCGTGTCCGCATACCCTGAGTAACTTTACGTCGGAGCATCGTCTCAAAGGCACAAGAGAAAGGACGGGAACGAGCATAATGGAAGAGCAAGATCGCGCAA
>JBARZM010000240.1:0-1711 GCA_049650095.1 Rubrobacteraceae bacterium | reverse complement strand
TCGAGATGGGATCCATACCCAGAACCTTATCCTGCTCAACCAGCACGGGAGAGGGCATAGCACGGACCTTGAGCCCCTGATAATCTGCTGGTGTCGGAAGCGCCTTACCTGCGGTCCACTGCTTATACCCCGTATGCCATATATCGAGGGAGGTAACACCGATCTCGTCGGTGGTCGCCAGCAGTTGCTCGGCCGCGTCGCTATCATGCACTTCCCGCAGAACCTCCGGGTCGGTGGGCCAGAAGAACGGCAGGTCCATCATGCCCATCAGGGGCTGGAAGCCTCCGAGGAACGCTGCCGGCAGGATGACAGACTCTATAGAGCCTATCTGCATGCCTTCTATGAGGTCGGTCGTACCGCCGAGCTGAGACGCAGGATAAATTTCGACGGATATAGACCCATTGGACTCAGCCTCGACGACCTCCTTGACCTTTTGGGCGCCCTGGTCGCGGGCGCTGTCGGGGGCGGATGCGTGGGCGATCTTCATAGTGTACTCAGCGTTTCCGCCGCCTGTAGCGCCGCCACCCGTGTCACTACCCCCGGACTGTGGGCCTCCGCCACAGGCGGCTACCACCAAACTGAAAACTATGGTCAAGCCGAGGACCAAGCCTCTTTTAATCACGGTTCTTCCTTTCCTAGAGTTACAACTATCGTGCCAACAAAGCTCGCTGATCGATTCCGAAACGCTCTGCCAGCCAGTCGAACATGTACTCTTCGCCTATCGTCGGGTTGTCGTGTTGACAGTGTTCGGCCCCCGTCTCCTCCTCAGTGAGAAACTTTATGGTTGTGTCTACGCTGGACTCCCTGGCATGCTCGTACACCTTGCTGGCTTGCTTCACCCCTAGTACGTCGTGACCGCCGTGTACTATCAGATAAGGGCACTCCATGTTCGCGAGAACCCCTTCAAGCTTGAAGTCCTCACCTTTCTCGAGCGCCTCCTCCATCGTCTCCGCGCCGAAGACCCACTTGATGTGCCCAGCGAGACCGTGCTCCTCAGCGTTTTCGCCCCACAGCTCGTTGACGCTCCAGATCGCACCGTGGGAGATAGCCGCCGTCAGACGAGGCTCGAAGGATGCGGCCCTGGCAGCGTAGTACCCGCCGAGACTGGTACCCGAGATAGCGATGCGGCTCAGGTCCACATCATCGCGGGTTTCGAGGTAGTCGATGCAGCGCCCGACAGGGACTTCGTAGTCGTAGCGGCTGTGAATGCCCTGACGGCGCAATGTCCCGCCCTGCCCAGGTCCATCGACAAGCAGACAGGCGATGCCTCGCTCCCGCGCCGCCCGTTCGACCATAAAGAAGAGCTCTTCCTTGAAGGAGTCGAGACCGCCGAAGGCGATCAAGACCGGCTGCTTCTCTATGTTGTAAGGAGCCCCCACGAAGTACGCGTATAGGACCTTGTCGTCCTCGTAAGGTATCTCGATAGACTCCACGGGTGGCGTCGAGTACTTCCCTGCCTTGCGACAGCACTCTTCGCACTTGTCGAAGGTCTCTAGCCGCCTGGGATCGTCGCCGGCGAGCCAAAACTCCGCCGAACGATAATAATCTACTGCTCTCTTCCAGCAGTTCCTCGCCGTGAAGACGTTTCCAGCAGCCTCCGCCTCGTCGCCCCGCCGGTGGTTGCGCTCGGCGACCCGAAGCCACTCCGCGTGCCAACTCTCCTCATCGCCGGGAACCATACGGCTCGCGGCCTGGAAACACTCGCTTATGG
>JBARZM010000239.1:0-3761 GCA_049650095.1 Rubrobacteraceae bacterium | reverse complement strand
GAGGTGATCGTCGCCGGCGCCGGCGGCGCGGCCCACCTGCCGGGGATGGTCGCCGCCCACACCACCTTACCCGTCCTCGGCGTGCCGGTGGAGAGCCGGGCACTCTCGGGGGAGGACTCGCTGCTCTCCATCGTCCAGATGCCCGCCGGGGTGCCGGTCGGGACGCTCGCCATCGGCCGGTCCGGGGCCACGAACGCCGCCCTGCTCGCCGTCGCCATCCTCGCCAACAGCCGCCCGGAGCTGCGGAAGAAGCTGCACCAGTTTCGGGAGGAGCAAGCACAGAAGGTTCTGGAATCGGAGCTTTCGTGAGCGGGCCGATCTTGCCCGGCGCGACGGTCGGGGTGCTCGGGAGCGGTCAGCTTGGGCGGATGCTGGCGCTCGTCGCCCGCCGGATGGGCTACCGGGTACACGTTTTTTCGCCGGATTCGGATAGCCCGACGGGACAGGTGGCGGACCGGGAGTGGAGCGCCGCCTACGATGACCTGGACGCCGTGGGGGAGTTCGCCCGGGGCGTGGACGTGGTGACGCTGGAGTTCGAGAACATCCCGGCTGCCACGGTGGAGGAGGTTTCCGGTGTCGTGCCGGTGCGTCCGGGTCTCAAGGCGCTACACACGGCGCAGAACCGGCTGCGGGAGAAAACTTTTCTCCGGGAGGCAGGCTTTCCGGTGGCGACGTTTCGGGAGGTTCCGGAGCGGGCGGCGCTGGACGGGGCGCTGCGGGAGGTCGGGGTTCCGGCGGTGCTAAAGACGGCGGGATTTGGCTACGACGGAAAGGGACAGTCGAAGATCGAGGCGCCAGAAGATGTGGATGAGGCTTGGGACGCTCTTGGCGGCGAGGCGATTCTGGAGACCTGGGTGGACTTCGAGAAGGAGGTCTCGGTGGTGGCGGCGCGGGGACTGGATGGATCGTTTGCCCACTACGGCGTGGTCGAGAATACGCATGACCGCCACATCCTGGACGTTACCGTTGCGCCGGCGGATGTGTCGCCGGAGGTAGAGCGAGAAGCAGTCGACATAACGCGGGGAATCTTCGAGGAGTTGGAGGTCGTCGGGACGGCCTGTGTCGAGTTCTTCGTTACGACTCAAGGAAAGCTCTTAGTCAACGAGATCGCACCCCGTCCCCACAACTCGGGGCACTGGACCATCGAGGGCGCGGTTGCTTCCCAGTTCGAGCAGCAGCTCCGGGCCGTCTGCGGGATGCCGCTCGGGAGCACGGAGCGGGTGCGGCCGGCGGCGATGGCTAATTTGCTGGGGGATCTCTGGTCGAACGGTGAGCCGGATTGGCTGAAGGTTTGCTCGATGCCGGACGTGAAGCTCCACCTTTACGGCAAGGGGGAGGCCCGGCCCGGACGCAAGATGGGCCACGTTACCGCGCTCGCGGACACGCCGGAGGCCGCCAGGGACCGGGCGCTCGCGGCTCAGTCGGTGGCCCGGACGTAGTAGCCTTTCGTGTTGGGCGGGCCGTAGATAAAGCCCATGTAAGTAGCGCCTTCGGGGGTATTGAAGATCAAAGCTCCGCCCTTGTAGTCCAGCAGGTCTTCGGTGTCGGTGAACTCGACGGAGACGGCGTCGTAGTCTGCGTAGCGGGCTTTGATGTCACGGGAGATCAGGACGTACTCGCCCTCGCCTCTGGCCTGGGTGTCCACCAACAGCCGTACGGCGCGGGCGTCTTCGTCGTCTACGGGTTTCTCTTCGAGTATCTCGTACTCCGGCGCCCGCGCCGGAGGCTCGAAGCTCCCTATCCGCATACCGGACGCCGGCCTGGCCGCGACTTCGGCAGCCTCGTATACCGGAATAGAGATACGGGCCTCGCCCACGGTGGGCGCATCCAGCGTGTCGACCTTCGCCCCTCCGGAGCCCCAGACGAAGATAGCCGCAACGGCTATCGTCACGATGGTCAATAGCCCCAGCGTTAGAGACGCCGGACCCGGCAAGGCCTGCCCTATCTTCTTCATGGTTCGGTACCTTGCGGCACAATGCTTTTCGGTCCGGCGTTTCGCGGCCTGGTGCGTCTTTGCTTCAAGCGTGGATGCGCATCTGGGGTAGGTATTTCTGTACGTGCTCCGCTACTTTGGCGGCCTCATCCTCTTCGAGGCTTTCGCCGAAGCGGTACGTGACGCCCTTGGCCTCGAAGGCTACCCTGCCGGTATTCGGTCTGCGGCTTGGGCGAAATTGCAGCAGCGAGTGGAGGAAATTGGGCTCTTCTCTGGCTTGCAAACCTTCGATCTCCAATGTGTTGAAGGACTTGGAACGGTACCTGATGCCATGAAGCTCTTTGGCGATTACGAACCTACCGGCGTACACTTCGATGACTTCGCGGCCGAAGGCGCTCCATAGAAAAGCCGGGACGCCGGCCATGGCGCCGACGACGAGTCCCACGAGCAACGACACTGAAAAGATCAGCGGCCCATCTCTATCCGGGTCGAGAATCTCCCCGACGGCTGTGTACATACTATAGACCCAAAAGACGAACCCGACTGGAAGCCAGAGCAGCGACCAACGGCCGATCTCCCGCTTCGGCCGGATGTTCAAATCCAGGCCGCTGGCGGTGGTGGATATCTCGATCCTGTCCCTGGACGGCTTTTCCATTACGCAGTCTATTCCCACTCCTCACTATACATTGCCCGCCGCCGACGCCCAAGTCGCCGGGGACCGGGGCGAAATGTGAAAGGCTGGTCCGAGAAGGCTCGTCAGGTGTAATAAAATACCTTCCGTACGTACAGGTTATATATTTCGAGGAGAGTGTTTTAAGTGGATCAGAAGGTTTACGACGTTGCGATCATAGGTTCCGGACCGGCGGGGTACACGGCCGCCATCTACGCTTCACGGGCGAACCTGAATGTGGTCGAATTTCAGGGTTTCGAGACGGGCGGGCAGCTCATGCTCACCTCGGACGTCGAGAATTACCCCGGCTACGAGGAAGGCATCATGGGCCCGGACATGATGGACAAGTTCGAGGCCCAGGCCGAACGGTTCGGGACGGAGATGCGCCCGGACAACGTGGAGCGCGTGGACTTCTCCGAACGTCCGTTCAAACTGTGGGCCGAGGGCGAAGAAGAGCCCGTACTGGCGAACTCGCTAATAATCGCCACCGGGGCGAAGGCCAAGTGGCTCGGCTTAGAGAGCGAGCAGCGTCTCATGGGCCGGGGCGTAAGCGGCTGCGCGACGTGCGACGGCTTCTTCTTCAAAGATAAGCGGGTCGCGGTCATCGGCGGCGGCGACACGGCGATGGAAGAGGCGAGCTTCCTCTCCAAGTACGCCAGCGAGGTCGTTTTGATCCACCGGCGCGACACCTTCCGGGCGTCCAAGATCATGCTGGAGCGGGCCCGGAAGAACGAGAAGATCACCTTCCTCACCGACACGGTCCCGGAGGAGATCCTGGGCGAGAACTCCGTAGAAGGCGTGCGGGTCAGGAACGTGAAAACCGGCGAGGTAGAGACCCTCGAAATGGACGGCTTCTTCACGGCTATCGGCCACGAGCCGGCGACCAAGCTCTTCGCGGGACAGGTGGAGATGGACGAAGGTGGCTACATCCTCCAGCACGAGCACACCATGACGAGCGTTCCCGGCGTCTTCGCGGCGGGCGACGTCTCCGACACGCGCTACCGCCAGGCCGTAACCGCGGCCGGCGACGGCTGCATGGCGGCCATAGACGCCGAGCGCTGGCTCGAAGAACAGGGCGAGGCCGACGGCGCCGAAGACCCCGGCGCCTGGACCACGGCCTCCGACCGCGAGGGCAGCGCGCCCCGAGTCTAGCCCGCC
>JBARZM010000238.1:0-2784 GCA_049650095.1 Rubrobacteraceae bacterium | reverse complement strand
GTCTTCTGGCCGGCCAAGTCGGCGGTGGAGATCCGGCCTTCATCCTCGGTTATGAAATCTACGTCGGGGAGTTTTTGTCCTTGCTCGGGCACGTTTGTCATATGGTTCCTTTCTCGGGTACGGGCCGATCATAAGTGTACGCTTTTGGGCCGGGTTGCAGACTATGAAGCCTCTGGAAGAGTTTTCATACTTTTGGCTGGGAAATTTGTCCTAATGGAGGATGCGCGGGTGTCCGCAGTTTGAGATAGTTAGCTTCGTCCGGTACAGGTAGGATGTCTGCGGAAGGAAAGGGTATCGAGCCATGCTGAGGAAGCTTCTCGTTTTTGCGGTTATGTTCGCTCTGGCAAGCGGGATGCTGGTCGCCTGCGGCGGAGAAGAGGGTGAGGATGAGGATGAGGACTCTTCCGCCGGGCAGAAGAAGCCCGCCACAGCCGGGGAGACGCAGCCGGTGAAGACCGAGCCTATAGACGCGGTTCAGGTGGCCTACGAGAAGACGGCGGCGGAACAGTCGGCGCGGGTAGAGTTTACGACCGTTACCTCCGGGATACCGACCGGCGCGACGACCCCCAACGGGCCGGAGAGCATGGAGTTTCGCATGAACGGCAAAGGCGTCGTGGGCCTCACGGGCCAGAAAGCGCGCATGACCATGCAGATGGGGCCGCTCGGCAGCTTCGAGTTCCGTATGCTCGGTGACGCTGCGTATTACAAGATGCCGCAGGACGGGATGGGGCCAACGCCGGGGATGAAGCCCTGGGTCAAGACGGATCTCGACTCCTTCTACGAGCAGCAGTACGGGGCGAGCTTCTCCGAAATGCAGGCAAACAACCCGACGGACCCAACCAAACAACTCGAAGCTCTGAAAGATGTGGGATCGGTAGAGAAGGTCGGACGGGAGAGGATCCGGGGCGCCGAAACGACCCATTACCGGGCCGTCATGGACCTTAGAAAAGCCGCCGCGCAGGAAGGGCCGGAGGTCAAGAAAGCCTACGACGAGATGATAGAGCAGATGGGGACCAGCGAGATCCCGATGGAAGTCTGGCTCGACGAACAGGGCCACGCCCGGCGCTTCGCGATGGACATGACGACGACCGTGCCCCTGCCGGCGCAAGACCCGTCGGCGGGCGGCGCGACCACGGAGGAAAAAGTCCGGGTCACCATGACCGAGGACATCTTCGACTTCGGCGTGCCGGTGAACGTTAGTCTGCCACCGTCCGAGAAAACGATGAGCCAGAAGGAATTCGAGCGGCAGATGCAACAGCAGATCCAGCAACAGCCGGTTGCCGCGGCCGCCAAGTCGTAGTCTTTAAGAGACGCCGGTGTGGCGACCCACGATCTCCAGGGAATCCAACTCCGGATCGAGCTGGCGCGTGATGCCGTCGAGCAAGCCGATGGCCCGCCCGATGAGCAACAGCTTTGGCGGAATGTCCCCGACGCTCGCGCCCAGACGCCGTCCGAAGGCCCCGAGATCCAGGGCCGAATCGCCGCCGGGAGACTCGTCCGTACCGAGAAGCACGCCGACGACGGCCAGCAGGGTGTCGAGGTCGGTGTCTTCGTTTATGGGGAGGCCGGCCTCCGCGAGGTCTTCGGTGAGGGCGTCGAAGTCTCCTTCCCGGATAAGGCGCACCATCTTCGAAAGCGTCGCCACGAAATCCGGCTCCAGCTTCAGGGTGAGGCCGTGATCCAGGAGCACCAAGCGCGGACCTGGTTGCACCAGAATGTTACCGGGATGCGGGTCGGCGTGGAGGATGTTGTGGTTGAAGAGTTGGTCCGCATAGGCGTCGTTTAACAGCCTCGCCACTTCCCGGGGCTCGATGCCGGCGGCGAGCAGGGCGTTGCGGTCGGAGATCCTGACGCCCTCCATCAACTCCATCACGAGCAACCGCCCCGTAGTCAGTTCCCCTACCACCTCCGGCACGATAACGTCGCCCCGATCCCCTATGGCGATTCGCAGGTCCTCTATGGCCGCGGCTTCGCGCCGGAAGTCTAGCTCCAGCGGTAGCGTCCAGCGGAGATAATCCGCGACGGGCTGTAGCCGCACGCCGGGTTCCACGGAGGCCAGGGCGGCGAAGGTCCGTTCCAGCGCCGAGAGATCCGCCTCGATAAGCCCCGCCACCTGTGGATACTGAACCTTGACGGCGACTTTCCGGCCGTCCTCGAGCCGGGCGCGGTGGACCTGGGCGATGGAGGCGGCCGCGATGGGCTCTGGCTCTACGTGGTCGAAGACCTCGGAGATAGCACGGCCCAACTCGCGGGAGATGGCGGCCTCGATCTCCGACCACGGCTGGGGCGGGACGCGGTCCTGGAGCGTGGAGAGGGTTTCGGTGTAGGCGGTTGGGAGGAGGTCCGGCCGGGTCGAGGCGAACTGGGCGGCTTTTATGAGCGTTCCCCCGAGCGTCGCCGCCGCATCCAAGACCCGAGTCGCGCCGCGCCGGTGCTGTAGCTCCCAGTCTTTCTCCCCTACCAGGTTCGGGGCCCACTTAGATCGCTCCCGGAGCGTCGCGTAGCCCAGGTAGAGGTCCGCCGCGACCGTCCCGATCACCATGGCCCGCGGCAGCCACTCCGCCGCCCCAAACCCGGACGTACCCTCACCCGGCGCCCCACGTCCCAGCCGCTCCCCGGCGGCAAAACCCGCCGCCGACCAAAGAAACGCCTGGGCCCGTGAAAGGTCCCCGGCCCGTGCCGCGAACGTCGACCCCGAGGTATTCTCCACACTCATGGCGGCCCGCAAATCTTCGCTGGAGCGGCGGGCGGCCCCGAGCATTATCTTCTGCGCCTCGAACGCGC
>JBARZM010000237.1:0-3922 GCA_049650095.1 Rubrobacteraceae bacterium | reverse complement strand
ACCATCCCGTGCTCCCGCTGAAACTCAGCGGTCTGGAAGCCTTCCGGCAGCCGCTCTTTGGTCGTATCCTCTATAACCCGGGCCCCGGCGAAGCCTATTCTGTCCCCCGGCTCGGCCAATATAACGTCCGCCGCCGTGGCGAACGATGCCGTGACCCCGCCGAAGGTCGGATCGGTGAGGATAGAGACGTACGGCCAGGAACCATCCATGTACCGGGAGAGCGCCACGCTGGTCTTCGCCAGTTGCATCAGCGAATAGACACCCTCGAACATCCGGGCCCCACCGGAGGCCGAAACTATTACCAGAGGCAATTCTTCCGAGTAGGCAAACTCCATGGTGCGCGCCACCCGCTCGCCGACCACGCTACCCATAGAACCCCCGATGAACCCGAAGTCCATGGCCGCGAACGCGACCTTTACATCCCCAATTTCCCCGACGCCACTAAGTATGGCATCGTCGAGTTCGGTGTTGCGGCGGGCTTTTTCGAGCCGTTCCGGGTACCCCTCGAACTCCAAAGGGTTCACGGCCTCCATTCCCTCGTCCAGTTCTGTAAAAGTACCGGGCTCCATTAGCAACCGTACCCGTTTTTTGACGGCGAGCGGGTAGTGGAACTCGCAGTTGGGACACACGTTGAAACGCGCGGCGAGCTCTTTCTCGTAGATGGTCTGGCCGCACTTGCTGCATTTCGTGAAAACGCCATCCATCGGCCCGAGGCCGCTCTCGGTCTCGGGGTCCGGGGTCCGGGAATACTCCCGCCGCTTGCTGAGCCAGTTCCTAATGTCTCGCGCCCGCCCCAGTCCCGGACGCCCGGGATACTCCCGCAAGCGCCTCGCGCACCTCGACCAGCCAGTCTTTGGCCCGTTCGGGACCGCCTTCCTCGACGAGGTGCATCAACTTGCTGCCGACGATCACACCATCCGCCTCCGCGGCGGCCTCCGCGGCGGCCTCCGCGGACGCGATGCCGAAGCCTAGCGCGGCCGGGGCTTGTGAGCCGGCGCGAACCCGACGCAGCAGATCTATGGCCCCCGGCGGCAGGCCTTCGCGGGCTCCCGTAACGCCCGCAACGGAGACGCAGTACACGAAACCCGTTGCAGCCTCCCCGATGCGGGCCAGCCGGTCCTCGGTAGAGGTCGGGGCGGCCAGCGGGCAGAGCGCGACGCCTCGTTCGGCCGCGAGCCTAGAAAACTCTTCCATTTCGTCGACCGGAAGGTCCGGTATTACAAGGCCTGAGACCCCGGCCCTGGCCGAGGCGTCGAGGAACTCTCTTACCCCCACCGCGAAGATGACGTTGTAGTAGACGAGGAACACGACCGGCGCCTTCTCCGAGAGCCCGGAAGCGAGATCCAGGCAGTAATCCAGGTTCGCGCCGTTTTCGATGGCCCGGATGGTCGTACCCTGGATCGTCGGCCCGTCCGCCAGCGGGTCCGAGAACGGAACCCCGATCTCTATGATATCCGCGCCCGCCGCGACGTAGGCCTCCCCCACTTCCCGGGCCCCGTCGAGCGTCGGGTAGCCGGCGGTCAGGTACGGCATCAGCGCGACCCGGTCCTCGGGGAACGCGGACCGCAACCGGGCGCTCCCCGCGTTATCCGTCACCAGAGACTACCTCGGCTTCGTGGGCGTCCATCCCCAGCAGGTCCGCGACGACATCCGCGTCCTTATCGCCGCGTCCCGAAAGGTTTATGACCAGGTTCTTGCCCGGCCCGAGTTCCTTAGCCAGCTTCTCCGAGTAGTGGATAGCATGCGAAGTTTCCAGCGCCGGGATGATCCCCTCGGCCCGGGAGGTGGCGACGAACGCTTCCAACGCGTCATCATCGGTGACGCTGACGTACTCGACCAGGCCCTCGTCTTTGAAATATGCGTGCTCCGGGCCGACGGAGGGGTAATCCAACCCGGCCGATACGGAGTGGGCCTCGCGGATCTGGCCTTCCTCCGTCTGAAGCACGTAGCTCATGTTGCCGTGCAACACGCCGGGGCGCCCGCCGGTGAGCGACGCGCCGTGCTCCCCCGTTTCTATTCCCCGGCCCGCCGCCTCCACGCCGATGAGCCGTACATTCTCGCGGCCGACGAAAGGATGAAAGGCGCCGATGGCGTTCGAGCCGCCGCCGACGCAGGCGACGATGGCGTCCGGATCGCCGCCGAACCGCTCGCGGGCCTGGACCTCCATCTCGCGTCCGATCACGGTCTGCAGGTCACGGACCAAACGCGGGTACGGCGCCGGCCCCGCCACGGTCCCGATGATGTAGTGGGTGTCCTCCACGTTCGTTACCCAGTCCCGGATGGCCTCGTTTAGCGCGGCCTTGAGCGTCCCCGAACCGCTGGTTACGGGCCGGACCTCCGTGCCGAGGAGCTTCATCTTGACGACGTTCGGCTTCTGGCGGCGGGTGTCCTCCTCGCCCATGTAAACGACGCACTCCTTGCCGTAGAGCGCGGCGACGGTCGCGGTCGCCAGGCCATGCTGGCCGGCTCCGGTCTCGGCGATGATGCGGTTCTTGCCCATCCGGTCGGCCAAAAGTATCTGTCCGAGGGCGTTATTGATCTTGTGCGCCCCCGTGTGCGCCAGGTCCTCCCGCTTGAACCACACGTTCGCCCCGCCCCACTTCTCCGTGAGCCGGGCGGCGAACATCAGCGGCGTCGGACGCCCCACGAAGTCCCGGGCCAGTCCGTCTAGCTCCTCGATAAACTCCGGGTCGTTCCGGTACCGCTCGTAGGCCTCTTCCAGCTCTTCGAGGGCGTGTATGAGGGTCTCCGGGACGTACCGGCCGCCGTAGGGGCCAAAGTAACCTGTATCAACCTTTTGCTGCACTAACGAACCTCCGAACCCGCTCACCGTTCTTTGTACCGGGCTCATCCTCCAGGGAACTCGAAGCGTCTACGCCATAAGGATCGAAGAACTCGATCGCCGCCCGCACGTTCTCCGGGGCAAGCCCGCCGGAAACGAGAATGTTAGCATACCCTTTTAGAGCCTTCGCCACACCCCAGTCGAACCGTTCACCGGTACCGCCCCGCGCCTTCTCGCTGTAAGCATCCAGCAGATAGAAATCCGCCCCGTACTCATCCAGAAGATCCAGGGATTCCTCATTACGAACCCGCAACGCTTTTATCACCTTCAACCCGCCGTCCCGCACCCGGGCCACGACCTCCGGCCCCTCGTCACCGTGAAGCTGCGCGTAGTCGAGGCCGACCTGCCCCGCCACCTCCAAAATCCTCTCCGGATCTTCGTCCACGAACACTCCCACCTTGAGTATTCCATCCGGCAGGGCGGCGGCTATCTCGCCGGCCCGTTTGGCGTCTATCTGCCGGGGGCTATCGGCGAAGATCAGGCCGATAGCATCCGCCCCGGCATCGGCGGCCAGCAGCGCGTCTTTTGCGTTCGTGGTGCCGCAAACTTTTACCCAGGTCATGTCTCCAAGTTTAAACCCTATTCATGGGGCCCATCGGGACGCCCGACGCCGGCCTCTCCGAAGGGCCGGGCTAACCTGGAGCCTATGATCACGCTTCGAGCATTTCGTAGAGATGACTCAGGGACCAGAGGTTGGTTTTCCGTCGGGCACGGAACGGGAGATCGACGTGAACCAGGGGAGTGGTCTCAATGCGACCGGCGGTCCGCCGAAGAAGACTCTAATACGTCTGATCGGTATCGGGCTGGTACTGCCGAGGGTCGTCGTGGTCGCCCGGCTCGCCGTGCCTGATCCGCCACAATCATTTTGGAGAAGGAGCCTGCAAGTAAACGGAGAAGATGCAGGAGTACCGGACGAGCGAGACCGACCGCAGGCTGACTAGGAGAGCCTGGAGAGCTTCGCAACCAGCCCGGGTTCCCGCATCGCCGCCTCTCCCACCAGCACCGCATCGGCCCCGGCGTTCCGTAACCGCCGGCCGTCGTCCGGCGACTTGACGCCGCTCTCGGCGACGAGGACAGCGT
>JBARZM010000236.1:0-3714 GCA_049650095.1 Rubrobacteraceae bacterium | reverse complement strand
GCTTCATCCACACCGAAGATGACGGCCTGCCGGCACTCGTCAAGGCCGCGCTCGCCCACGTGCAGTTTGAGACCATCCACCCGTTCCTCGACGGCAACGGCCGAGTTGGGCGGCTACTGATCTCGCTCATGCTCTTCGACGCCGGGGTGCTCGACCAGCCCCTCTTGTATCTCAGCTACTACTTCCAGCAGCATCGTCCTGAATACTATCGCCTGCTCGATACCGTGCGTGCCGAGGGGGACTGGGAAGCCTGGCTCGACTTCTTCCTCGAAGGCGTCGCGACCACCGCCGGGAGTGCCGTGGACACCGCACACCGGCTGCTCGCCCTGTTCCGCGAAGACGCCGTCCGCGTGCAGTCGCTCGGACGTGCCGCCGCGAACGCCCTGCGGGTATTCGACGCGCTTCGTGACCGGCCCCTCGCCAACCTGAACGCCCTGACAGAACGAACCGGAGCCAGCTACCCTACCGTCGCCCGTGCGGTGGAGGCCCTGGAGGACCTCGGCATCGTGCGCGAGATCACTGGGCGCAAGCGCGAGATAGTGTTCGCCTACACGCGCTACCTCGACATCCTCAACGAAGGGACGGAGCCGCTGTGAAGGTCTGCGCTATGTGGCAAAGTCAAAGTTACAATAACGGCTATGGCACCAAAAATGCGCACAACCTATGAAGAGTTGGAGATAGTCGCCCTACCTGAAGACGTCCCGGAGCTCGGCGTCGAGGCCGGCACGACAGGAACCATCGTTACCGTCTACGAAGGTGGCCGGATGCTGCTCGTGGAAATTGGCCGCGAGGACGGCACCAGCGCCGGGCTCGTGGACCTCGAAGTCAAAGAGGATGGCTCCCTCGGCCTGATCTCCTACACATCTTTCACCTCTCGATAGCCTCACTCGTTCCTCCGTTTCGACTGCAATCCCTGCCAAGCACGGCTGCGAAAAGCCCGATCTCTGTACACCAACCGTACACCAACCCGGCCATATTTCCGGTTGTTTCGGGATGTAGCCGGTTGAACAGAATATGTCCATTTGCAGGTAATTTGCAACAACCGTAAACACCCCGAAATGTAAAGATTCTTTCTCGTAATGAGCAGGTCAGCGGTTCGAGTCCGCTCGTCGGCTCTCCTTTTTCTCTCGATTTGCAGGTAAAATGCGATGAGGCGAAATTGTGTTGGGAGAGGTTTTGGCCCAACTTACCGCAACCGTACCGCAACCCGCTGAAAAGATAAGTCTGTTTAATAGGAGAAGTGATGGTGCGAGTCGACGTTCTCAAGCCTGTAGGAGACAACGCCGATTTGAAGATGCCCGGATATGCTATTAACGAATAGACGGATTTTTGTTAATAGCGGCCAGCCTTGTTCACACGAGTGAGAATAGCGATGAAGCGCGGACCGACGGGACGGAGCCACCGTGACAAAAGCTTTTGTGATGGCAGCAGCCTGCTACGACACTGCTAGTCGTAGTTCGCGGCATCGGCTACCATGTCGGAAAGGAGGATCGAGCTGTGACAGAGTCAATCGAATCTAAGAGGTCCGAACTGCGGGCGTTGTGTGAACGTTATCGGGTCGAGCGTCTGGCACTGTTCGGCTCCGCATTGCGGGAGGACTTCGACTCCGGCAGTAGCGATCTGGACTTCTCCGTGAAGTTCCTGCCCATGACTCCTCGAGAACACGCCGAATCTTACTTCGGTCTTCTGGAGGAATTCGAAGACCTGTTCGCGCGAAGGGTGGACCTGGTGGAGATAGGTGCCGTCCGTAACCCCTACCTCAAACGGGAGATCGAGGATGCAGGAGTTGTGATATGAGGCACGACCAACTGTTGAAGGAGAAGCGCACAGAGATCCTGCGCCTCGCGTCCCGGTATGGTGCGAGCGACGTACGGGTCTTCGGCTCCGTTGCCCGCGGGGACGACGAACGGGACAGCGATGTCGATTTCCTGGTGGAGCTTGAGACCGGAAGGTCTCTCCTGGACCTCGGTGGGCTGCAGATGGAACTCGAATCCCTTCTAGGGTGCCGGGTTGACGTGGTAACCGTACGCGGCCTCAAAGCGCGTATCCGCGAGCGTGTGCTGCAGGAGGCGATGCCGGTCTGAGAGATCCCAGAGAGCGCCTGCTGGACATTCTGGCAGCCATCGACGCCATTGAGCGTTACCAGGGCCGGGACAGGACGGCTTTCGAGAACGATGAGTTGCTGCAAAACTGGTTCCTTCGTCACCTGCAGATCATCGGCGAGGCCTCCAGGACTCTTCCCGAAGACGTGCGGGCCCTGGCTCCTGAAGTCCCCTGGTCGAACATCGTTGGGATGCGTAATATCCTGGTCCACGGGTATTTCGACATCGACACCGATATCGTCTGGAATGCGGCCATGCGTGACGTGCCGTCCATCAAACCCGCAGTGGAACGGCTCCTGGAGACGCTGGACGAGCAGGACAAATAATCGTTCTTCGAGGTTTTACCTGCAGCAACGGCCGGATGCTGCTTTTGCTTCAGCCGTCCCAGTGGACCTCCAGACGATACTTGTCGGCGGCCTGTAGCACGACGTTACGGAGCGTAGATATCTCCCCATGCTCTTCGACCCGCAGCTCCCTCGCGCAGCGCTCCGGGAAGAGACAGTAGTTCCGGTTCTCTCCGGCATGGCGTGACAGGTAGCGGATGCCGTCGGCTTCGGGAAACCAGCGGAAGAGGCTGAGCGCCCAGCGCTGGGTGACGGGGTACTGCTTGGACATCCCGATCCGCCCATCCAGGCCGAGACGCTTCTGCACGCCCGGATCGTCGAGCGGCACGAAGTGGAGGTTCTCCTGCGAGATAATGCGGCTCAGTCGCCGCTTTCGTTGGCTGGCTTCCATGATCCGTACGTCTCCGTACACCTTGGCGAAGACGGCGAGGCGGTCGGCGTTGCAGTACAGGGCTGCGTACTCTCCGGAGGGCGCGTCGAAGCGATACCGGCCAGTGGGATGGCGCCGGGCTTCGAGAGGAGACTCCTCCCAATGTAGCCGCCAGGCGGAGATCTCCTCTTCCGCTAGATCGAACGAGGCAGGCGGCTGTTCTGGGGGCTCCGGAAGCCGGTCGCCCTCTAACACCGGAAACGGCCTCTACGAGACGATGTGTGAGGGGGATTCAGGCTCCACCCGAGAGTGCGGCCCGGACCACCCCGAGTACGTACTCCTCGGCCTCCGGGTCGCCCGACCGGAGGAGTTCCGCAGGCGTGTTCTCGCCGGCTCCTCTCTCCATCGTGCCCGGATTTGTCATCAGGGCGTCGAGGGCGAGCGCACCCATGCCGGCCCCTGCGGCAGCTTCGATCAGGCGTGGCAAGACCGCGAGCGGCCGACCGTCTTCGCCGAACTGCCACATCGGGTAGTAGACCTCGCGTCGGATCGGCAGCCGCAACCCCAGTAGCCTCTCTTCCTTGCGTAGCTGCCCGAGCCTCTGGCGACTAACACCCAGCCGCTCCTGCAACTCCGAGCCTGAGAGCGAACGCTCCTCGATCCCCCTGTAGCGGGCGAAGACCCGCAGTTTGTTGCGTACCTCCAACTCTTCGAGGCTATCCGAATGCTGCTCGTTCTCCTTCTCTCGCCGGAGCTTGTTCTCAAGAGCGGCGATGTCTTCGGAGGAGCCGTAGAGCAGGACGCGCGCGACACCACTAACTGCGCCGGACAACGCCTCTCGCTCGCCCCTCGGCAACTCCAGAAAGCTCTTCTCGACCTCCGGGTCCAACAATCTCGG
>JBARZM010000235.1:0-2578 GCA_049650095.1 Rubrobacteraceae bacterium | reverse complement strand
GTTCTTCGGGGCCGTCCTGGACCACCTGCCGGACGTCCTGTTCACCGCTTCCTACCGGGCGGGGGCGCCCTCGAAGCTGCTCGAAGTCCTCGTCATGCTCTTCGGCATCGTGCTCGCGGCGCTCTCGTCGCGGCTACTCTTGCGGCATCGCCGTAGCCAGCATGGCAAGCGTAGGGGCATATGACCTGGCATCCAACGAAAGGAGCGCATCCTTTATGAATACCCCATCCAAAGCCACGACCTCCACCCAACTCACCCGTCGGAACTTCCTCAGGCTCTCGGGCCTCGGGGCCGGAGCCCTGGTCCTCGGCGGCTGCGGTCCTCTGTCGCCCCAAAGTCAGCAGTCCGGGTCCCGGACCTCTGGCCAAGGGTCGCTACCGCAAGTGACTTCGGCCGCCGCGACGGGCCGCCTCCGGGAGTACGCTTTCGAGGCCGCGCCGATGGAGGTCTCTCTGGGCGGACGCACGGCCCAGACCTGGGGCTACGAGGGCGGCTTGCCGGGACCCGAGATAAGGGTCACCGAAGGCGACACGCTTCGCGTCCGGCTGAACAACCGGCTTCCGGCGGAGACCACCATACACTGGCACGGCCTGGCGATAGTGAACGGGATGGACGGCGTCCCGAATGTCACCCAGCCGCCGGTGGCGGACGGAGAGGAGTTTACTTACGAGTTCGAGGTTCCGCACGCCGGCAGCTACATGTACCACTCTCACGTGGGGCTCCAGCTCGACCGGGGTCTGTACGGGCCCCTGGTCGTGGAGCCAAAGCAAGAAGAGCTCTCTTACGACCGGGAGTACACCCTCATGCTCGACGACTGGCTCGACGGCGTCTCCGGCACGCCGGAAGAAGCTTTGAACCAGCTAACGAGCGGGGGCACGATGGGTAGTGGAGGAGGTATGATGGGCGGCGACCAGGGCGGCTCGGCGCTCCTCGTCCCGTACCCGCTGTACCTGATCAACGGCCGCACCAGCGAAGACCCCGAAACCCTGAAAGTCCGGCGGGGAGAGAAGCTGCGCCTGCGCCTGATGAATCCCGCCGCCGATACCGTCTTCCGCGTCGCCGTGGCCGGACACAGGCTCACCGTGACCCACGCCGACGGCCTGCCGGTCGAACGCGTAAACGTGGACAGCCTGATCATAGCCCCCGGCGAACGTTACGATGTGCTCGTCGCGGCGGACAACCCCGGCGTCTGGCAGATAGCTGCGGCCCCCGAATCCAAAGACGGCCTGGCCCGCGCCATCTTGCGCTACGAGGAAAACGGCGTGTCGTCCGCGCCGCCACCGGACGCCCGTCCGGCGGAACTCGGCGGCAAGCTCCTCTCCTACGGAGATCTCCGGAACGCAGTCGGCGAGTCGTTCCCCCAGGGCGGCCTGTTCAGCGGGCCGGACCGCACCCGCGAGTTGACCCTATCCGGCGGCATGGGAGACTATGCGTGGGCCATAGACGGTCAGACCTATCCCGACGCCGAACCCCTGAAGGTAAGCGAGGGGGAGTGGGTGCGCTTCAAGCTACGGAACCAGAGTATGATGGCCCATCCCATGCACCTGCACGGCCACTTCTTCCAGCTACAAAACGGTACCGGACAGGGGCCGTTCAAGGACACCGTGCTGGTCGCGTCACACGGGGAGGCGACCTTCGACTTCGCAACCGACAACCCCGGAGACTGGTTCTTCCACTGCCACCTCGCCTACCATTTGGAGACCGGCATGGCCCGGGTAGTCACTTACGGAGAATAAGACAACGGTTTATTCTTCACGCTCGCCCAGTCGGACCTCGGTCTCGACCTCTTCGCCGTCCCGGAGCACGGTGAGCGTCACGGTATCTCCCGGCCCGTAGTCGCGCAGGACGGAGAGTAGGTCTCCGAAACTCTCGATCTCCCCGGAGTCTATGGCGGTTACGACATCTTCGGTCTCAGTCTGGAGGAGACCTCCTCTTCAGTCGGCTCGCGCCCGAGCTCGGCCGTTAGTTCACCCTGCGTCCGGCGGACCTTTCGCGGCTTCTCCGAGACGTGGTTCGGCAACCTGACGGCCCGGCCCGTGTTCACCACGGCGCGCTGCACAGCCTGCCTTATCCACCAGGTGGCGTAGGTGGAGAACCTGTAGCCCTTCTCCGGATCGAACCTATCTACCGCGGTCATCAGGCCGATGTTGCCCTCCTGAATGAGGTCTTCGAAAGGTAATCCCTGATACTGGTGCTTTTTCGCCACCGAGACGACCAGCCAGAGGTTTCGCTCGATCACCCCCGGCGAGAACGGTCATCGCCTCTCTGCGCCCGACGGCTCAACAGGATTTCCTCTTCGTGGCTCAGGACCTCGCCTTGCCGGATGCGGGCCATGTAGGCGCCCAGGAGATCCGGAGTCTCTTCCGGAACAGTTTTGTAAGTTTGTGTTGACACGTTGATTCTCCGTTCTTTTGCGTGATCTTCTAGCCTGTGATGGGGACGACGAAGCCGGCGATGACCAGGAGCAGCAGCCTCCGGGCTATGGAGAGGGCGAAGATGGCGACTATCGGGGAGAGGTCCAGCGCCACGCCGCCGAGGTTCAGGGCCGGCAGCACGCTCCTTATGGGACGCAGGATCG
>JBARZM010000234.1:0-3902 GCA_049650095.1 Rubrobacteraceae bacterium | reverse complement strand
GATTATCGAGAGGTCCGCCGAATCGTGCGCCTCGCTGATGTTCATGAGGCTTATGACGCCGATGGGTTCGTCCTCGCCTTTTACGTGGATGGCGAAAGAGTCGTCCATCGGGGAAGACTCGCGCTGGTCGAAGAGCCGTTCGACGGCCGAGCGGCCAAGCGGCGCCGAGGTCCAACTGGTTAGGTGCCAAATTTCCGGGTCGCCGTACCACTCGGCGTATAGTGGATAGTAACGACGATCGTGACGGCGGAGCTGTACCGAGGCTCCGTTGAGTTTCTTTGTTCTGCCAGTTAGCTTCATCCGGCAGAATATACCCGTTTCGGGCAAGAGAGACCATGTTAAGATTCGTATAGTATGAAAGTAGTGCCAGATCGCATCGTCTCACTAGGTTTCGGAAAGTTCGTGCGCTCCGACAAGAGAGTCGCGCTCGTGCCGATAGAAGAAGATCGTGGCAGCGGACGCCGCACGCTCGTGTACGTCGAAAACCTCGCCGAACCTCTCGTAGCCGGACGAACCGAGGGGACTATCCTGCGGGACATGGTCGGGGCTGAGAGCGGAACGGTCGAACTAATGCGCGAGCTTCAGATGCAGATAGGGCAAGTCCGTCCCCTGCTAAAGTCCTCCATCCGCTCCGAGGCGGGTTTGGATCTCGACCAGCTCTCCCGCCGCATAAACGACCTCACCGGAGAACAAGAATCTCCCAGCATATTTTAGATCCGCGGTTCTACGACCGGGACTCCCGCGAGGTCGCCGTCGACTTGCTCGGCTGCGTCATGACCCACGACTCTCCCGAGGGCCGCGCCTCCGGAATTATCGTCGAAACGGAGGCTTACCGGCCCGATGACCCGGCCTGCCACGCCTACAAGGGACCGACGATGCGGAACCGCACGATCTTCGGCGCGCCGGGCCTGGCGTACGTCTACCTGTCGTACGGAATCCACCACCTGCTCAACGCGGTCTGCGAAGACGAAGGCGTCGGAAGCGCCGTTCTGGTACGCGCCCTCCAGCCGCTGGAAGGCGAAGAGATCATGGTCCAGAGGAGAGGACGGAACGACGGTTTATGCGACGGTCCCGGCAAGCTCACCCAGGCGCTCGGCGTGGATCTCGCTTACGACGGCCACGAGCTGAGCAAGGGACGTTTGACGCTCTCCCGGGGCGAACTACCGCGGGGTGAGATCATCTCCACCACCCGCATCGGTATAAGCCGCGGCGTGGATCTCCCGTGGCGCTACCTTATCGAGGGCAACGCTAACGTCTCGGTCGCGCCCAAGTCTGTGTCGGAGCGGGGCTTGCGGCGTTCGGGCTGACCGGCGCCGCTTTGGGAACCGCTCCAGGGACTGCCGCAGGCTGGGGCGTGGTAGCGCCCGAGACCACCGCCGGACGAGGTATAGTGCCCCCGCCAGCGCCTGGTCGACGCACCGGCCGGGGAGGTGGGGGAGGCGGCTCGTACCGGTCCGTATCGACGCCCTCGAATTTCTCGGCGGGTTGGCCCGTCAGCGCGGCCTGGGTGTAGTCTCGCCAGATGACCGCCGGCGGCTCGACCGGGCCAACGTAATCTCCACCGAGGTTTAGAAGGCCTTCCAGGGTGGACCCGCCCTCCGCGTATCCCATCCAGACGGCGGTCGCAAGCCTCTCCCACGGCCCGCAGTAGACCAAAGTAGCCACCGGCCAGAAAACCCGTTCCCGCCACCAAGAGGCACGATAGAAGGATGCCCGCGACGTCAAGAACCTTCCTGGAAAATCCGTGCCGAAGGTTTACCCGAGGGTTACGTCGCAGGCCGGGCAGCAGGTGGATCATACTCCCGGCATCGGTCCAACCGGATCTACCGGACCGTTTCCTCTGACGGTTGCGCGCCATCGAGCGCCCATACCGCACGAGGCTCTGGCAGGCCGCCGCATTCACACTCTATTTGCGTTACATTTAGCCCATGAACTTTGAGAAGATTCTCGACAACGCCGTTGACGCCATCCCCCGGGAGGAACTGGAGCGCCGTCTCCGGTCGGGAGACCCACTCCGGGTAAAGTTGGGTATAGACCCTACGGCGCCGGACATCCACCTGGGGTTCGCCGTCGTCCTGAAAAAGCTGCGAGAATTTCAGGCTCTCGGTCATACGGCGGTCCTGGTAATAGGCGACTACACGGCCCGCGTCGGGGACCCCTCGGGACGGTCCAAGACCCGGCCCATCCTCTCGCCGGAGGAGATAGAACGAAACACCAAGACGTACCTGGAGCAGGCGTACTTGATCCTCGACCGCGACCGCACGGAGGTTCGGCACAACTCCGAGTGGCTGGCCCCGCTCGCCCTGGCCGACATCATCCACCTTACCCGGGCGACGACCGTGGCCCGGACAATGGAACGCGACGACTTCAGCAAACGCTACGCCTCCGGGGAGCAGATCTCCCTGACCGAGCTTCTCTACCCGTTGATGCAGGCCTACGACTCGGTCGCCATAGACGCCGACGTCGAGCTCGGCGGCACGGACCAGCTCTACAACCTGCTGATGGGACGCCAGATCATGGAGTACTATGGCAAGCGTCCCCAGTGCGTCCTGACCACGCCCTTGCTCGTCGGCACCGACGGCACGATGAAGATGAGCAAATCCCTCGGCAACTACATCGGCGTCACCGACCCGCCAAACGACATGTTCGGCAAAGCCATGAGCATCCCCGACACCCTGATGAAGGACTACTACGCGCTACTCCTCGACCGTCCGCTCCCCGATGCAGAACCCGTCGCCCAGAAACGAGACCTCGCCCGCTCGCTCGTCCGCTGGTTCCACGGGCAAGAAACGGTGCAAGAGGCTGAAGCTACCTTCGACCGGGTAACACGCCGGGAAGTCCCCGACGATGTTCCGGAAGTAGAGTTGCCCGAGGCCGGTGAGATTTGGATCGTGGATCTCATCACCCGGGCCGGCTTCGCCCGGACCAACGGCGAGGCCCGACGTTTTGTACGGGGTGGCGCCGTGCGGCTCGACGGCGAGACCGTAGGAGACGAAAAGCTCTCCCTCGATCTGAACCGGCTAGACGGTAAAATCCTCCAGGTCGGGAAGCGTCGTTATGCCCGGTTTATCGGGGTTTCTTAAGCTCTCCAAAGCCATTTAGCGGCCTGCGGGAAAATTACCCCCAAATCGCGTTGACAACCGTGACGATGTTGCTATACTCCTCAAGGCATGACGGTAAACGACTTGAAAAACGAATTGGGGCAGCAAGGGTAACCTCCCGACGGATTGGGAGCCGGTACCTAGCCCGCCGAAAGGTGGGCGTTTTAGTCGCCCTGACGAAGTTGTTTAATCGTCGAAGCTCCGCCGAGAGGCAAGGAGCTTGAGGCTTTGAAAACTGAATAGCAGTGAAAGAAAAGGGTAGTAATGAAACCCGTCAATAAGCAATAACGCTGAGACTGACTCCGAGCGGTCCGGGAGTATATACGGATCGCCGAGTGGGAAGAGCCGAAAGGTTCGAGGCCCGCGCAATTTTTTACTTCATAGGCGTCGCAAGGCGTCGGAGTAATTGTTCGGAGAGTTTGATCTTGGCTCAGGACGAACGCTGACGGTGTGCTTTAGACATGCAAGTCGAACGAGAAAGCCCTTCGGGGTTAGTAAAGTGGCGAACGGGTGCGTAACACGTGGGTAATCTACCCCTCGCAGAGGGACAACCAGGGGAAACCCTGGCTAATACCTCGTACGCTCTACAAACCGCATGGTAAGTAGAGGAAAGGTAGCTTCGGCCATCCGGCGAGGGATGAGCCCGCGGTACATTAGCTAGTTGGTGAGGTAAAGGCTCACCAAGGCTACGATGTATAGCTGGTCTGAGAGGATGATCAGCCACACTGGGACTGAGACACGGCCCAGACTCCTACGGGAGGCAGCAGTCGGGAATCTTGCACAATGGGCGAAAGCCTGATG
>JBARZM010000233.1:0-7654 GCA_049650095.1 Rubrobacteraceae bacterium | reverse complement strand
AAAGCTTACACCGAGTGCGGCGGCAACGTCTCTGAGGCGGCGGAGCTTCTTCACGTCCACAAGCACACCGTTCGCTACCGGCTACGGCGTATCATGGAGTTAACCGGCCTCGACGTGACGAAGTTCGAGGATGCGGCCCAACTCTATCTGGCGGTCCGGGCGGACGATTTGATCTAACTTTTAGGTGTCTCCGGCAGAGGACAAGCGAGAAGTTTCGGGTGGGGGAGAAGCGGGGCGGGCGAACAGGAAGCCTTGCAGGTAATCGGCGCCGTGTTCGTCCAGCCAGTGCCATTCCTCTTCGCTTTCCACCCCTTCGGCTACCACGGCAACACCAAGGCTTTTTGCCAGCTCGAGGATCTTGGCCGCGACCTGCGTCCCGTACGGGTCGGTCCCGACGTTTCGTACCAGCTCTATGTCCAGCTTGACGAAATCCGGCCTGAGCTTGTTCAAAAGGCTCAGGGAGCTGTAGCCGGCCCCGAGGTCGTCCAGCGCGATCCGGAAGCCGGCGTCCCGGTAGAAGTCGATGATGTTGAGCAGATGCCGGACGTCTTTTACCCGCTGTCCCTCTGTTATCTCGAAAACTACCTGCTCGGATCGCAGTTTGGTGTTCTCGAAGGCCTTCATCATACCCTGCAGGCAGTAAGCGGGATCGTAGATCGAGGTCGGATTAAAGTTGATGAAGATGTTACTCTCGATGCCGTACTCCGCGGCCCGCCGGATAGCCATTATGCGGGCGTCGCGGTCCAGGTTGAACATCAGCCCCGCTGCCTCCGCCACCTCGAACATGGCCCCGGGTGCGACCAGCTCGCCATCGACATCCAGCCCGCGCAACAGGCACTCGTAGGCGAAAACCTCGCCATCCGGGTTCCCGGCCTCCACTATGGGTTGGAAATGGGTGGTCAGGCGTCCCTCGCGCATCATTTCCACGAGCCACTCTCCCCGAACAGCGGCCAAGAGCCGGCCAAGGGATTGCATCCGGGAGAGATCTTTTATGGACGGGTCTATGCCTCCTTCAACCACTAGAGCCCGTGAGTCATCCAGCTCCGTTTCGCTCAAGGAGCCGCCTATCTTGTCGCCTAGATGATGAAGGACACCCGACTCTAGCTCGACGGTCAATATGCCGTCCACCACCTCTTCAAACGGGATGCCGTCTCGCTTCAGCATGCGGCGCAGGCTTGCCTGCGTGTGGGTAAGTGGGGGCGCCACGTAGAGCAGCCCGCCCTCAGAGGCGGGAGAGGGTAGCGTCTCGCAGCGGCTGCACGGGCTCACTCGAATTGTCGCTTACTCAGGTTGTAAGAAGGACCTAACTGTGCAACCATCTTAGTATCACCAAAATCTCTGTTTCAACGACAAGCATAGAGATTTTACCATCTGCCGGGTACGGCGCTGCCTAAAACACCCGGCCGCCGGCCGGTACTTCTTGATCCGGGGCCAGCAACACCACTTCTCCATCTTCATCCGGGACGCCGAGCACCAGCACTTCGCTTTTGAAACCGGCGATCCGCTTCGGCGGGAAGTTCACGACCGCGAGGACCTGTTTGCCGATCAGAGTTTCCGGTTCGTAGTGCGCCGTGACCTGGGCGCTGGTCTGGCGAACCCCGATCTCCTCACCAAAATCCACCACGAGCTTTATGGCGGGCTTTCGGGCCTCGGTGAAAGGCTCGGCCTCGGTGATCCGGCCCACCCGGATGTCTACTTTCTCGAAATCTTCCCAACCGATCTCGGACACTCAGGTTCCTTTCAGGATAGATCGCGGGCTTCGAAAAGTTCACGGACGACGTGCAGGTCCAGGTTGCCCGGCAGGAATACGTTGCGAGACCACTGGGCGGGCCGACCGCCAGCGAGGTACATGGTCTCGACCAACGAGAGCGCCGCGGAGGGCGCCGTCAAGCCTAGCGCTACCCCGATCTCGCCCCCCGGAGAGATTAGCTCGGCGTCGATGCATAGCTTGCTGAAACCGATGGGTACGTTCTCAGATACCAGAAGGTCCAGCAACATGGCCTCCGGGCGGAAGCGATCCCTGACCTTTGCCGCCGAGATTACGTCCTCCGGCACCACGTCCACCATCCAGGCCGCCGGCTCGCCATCTACGGTCAGGGTGCGACAGACTTTCGCCAAAGGTTCACCGCGAGGCACCTCGAGCGCCCCGGCCTCTTCCGACCCGGCGACGGTCGCCTCTATCCGCAGATCCCGGCTTCCGAGATTCAAGCCCAGCCTTTCAGCGTGTACCGTGTAGGTCTCCAGCCGCTCCAACCCGTTGCGTAGCCGGACCCCGTCCGGCGGCCGCACCAGAAACGTCCCGCTGCCCTGGCGCCGCTCCAGCAAACCCCGCTCGACGAGCCGCGCCAGCCCCGCCCGCACCGTCGCCCGGGAAACGCCCAGGCTCCGGACCAAGTCCGCCTCCGGCGAGATGCGGTCCCCCGCCTTGTACCGCCGGCGAACCAGCAGGTCCTCTATGCTCCGCTCGACCTGCACGTAGAGCAAGTTCTTGTCCAGCGTCTCTATCTCTACCTCCATTCAGGGAATCGTAGCAACTCGTTACCATTGTAGACCCGGACCCGGTTTTGCGTCCCCTGTAGCAGTTTGTACCTATTTGTACTCTTGCATGACAAATTTGTTCTTGCTATGCTGCGTCCTATTGTAACCATCGCATCTTATAGGATGGAGATGAGGCCATTGTGTACGGGGAGCGTGGTTATTCTGGGTTGCATGTCGGCGTTGGGTAAGTCGGAGTAAGTTCCGTCGAGGATCTAGGAGGTCGCGGTGAGCGAGTCTGAGGGGCAGCAGAAGCGGGGTGTCGAGTACGAGCAGACGGATCGGGACTACATGGAGAACCGGCAGCTCCAGAGTGGGGCTGCCGGTTGGGTTCTGCTGGCGGGACTCGGCGTTGCGTACGTCATCTCGGGGGACTTCGCCGGTTGGAACAACGGTCTTGCCCAGGGTGGTTGGGGCGGATTGCTCATCGCCACGATCCTCATGGCTACCATGTACACCACGATGGTTTTCGCCCTGGCTGAAATGTCGTCGGCCATCCCGGTTGCCGGCGGCGGGTACGGTTTTGCCCGGCGGGCGATGGGGGTGTGGGGCGGGTTTTTAACGGGGACGGCGATCCTCATCGAATATGCCATCGCGCCGGCCGCCATCGCGACGTTCATCGGGGCGTACGTGGAGTCCCTGATCGGGTTCGGCGGGCCGATCGTCTACCTCTTTTTCTACCTGGTATTTATAGGAATCCACATATACGGTGTCGGTGAGGCGCTGAAGCTGATGTTCGTGATTACCGCGATCGCCGCCGTGGCCCTCGTCGCGTTTATAGTCGGGATGATCCCGTTGTTCGATCCGTCCAACCTCTTCGACATCGAGCCGACCAACGCCTTCGGCGCGAGCGCGTTTTTGCCGTTCGGCTACGTCGGCATCTGGGCGGCGATACCGTATGCGATCTGGTTCTTCCTAGCCATCGAGGGCGTGCCGCTCGCCGCCGAAGAAGCGCGTAATCCGGGGCGGGACATGCCCCGAGGTCTGATCGCCGGTATGGGAACCCTGCTCGTGTTCGCGGCGCTCATACTCGTCTTCGGTCCCGGTGGCGCGGGTTCGAGCGTCATCCAGGATTCGGGCGATCCCCTAACTACGGCTATCAGCGCGGAGAACGCTTACGGCAGTGAAAACTTCCTGTTCACGTTCGTCAACATCGTCGGCCTTGCGGGCTTGATCGCCAGCTTCTTTTCAATAATCTTCGCCTACTCGCGCCAGACCTTCGCGCTCTCGCGGGCCGGTTACCTCCCCCGGTGGCTCTCGGTCACCGGCAGCCGCCGGACCCCCATAATGGCCCTCATAGTGCCGGGTGTTATCGGCTTTATCCTCTCGCTCACCGGCGCGGGCGGACTGCTGATCCTTATAGCCGTCTTCGGGGCGACCATCTCCTACGCCCTGATGATGCTCTCGCACATCATCCTCCGCTACAAAGAGCCGGACCTCGAACGTCCCTACAAGACCCCCGGCGGCATCGTTACCTCGGGTACGGCCCTGGTCCTCAGCTTCGCCGCCATCATCGCCGGGTTCCTCGTAGATCCCCGGGTGCTCATCGGGGTAGCGGTATTCTACGGGCTCATGATCGCCTACTTCGCCCTCTACAGCCGCCACCACCTCGTCGCCCAGGCGCCGGAAGAAGAGTTCGAGGCGATACAGAAGGCCGAAGCCGAGCTGGGTGACGAATAGAATGGGCTGCCCCGAAAGAACAAAAGAAAGGGAACAAGTAGTGGATACAGCCAAAGTCGAAGGCCGCCTCGACCTGGATACGCTCCGGGCCGAGGTAGATGCCGGACGAATAGATACCGTCCTCCTGGCGATGACCGACATGCAAGGCCGCCTGCAGGGCAAACGCCTGACCGCCGAACACTTCCTGGACGAGGTGGTCGACGAAGCCGCCGAGGGCTGCAACTACCTGCTCGCCGTGGACGTGGACATGGATACCGTCCAGGGCTACGCGATGACCTCGTGGTCCAGTGGATACGGGGACTTCGTCTTCAAGCCGGACCTGGACACGTTGCAGGTAACGCCGTGGCTGGAAGGTACGGCGCTCGTGACGTGCGACCTGGTTTGGGAGGACGGCTCGCCGGTAGTCCCCTCGCCCCGCCGGATCCTGCGCCATCAGTTGGAGAGGCTCGCCGAGCGCGGGCTGTTTCCCTTCGCCGGCACGGAGCTTGAGTTCATCGTCTTCCGCAACACCTACGAAGAGGCGTGGCGCAAGGCGTACCGGGACCTGGAGCCCGCCAACTACTACAACGTGGACTACTCGTTGCTGGGAACCGCGCGCGTCGAGCCGCTGCTGCGGCGCATCCGCAACTGCATGACGGCGGCCGGGCTCAAGATCGAGGACGCAAAGGGCGAGTGCAACTACGGCCAGCACGAGATCAACGTGAAGTTCGACGAGGCGCTGAGATCCGCCGACGGCCACTCCGTCTACAAGAACGGGGCCAAGGAGATCGCCAGCCAGATGGGCTACGCCCTGAGCTTTATGCCCAAGTTCAACGAGCTGGAAGGCAACTCCTGCCACGTCCATCTGAGCCTCCAGAGCGAAGCGGGAGAAGCGGTCTTCCCCGGCAACGGCGACGGCGACGGCCACGGCTTCTCCAAACTTTTCCAGAATTTCCTGGCCGGCCAGATAGCCTGCATGAAAGAAATGACGCTCTTTTTCGCGCCGAACATAAACTCGTACAAGCGCTTCGCCAAAGGGACTTTCGCCCCGACGGCGGTGGCCTGGGGCACGGACAACCGGACCTGCTCGCTGCGGGTCGTCGGGCACGGAAAGTCGCTGCGGGTCGAGAACCGGGCGCCGGGCGGGGACGTAAACCCGTACCTCGCCATCGCCGCCATGATCGCCGCCGGCATCCACGGCATAGACAACGAGCTGGAACTCGAAGACGAGGTGGACGGCAGCGCCTACGAGGCTGACAGGCCCCAGCTTCCGACAAACATGTACGAGTCGCGGGACCTGTTCACCAACAGCGAGATAGTCCGCGAAGCGTTCGGGGATGAAGTGGTGGACCACTACACCAACATGGCCCAGGTCGAGATCGACGCCTTCGAGTTGGCCGTCACCGACTGGGAGCGTTACAGGAACTTCGAACGCCTGTGAGGCCGACGGTCGGCATCACGACAGCCACCGAGACCATCAACTACGGCGCCTGGCAGGCCGTCCCGGCTTTCATGAGCCCGGCGAACTACGTCCGGGCCGTCCAGCGCGCCGGAGGACGGCCGGTGCTCCTGATCCCGGACGAAGAAGACACCGAGAACCCTTCGGAAGTCCTGGACCTCGTAGACGCCGTCATCATCACCGGCGGCGCCGGAGACCTGGACCCATCCCTCTACGGCCAGAAACCGCACCCGAAGACCGGGCCAGTCCAGGCCGTGCGCGACGCCTACGAGCTCGCGTTGGTCCGCGCCGCCATCGAACGCGAATCCCCGACTTTGGGCATCTGCCGCGGTATGCAGGTCCTCAACGTCGCCTACGGCGGCAGCGTCGAGCAGCACCTGCCCGACGTGTTGGGCCACGAGGATCATCGTCCTCTGCCCGGCGTCTTCGTAGACCACGAGGTACATCTGGAGCCGGATTCGCTCGCCGCCCGCACCGCCGGCTCCGACGTTGCGGATGTTAGGTCCCACCACCACCAGGGCATAAGGGAGGTCGGCGGCGGCCTCACGGTCACGGGCCGGGCGACGATGGACGATACCGTCGAGGCCATAGAAGACCCGGCGCACCCGTTCGTGCTCGGGGTGCTCTGGCATCCGGAAGAAGATGAGAAGAGCCGCATTATAAAAGCGTTAGTTTCGGAGGTAATGAGTTAATGCTCGAAGTGATAAATCCCGCCACCGAACAGGTACTGGAGAGACTGGAACCAGCCACCGTCGACGACACGGACGCCGCGGTAGCCCGGGCGAAGGCGGCGTACCCCAAATGGCGGGCCGTCGAACCCGCCGACCGCGCCCGCCTTTTGCACCGGCTCGCCGACGCCCTGGAATCGGAGCAGGAGAACCTGGCCCGGCTGGAGTCTAAGAACGCCGGCAAGCCCATCGTTTCGGCCCGCGGTGAGATGGGCATGGTCGCGGACACCTTCCGCTACTACGCCGGCGCTCCCGAACGGTTGCTCGGCGACACCATCCCGGTCTCCGGCGGCGTCAATATGACCTTCCGCGAGCCTTTGGGCGTCGTCGGGCTCATCGTGCCCTGGAACTTCCCGCTGACCATCGCGAGCTGGAAGATGGCTCCGGCGCTCGCCGCCGGCAACACCATCGTACTCAAGCCCGCGGAACTCACACCTTTGACGGCGCTGGAGTTCGGGCGGATCGCCGTAGAGGCCGGTATACCGGAAGGCGTGGTGAACGTGGTCGTTGGGCCGGGAAGCGAGGTCGGCCAGCGCCTCACCGAACACCCGGACGTGGCAAAGGTCGCCTTCACCGGTTCGACAGCGGTTGGCAAGAAAATAATGGCCGGCGCCGCCGGGACCATAAAGCGCGTAACCCTGGAGCTCGGCGGCAAGTCCGCCAACGTGGTCTTCGCCGACGCCGACCTCGAAAGAGCCGCAACCTCCGCCCCCGACGGCGTCTTCGACAACGCCGGACAGGACTGCTGCGCCCGCTCGCGCATCCTGGTCGAAAAGAGCATCTTCGATGAATTCCTCTCGCTAATGGCACCGGCGGTAAAAGGCTTCCGGGTGGGGGACCCGCTCGACGAGAGCACGGACATGGGACCGCTTATCTCCGTCGACCAGCGAGAGAAGGTGGCCGCTTACGTCCCCGACGACGCGCCCGTCGCCATCCAGGGCACGGCTCCCGACGGCGACGGCTTCTGGTTCCCGCCGACGGTCCTGGCTCCGGTCTCCAACGACGACCGGGCGGCGGAAGAGGAGATCTTCGGTCCCGTGGTCGTGGTGATCCCGTTCGAGGGTGAAGAAGAGGCCATCCGGCTCGCCAACGAGACCATCTACGGCCTCTCCGGCTCCATCTGGACCGAGAACGGCGCCCGCGCCCTGCGCGTCGCCCGCGGCATCGAGACCGGTGTGATCTCCATAAATTCCAACACTTCCGTCCGGGTCTCTACGCCCTTCGGAGGCTTCAAGCAATCCGGCGTCGGCCGCGAACTCGGCCCGCACGCCCT
>JBARZM010000232.1:0-2746 GCA_049650095.1 Rubrobacteraceae bacterium | reverse complement strand
GTGTACTCGCCGCTGTTCTCCGGGATCACGTCATCCGAGACTTCTAGCACCAGAGGCTCACCGGTAGTACGTCGCAGCAGGTTCAACGCGCCCTCCACATCCACGATCCGGAGCATCATGTCCGGGTGCAACCGGGCGTCCACGTATGAACTACTCAAGTGCGGATGCAACGGCTCGTCCCGCGAAGCCTCGTATTTGACCTCGAACTCCAAAGAGTCATGGGCGGCGGCGAACGAGAGCAGCCCGGCGCGGGCCTCCGGTGTGCCCCCGACGAGTTCGTGTATCGTCAATCGGCGTGGCGGCTTTCGTTCCCCACGTTCCGATTGCTTGTAGAGCAGGTACCCTCGTATTTCGCCTTCTTTTTCGTAGACGGCGGCACGCAAGTCTTTGTACCGTTCGTCGGCCCCATGCAGGATTTGGCGCCACCGGCCCCCGCTCCGCCGGACGCCGCACGAATGACGCGAAGCCTCCGCTTCCAGCAACCTTTGCATCTCCGGTAAGTCATCCCCCAGGTAATCCCGGATAAATCGTTGTTCCTTGCTCGTCGGCAGCTCGTTCGGTTTCAGGGTGTAACCGATCCCCTCCGTCGCAAGTTCCCAACCATAGGCCCTGTAGAAAGCATGGGCAAAGGGAGCCAACAGCGAGAGATGCACTCCTCGACCGCGCATGTCTTCGAGGACAGCCTGCATCAACTCTCCGGCGTAGCCTCGCCGCCGGTAGGCCGGATGGGTTGCGACCGCCGCTATGCCGCCCATCGGAACCGGCTCCCCATCGACGAACATCTCCAACGGTAGTACCGTCGCGCTGGCCCGGGCCTGTCCGTCCTCCTCGATGACGTAGACCCGGTCCAGGTCCACCCGCGGGTTCCGCTCCGGGTCGAAGTACCGCTCCGCAGGCGCGATGTCGCTCCCGAAAGCCAACACCATCAGCGATCCCAAAGCCCTCAGGTCCCCACTCTCGAACTTCCGTAACCTCAAGAAACCCTCCTAACACTCGCGCCCCCACGATTCTATCCACATCAAGGTCCAGCCACAGAAATACTTTCTATATATTGACACGATATATATCTTGCTGTTATAATATTCGGCATGGATCTCAAATCGGTATTGCTGGGGTTTTTGCGGCGGGGGGATTGCACCGGCTATGAGTTGAAGGCGGCGATGGAGGAGAGCGTGGGGTTCTTCTTTGGGGCGAGTTATGGTTCGATCTACCCGGCTCTAAAAGTCCTTGAGTCAGGGGGTATGGTGCGGGTTCGGGAGGTCGTGCAGTCCGGTAAGCCGAACAAGAAGATATACAAGATCACGCCCGAAGGCGAAGCGTATTTTCGCGCGCAGCTAAGAGAGCGGCCCGCCGAGGACGGCTTCCGTTCGGAGTTCTTGATGCAGCTCTTTTTCGGTCAGCATCAGGACAGCGACCGGCTGCTGGCGTTGCTCTCGGAGCACCGTGCGAGCCGGGAGGCGAAGCTGGGGCTGTTGCGGGGCGTCGAGGCGACGGTAAAGGATGTCGCCGACCCCTACGAGATGATGTGCCTGCGCTACGGCCTAACCAGCTACGAGGCTACGCTCTCCTGGTTGGATGAAACGGAAGCGCAGGTGCGGGAGTTGGCGAAAAAGCGGAAACAGGAGGTCGAGAATGAAGCGTCGTAACGCGGACCGGTACATGGAGATGCGTTCTCGGGGGGCGCTCGCGCGGGGGGCTTCGGCGCTCGGCGCGGGCAGCGTCGGGGCGTTTGCGGCGGCAGCGGGGGCCGTGGCTATTGGTGCGTTGGCGATCCGGTCGCTCGCGGTCAAACGCGCCAAGATACAACGCCTCTCTATAGACGAGCTCGACGTTCGCCGGCTGCGGGTGGCAGAGTTGATCGTCGAGGAAGAACGCGGTGCTCCGCATCCTTTCGCTTACCTGGAAGGGCACAGCTACATCAACCTGACTACCTTCCGCAAGAGCGGCGATCCGGTTTCGACCCCGCTCTGGTTCGCGCTGCACGAGGGCCGGCTCCACGCTACGACCGAGCCCGACTCGGGCAAGATGAAGCGCATCAGGAACAACCCCAGCGTTCTGCTGGCCCCGTGCAACGCCTGGGGCAAAGAGAAAGGCCCGAGGGTCGAAGGCATCGCCCGCCCGGTCGAAGACGGGCCGATGGAAGGAGCCGAAGCCGCCCTCAACAGGAAGTACCGGCTGGGCCTGGGGCTTTTCCACCTCTTCGGGCAAGACGAGATCGGGAAGATAGTTCTGGAAATCCGTCCCGCGGATGAGTCCGGAGAGGGAAGTGGCACTTAATGGCTCAAGTCGTAAATCGGCGGTTCACCGCGAAGGCGGATGAGCCTTTCGTCGTGTTCCTGATCGGGATGAGGATCAACCGCCCGTTGGAAGTCAGGAAGTGGGGTCCCACAGCCTACGCGATGGGACCGATGCTCCGCGAGCTACACCGGAGCCCGGAGAAAGGCTTTCTCGGCGCGGAGACTTTCCTGTACTGGCCGGGAATCGCGCTAGTCCAGTACTGGCGCTCCTTCGAAGACCTCGAACACTACGCCCGCGACCCCGACGCGGCGCACTTCCCGGCCTGGCGTAAGTTCAACCAGCGGGTGGGATCGAACGGCAGCGTCGGCATCTGGCACGAGTCGTACCTGATCGAACCGGACGAGTTCGAGACCGTCTACAACAACATGCCGCTCTTCGGCCTCTCGAAAGCCATCGGATCCGCCCCCGCCACCGGACGCCGCGAGACCGCCCGTCGCCGGCTCGGTGG
>JBARZM010000231.1:0-1792 GCA_049650095.1 Rubrobacteraceae bacterium | reverse complement strand
GTGTCGCAGGGGATCATGCTGGAAGAGGTCTCCGGGCGACTGCTGGGCCGGGACATGGCCCACTGGGCCTCTCCGGACAAGGTTCCCGAAAAGCGGCTTGAAACCCTGGAAGCAGCCGGCCGTCAGGCTGTGCCGTTCACCACGGGCATCCTGATCGGGATCGGCGAGACGGTCGAAGAACGGGTGGATACAATCCTCGCCATCCGGGAGGTCCATGGTCGGCACGGTCACATCCAGGAGTGCATCGTCCAGAACTTCCGGGCAAAGCCGGGGACCAGAATGGCCGGCTGGCCGGAGCCCTCGGAGACTGAGATGCTCGCCACCATCGCGCTCGCCCGGCTGCTCTTGCCGCCCGACGTGACGATTCAGGCTCCGCCGAACCTGGCCGATTCGGGGACAAACGGCGAGCCTCCGTACCTGCGGTACATCGAGGCCGGGATCAACGACTGGGGCGGCGTCTCGCCCGTAACCCCGGACCACGTAAACCCCGAGCGCCCCTGGCCCCACCTCGAAGAGCTCGAACGCGCCACCGAAAGCCGGGGCTACCTGCTCCTCGAACGTCTGGCGCTACACCCATCCTACGCCCGAAACCCGGGGCGTTGGGTGGACGAGAAACTCCGCCCCGGCGTGCTCTCCGGAATCGACTCGGAGGGCTTCGCCCGCATAGAAGACTGGGCCCCGGGCACCGAGGAAGACATACCCGCCGCAAGCGTGGCCGAGGTACAGGGCCTGCGTCCGTCGAGGTTGCGTCCGGAGTTTCTGCGGGCGCTCGCGGGGGCCGGGGAGCGAGACCTGAACGAGAAGGAGATCTCCGTTCTCTACACCGCCCGCGGCACGGAGCTCACCGAGCTGTGCCGGGTGGCCGACGGGCTTCGGAAAGAAGTCAACGGCGACGAGGTAACCTACGTCGTCAACCGGAACATCAACTACACCAACCTCTGCTACTTCCGGTGCCGGTTCTGCGCCTTCTCCAAGGGGCCCAAGTCGCTCAACCTTCGGGGCGACCCGTACCTGCTCGACACCACCGAGGTAGCCCGTCGCGCCCGGGAGGCGTGGGAAAAAGGCGCGACCGAGGTGTGCATGGTCGGCGGCATCCACGGCAGCTTCACCGGCCAGAACTACATCGACTACCTGCGGGCCGTCAAAGACGAGGTGCCCGAGATGCACGTCCACGCTTTCACGCCGCTGGAAGTGTGGCAGGGGGCGCACACCTTGGGTATATCCGTCGAAGAGTTTCTTGTGGACTTAAAAGAAGCCGGGCTCGGAACGCTGCCGGGGACGGCCGCCGAAATCCTGGATGATGAGATACGTGAAATCATTTGCCCGGATAAGATCAACACGCAGCAGTGGGCCGACGTAATGCGCGCCGCCCACGCCGCCGGACTCCAGTCGACGACGACGGTAATGTTCGGCCACGTGGACGGACCAATAAACTGGGCGCGACACCTGATGGTGCTGCGCGACGTCCAGGCCGAGACCGGCGGCTTCACCGAGTTCGTGCCGCTGCCGTTCGTCCACATGGGCGCGCCGCTTTTCTTGCAAGGCCGTAGTCGCCGGGGACCGACCTTCGCCGAGACCATAAAGATGCACGCCGTCGGGAGGATCGCGCTGCACGGCTACATAAACAACGTCCAGGTCAGTTGGGTCAAGCTGGGCATGGAAGGCGCGAAGCTGACGCTCCAGTCCGGCTGCAACGACCTCGGCGGAACCTTGATGAACGAGAGCATCTCGCGGGCCGCCGGGGCCAGCCACGGCCAGGAGATGCTCCCCGGGGAACTGGAGCAAACTATCC
>JBARZM010000230.1:0-13253 GCA_049650095.1 Rubrobacteraceae bacterium | reverse complement strand
CCCCAGTGCTGCATTCCTTGGCGCAACCTACGTTCTGCTCACCGGGATATTGTTGGTGTGGTCCGTCAGGGTCTTCCGGGACCGTCCGTCGGCGGGGATGGGAGCCGCGTTCCTGCTCATCGCCGCCGGGCAGATACTCGGCTCCTACTTCGCAGGGATCATTTCGGGGTCAAGCGGGCTACAGACTACTTTCGCTATCTTTGCTGGCGTAGCTATTCTCAGCATGGCCTTCGGCCCGCGTAGAGAAGATTCGTAGCGGGCAACCAAGATATTCAAAGCTCGTCTGCCAACAGATCGCATCACTATGTCCGTTTTCCGCCAGTAATTCGCTGCGACCAGTGGCACAATTGCTCTATGGTCGAAGACTTCGAGAGTTGTTATAGGGCGGCGAGCAGCCGGGATGCCCGCTTTGATGGATGGTTTATCGTAGCGGTTACGACGACCGGCATCTATTGCCGGCCGAGTTGCCCGGCGATCACACCCAAGCGTCACAACGTTCGCTTTTATCCTGTGGCCGCTGCGGCCCAGGCAGCGGGTTTCAGGGCGTGCCTGCGTTGTAGCCCGGATGCGACGCCGGGATCTCCGGAGTGGGACGTGCGGTCGGACGTTGCGGGACGGGCGATGCGGCTCATCAACGAGGGCCTCGTGGACCGCGAGGGTGTAAGCGGCCTGGCACACAGGCTCTGCTACACCGAGCGGCATCTGGGGCGCTTGCTGGTGGAAGAGGTCGGGGCGAGTCCGCTGGCGCTGGCTCGCGCGCGGCGGGCGCACACGGCGCGGCTGCTCGTGGAGACGACGGGTATGCCCGCCGGAGAGGTGGCGTTTGCCGCGGGCTTCTCCAGCATCCGGCAGTTCAACGACACCTTCCGCGAGGTCTTCGCCACGACGCCGAGAGAGCTTAGGCGTAAGAACCGGCGCGACGGCGCAACGGTTCCCGGGGAGATCTCGCTGCGGCTGCCCTTCAGGAAGCCTTTCGATGGCGCAGGCTTGCTCCGTTTCCTGGGCGACCGGGCCATACCCGGAGTGGACGAGTGCGTCGACGGGACTTACCGACGCACGCTGCGCCTGCCGTACGGTGCGGGAGTAGTCGGGTTATCTGAAGAGGAGGACCACAGTCGTTGCACTCTCCGGCTGGAGGATATGCGCGACCTGGGTCCGGCGGTCGAGCGATGCCGGAGGCTACTGGACCTGGACGCGGACCCGGTAGCGATCCGGGAGGTCCTGAGTGTGGATCCACTTCTGGGGCCGCTCGTTGCCGAAAATCCTGGACGGCGCGTTCCTGGGACCATAGACGGCGCGGAGCTGGCCCTGCGGGCGGTGCTCGGCCAGCAGGTCTCCGTGGCCGGCGCCCGAACCCTGGCCGGCAGGTTGGTTCGACTTTGTGGTGAGCCACTACCCGACTCGCTCGCCGTTCCAGGTAGTGGTATCACCCATCTCTTCCCGGCTCCGTCCACCGTAGCCGAGGCGGACCTCGAAGGTCTCGGCATGCCCGAGAGCCGGCGTGAAGCGTTGCGAAGACTGGCTCACGCACTCGCGGTCGGGGAGGTTTCAGTGGACCGAGGCTCGGACCGTTCGGAGACAGAACGACAGCTCCTGGCTATAGAAGGCATAGGTCCCTGGACCGCTTCCTACGTCGCAATGCGCGCCCTGGGAGATCCCGACGCATTCCTGCCTACGGACCTCGGCGTCCGCCGCGCCGTCGAACGGCTCGGAGGCGACGGGGATCCGGCAAGGATTGCCGGGCTCGCCGAACGCTGGAGGCCCTGGCGAGCCTACGCTACTCAGTACTTGTGGGCGAGCCAGGGAATCGGTCGAGCAATTGGCGATGATAGCCGCCAGACTGAAAGACTGACGAACTGAAAGACGCGACCGAAGGGAGCAGCAACATGAAAGCATACCTCGACACCGCAGAGACCCCCGCCGGACCCATAACGTTTGCGATAAACGAAGATGGAGCGCTGATACGTTCACACTTCGAAGAGTCTGACGATCCTTCGGACATTGAAGACGAGCTAAAAGCGGAAGGCTACGCGTCCTTCGTACAGGATACCAACCGTACAGCGCGGCTCAGGCAGGAGATCTCGGAGTATTACTCCGGTGAGCGTCGTGAGTTCACCGTTCCGGTGGCGGCCTGCGGCACGCAGTGGCAGAAGAAAGTCTGGGAGGCTCTCAGGAAGATTCCGTTTGGAGAGACCCGTAGCTACGCGCAGGTGGCGGACATGGTCGGGCGTCCCGGAGCTGCGCGGGCCGTGGGCGGGGCAAACGGCTGCAACCGGGTTCCGCTGGTCGTGCCGTGTCACCGCGTCATCGCCGCGGACGGTTCACTCGGCGGTTTCAACGGCGGTCTCCACCTCAAAGAGAGGCTACTGGAGCACGAGCGTCAGACTACAGACCAGTCGCCCTAGAGGCCGTCCCTCACTTGAACCGTACTTCTTCGTAGCCTAGCGTCGTAAGGAAAGCGCTGACGGTGTCCTCGGCGTTGCGTTCGGCGGTGGATATGATGTCGTTCTGACGGGCGGCGGCAAGCAGCTCGTCCCGGGCGTCCTGGCGGGCTTCTTCTACGAGGGTCTCGTCCGGGCGGAGGCGTAGAATCCCCTGATCCCGGTCGTAGAGACGGGTCTGCTCTTCATCGAGGGCAACGGAGGAAACCTCGGGCTCCGGCATCTGTAAGGTGACGATATCCTCTTCCACCTGCACGTCTTCTTCGGTGAGATCCGAAAGGTTCACCCCGGCCTCTACGTCACCAACGGCTACCAGGATCACCTCTTCCCCCGTGAGGAACCGCCGCAATTCGGTCCCGCCGGTTTCTTTGGTTACGACGACGGACTGGGTCATGCGGACGGTGTCTAGCTGGTCGAGCTTCCGGATGTCTTCTACGACGACCGGGCTCGTAGTGGTCTGTGGCTGTCCCTCACCGAAGAACCACCCGACTACCGGTAGATTGGCCCCGTACCGGGCGAGACCAACGCCTACGACGACGGAGATAACCACGATCGAGACAGCGATCAAAAGGGTGGTTAGTAAGCCGCTATTCCCTTTTTTACCTTTCTCCACCGGAGCCTCCTGTCGTCACGAACGGTACGATTCTAGCATCCTCGGCCCTCAACCGGATCCCGGGAGATAGAGCTTGCCGGGGTTCGCGTAATCTCCGCCGCGCTCTGATAGTTGCGGCAAGCGGTCACTTTAACGGATAATCTCTACCGGGAGATCGTATCCGAAGAAAGGAACCGAATGCCAAGAGTCTGTGTGTTCGACGTAAACGAAACTTTGCTGGACCTGTCCGCTCTCGACCCGCACTTCGAGAGGGTCTTTGGAGACGAGGCCGTGCGGCAAGAGTGGTTTGGGCAGATGATCCAATCGGCCCTCGTTTCCATAGTGACTGACGCCTACTCGGATTTTGGCTCGATCGGGGGTGCGGCCCTCCAGATGACGGCCGAACGCCACGGCATCGAGCTATCCGAGGAGGACCAGCAGAGCATCCTGACTACGGTACCGCAACTGCCACCACATCCCGAAGTGGAAGATAGCCTGGCGCGTCTGCGCGACGCCGGTATACGCCTCGCCACCTTGACCAACTCGACCCAGCAGGTGGCCGAGAAGCAGATGGAGAACTCGGGGCTCGGGGGATACTTCGAGCAGGTGATGTCGGCGGATACCGTCCAGCGGCTCAAACCGGCCCCGGAGCCTTACCACCTGGCGGCGGATAAGCTGGAAGTGGAGATAGGAGACATCCGGCTCGTGGCGGCCCACGCCTGGGATATCGCCGGGGCGTCGCGGGTGGGGTGCGCCACGGCGTTCGTGGGCCGGCCCGGTAAAGTCCCCGACCCGCTAACGGGGAAGCCGGACATATTCGGGACGGACCTCTCCGAGGTGGCCGACGAGATAATCCGGGAGGAGGCTTAATATGGCCCGGGTCATGGAGGGTGCGGAGCCTTTCCGCATCGAAGGCAACGATGTCGGTGTCTTAATCTCCCACGGCTTCACCGGCACGCCTCAGAGCGTCCGGCCGCTGGGAGAAGCCCTCGCGAGGGCTGGTTTCACGGTGGCGGGACCGAGGCTCGCCGGGCACGGCACGAGCGTAAGAGACATGGCGAAGAGTTCGGTCGAGGATTGGATCTCCTCGCTCGAAGAGGATTTCGCGTGGCTGCGGGAGAGGTCGGACGGCATCTACCTTACCGGGCTCTCGATGGGCGGCACGTTCGCGCTCTACATGGCCGCCATGCACCCGGAATTCGTGCGCGGCGTGCTACCCATCAACGGCTGCATATCTCTGGACAACCCGGATCTGGCCCGTCTCGCCTTCGACCCGAAAGCCCCGGCTACGGTGCCGGGCGTAGGCTCGGACATAAAGGCCCGGGGAGTCGAGGAGCTGGCCTACGGAGACGTACCCGTGCCGTCCGTCCGGGAGTTCATGGCCCTGATGCGCGTCACCGAAGACTTGCTGCCGACGGTGACGGTCCCGGCCGTGGTTTTTCAGTCTCTGGAGGACCACGTGGTGCCGCCGGAGAACGGCCCGTACATCCACGAACGGCTAGGCAGCACGTACAAACAGCTGATCCGGCTGGAAAACTCCTACCACGTCGCCACCCTGGACAACGATGCGGACCTCATCGCCGAGCGAATAATCCGATTTGTATTGGAGCGTTAGCCACGGAACGCTGGCTACGACTGGATGTTCGTCTCGCGCCAGAGGGTGTACGCCCCCAAACCTTCGGCTTCGGGGAACTCTTCGCCTTTGGAGAGTTGGACGCGAACCGGGGGCTGCATAGTCCCCCGGTCGCAGTTGTAGGTACCGGAGAACGGGGCTTTTTCACCGGGCTTGTATACCGGCCCGTAGGGTTGATAGCGGGCTAGAATATCTTCTACGCTGTTCGCCATCTTAAAGTGTTACCGCCCGGGCATCGGTGAAGCCGGGTATCTCCAGCAGGCTTTGTATTACGTCTTCGGAGACGGGTTCGTCCACGGTAACGGCCATCGCGGCGCGGGAGCCGGGCTCGCCGCGGCCGACGGCCATGTTGCCGATGTTTATGCCGTGGCCTCCCAACGTGGCGCCCACCTTGCCGATCATGCCGGGCACGTCCTCGTTTCGGATAAAGAGCATGTGCTTCTCGGGGGTGACGTCCATGTCGAAGCCGAGAGCCCCGATGAGGCGCGGCTCGTGCCGGGGACCGACTAGCGTGCCGCTCACCACGCTCTCTCCTTCCGCGCTATCTAGCCTCAAAACCACCAGGTTCGTGTAGTCCGGGCTCTCCGAGGTCTGGGAGGTCTCGACCTTGAGCCCCCGGTCGCGGGCGAGCACCGGGGTGTTGACGAAGTTCAGCGGCTCATGAACCATCGGCGCCAGAAGCCCCTTTTGGGCCGAAACGTCCAGGAGCCGGGTATCGAACCTGGAGACCTCTCCGTGGTACTCGATCCTTAGCCGGTCCCCCGGACTATCGGTGAGCTGGTAGAGCAGGCTCCCCAGCGCCTCGCACAACCCGGAGAAACGGGCGACGAAATCCGCGCCCTCGCCGGACGGGACCGGCGCGTTTATGGCGTGCATCGGCACCGCACCCCGCAATGCCGCGGCGACCTGTTCGGCGGCGGTGACGCCCGCCCGGTCCTGGGCCTCGGCCGTGCTCGCCCCAAGGTGGGGCGTAACGACCACGTTCGGTAGCGTGAACAAAGGAGAATCGGTCGTCGGCTCCTCGACGTACACGTCTATGGCGGCACCGGCGATCTGACCCTCCTTCAGGGCATTGTACAAGTCCGTCTCGTCTATGATGCCACCCCGGGCGACGTTTATTAGATAGGCCGTCGGCTTCATCTTCTCCAAAGCTCCGGCGTCGATCATGCCGGTAGTCTGCGGCGTGCGCGGGACGTGCAGCGAGACGAAGTCGGCGTTTTCGAGCACTTTGTCCACCGACTCGGCTTTCTCGGCGTTCATCGAGCGGATGCGGTCTTCGGAGACGTAGGGGTCGTAGGCCAAAACCTTCATCCCCATGCCTAAAGCGCCCCGGGCCACGATAGCGCCGACGTGCCCCAGCCCGATCAAGCCGAGCGTCTTCTCCGCGACCTCGACGCCTTTGAACGAGCTCCGCTTCCACTCGCCGTTGCGCAGCGAGCTATCCGCCGCCGGGATGTAACGGGCGGCGGCGAGCATGAGCCCCAGCGTGTGCTCGGCGGCGGCTACGGTGTTGCTCTCAGGGGCATTGGCGACCAGGATGCCGCGTTTGGTAGCCGCTTCGATGTCTATGTTGTCCACCCCGATGCCGGCCCGTCCGATAGCCTTGAGGTTGTCGGCGGCTTCTATGACCCCGGCGGTGACCCTCGTGGCGCTCCGGATTATGAGGCCGTCGTACTCCCCGATCTTCTCGACGAGATCCTCCGGAGATAAGCCGAGCAGCACGTCAACCTCGAACTCTCGCCTTAGCGCCTCTACCCCGCGGTCGGCCAGCTTCTCGCTTACCAGGACCTTCAAGCGGTCACCCCGCTCTTGGAGAAGACCCGCTGGGCCGCGCCGACGCCCTTGCCGAGCTCCACCGGATGGTCCAGCGACTCCAGGACCAGCTCCGCGGCGGCGATGGTGGCGATAATGTCGTAAGAATCGAAGTAGCCACAGTGGCCGATGCGCCAAATCTTGCCGGCCATGTCCGCCTGGCCGCCGGCGACCTGTATCCCGTGCTCCCGGAACAACATCTTCACGAGCTGTTTGCCGTCCACGCCTTCCGGCACCCAGGACGCCGTTACCGCCGAGTTCAAGTCTTCATCCGGGCCGAAGAGCTGAAGTCCCATGCCCTTGATCCCCTCCCGGGCGGCCCTGCCCAGCAACACGTGACGTTCGAAGACGTTCTCTATGCCCTCGTCCAGGATCTGACGCAAGGCAAGGTCTAGCTGGATGATGAGGCTAACCGCCGGGGTCCACGCGGTCTGGGGCGGGTCTTTTTCGTAGGCCTTCTTCGCCGCCGTCCAGTCGAAGTAGAAGCGCGGCATCCGGCTCTCTTCGTGCGCCTTCCACGCCCGCTCGCTGATGCTCACGAAACCGAGGCCCGGTGGGATCATGAGCGCCTTCTGGCTCCCGGCGACGACCACGTCGACGCCCCAATCATCGGTCCGAAGCTCGCAAGCCCCGAGCCCGCTAACCGCGTCGACGATAGAGATGACGTTCTCGGTGGCCTTCGCGAACCCCTCGATATCGTTGACCGTGCCGGTGGAAGTCTCCGAGAGGACGCACATGGCGCCTTTTATCTCCGGATCGTCGGAGAGGGCCGAGGAGATCTCGTCGTTATCCGCCTTGACGCCCCAGTCGTATTTGATCTCCGTGACTTCGAGGCCGAACGCCTGGCTCATCTTCACCCAGCGGTTGCCGAAGTTGCCGCTGTTGACGACGAGCACCTTGTCTCCGGGCGTGAAGAGGTTCTGGATGGCCCCCTCGAAGGCGCCCGTCCCACTCGCCGCGTAGGCAAACACGTCGTTCTCCGTGAGAAAGACGCTCTTGAGGTTCTCGCTCACCCTAGTGAACACCTCCCCGAACTCCGGGGTCCGGTGATGGATCACGGGAAGCGCGCCGGCAGCCGAAACCTCCGGCGGCACGGGCGTGGGTCCGGGCGACATGAGACGATACTTGTTCATCATGTAGTCTGTGGTTCCTCTCTGGCTGCATTCGAGTATTCTTTACAACCCTGGTAGTTTAGCCATAATCGCGCGTGATGGCTACGGGAGCCGGCGTACCATTGGCGAACTATTGCTAATCATTCACGGCCGGGTAGAGATATCGGGGGAATCTAGGATAAACTCCAGGACAACGCCGTGTCCGATGAGAGGGGAAAGTGGCAAAGACCCGCAGCAAGACACCACGTTCCAGGGCGGATGAGCCTTGGGGCGGGCCTACCCCGATCTGGATCTCCCCCCGCACCCGGACGATACTGCTCCTCAGCGGGCTAGTCGTTCTAGTCGTGCTGATGTGGGCGGCCCCGAGCGTGCCACTCATCGCCCTTGGCGGCGGCACTCTGGCTTTGATCATGTCTTTCCCCGTGAGGGCGTTGTCCCGGTTCATGCCGCGCGGCTTGGGGATACTCGCTTCTTTTCTGGCCCTGGTAGGCCTGATAATCCTTGCTTTCGCCATCCTGGTGCCGATAATTATAGACCAGCTCACAAACCTCATACTCAACATACCGAGCTTCGCGGAGGAGGCGAACCAGCAACTCAGCAACCTGATGCCGACCTTGTTATCCCAGTTGGGCGAGCGGGGCTTGCTACCGGGAGACCCCGAAGAACTTTTGCCAGAGCTGGGCGCGGACCTCGGCAACGAAGCGTTCAGCCGGGTCCAGGATCTGGCCCAGAATGTCCTGGGCGGCTTGCTCGGGTTTATCTCCAGCGCTTTCAACTTCGGGATAGCGCTCTTCGGCGTGGTCTTTATCGCGGTCTACCTCCTCGTGGACGTGCGACGCATGAAGGCGGCGTATCTGTTGACGGTTCCCCACGGCTACCGGCGAGACTCCAGCGACCTCTGGAACGCCTTCGGCGTCTCGCTCTCACGGTACCTTTCGGGTCTAGGTTTTGTGCTCGTCATACAAGGCGTGGTCTCGGCGATCGCGCTGGCCCTGCTCGGCATCCAGTATGCGATCCTGCTCGGGGTTTGGGTCTCTATAACGGCTATTATCCCGTACATCGGCGCCTGGCTCGGGGCGGTGCCGGCCGTGGCCCTGGCCCTGCTCCTCGGCTCGAACACGCTACCGATCAACCCGCTCACAGCGGGCCTTCTAACGCTCCTGGTCTTCGTGGCGATCCAGCAACTCGAAGGCAATTTCCTGACGCCCCGGATCCAGGGCGAAGCCGTGCACGTCCATCCCATACTGGTCTTCCTGGCCGTGATAGCCGGCGGAGAGATCGCCGGCTTGCTGGGGGTAATTTTCGCCGTGCCGGCGCTCGCCGTATTGCGGGTGCTCTTCGACTTCTTCCGCGTCCGGCTGCGCCTGAAAAACCCGGGCGCGGAGCCGCAATCTCCCAACGACTGATCCCCCGGCAAACCCGGCCGCCCTCTAACTGAAGCCGGCTCCTTCGAGCCCGGCAAGCGCCGAGCGGGCGTAGCGGGCCGCGTATCCGTAACCGGAGATCACCTTGCCGCTGAAAGACTCTCTCTCCTCTAGCTCCCGGGCGCTGACCCTGGTGCGAATCCTTCCTGCCTCTAAGTCTATCTTCAAGACATCTCCGTCCCTGAGGCGTCCTATGACACCGCCGACGACGGCCTCCGGCGAGAACAGTGAGATCCGGGGCCCGGACCCTTCCGGCGCGATACCGTCGGTTAGAACGGCGACGTCATCCTGTATCCCGGCCTCTTCCAGCGCCTCCCCTAGCCGGTCGAGCCTTCGCAGCCCCGGGCCTCCCCGGGGTCCGTACCCACCCACCAGGATAAGCGAGGATGAGAGGTCCTCCGAGGATGCCGCGCGGACCGCGTCTTCCTCGGAATGGAATACCCTGCACTCCCCGGAGATTTCGGGGACTCCGGATGACTTACAGACAGCCTCCGTGCCCGAAGCCCGCCCCCGGACGAAGGACATCCCGGGTCCTTCTTTCTCGGGTTCGGGGGGCGGTTCGGGGAGATGACTTTTCAAGCGTCCGGTTACGGTTGGCACGCTGTGCAGCGCGTCGCCGAGGTGGGCCAACAGCCCCGCCGGGCCGTGCTCCCGGAACCACGGGGAGTCCGGCGCGGCCAAAACGGGGCTCTCCGGCACCAGGACCTTCAACATCCGGGGAAATCCCGTGGCCCGCGCCTCCCGGGCCAGGGCGGAAAGATGCACGAGCAACTCCGGGCCGGCCCCCACGGAGAGCCCGGCCCGCAAAGCGTTTGCGAGGGCGAAGGTCCCGGAGAGCTGTGTGGGGCCGGGTCCGTTGGAACGGGCCACGTCCACGACTACCCCGGCGGAGTCTTCTTCTAAAGGAGCGATGCCGAGCGCCACGAGCGCGACCGAGAGGGCCGTTTCGCGCCGGTGGGCAACGGCCGGCAAGTTCAGGCGCAAGGCCGCCAGCAGCAAGCCGAATAGTTCTTCGGGCCGCTCCGCGTCCAGAAATAGGGCGTCCAGGTTCTCTGCGGCGGCGGCGACTACGTCCGCGGTCCACTCCCGGGCCAGGGTCACGCCGTACTCCGGCGGCACCCGGGGGGGATCCAGGAGCACGGGCTCGCCACCCGCGTCCCGTATCCGGTCCGCGGGGTCGGGTGAAGTCGCGCCGATGCGCGGCACGGGGGCTATGAGCCCAACTTCTCCAGTAGAAGCTGGCGCGCCCGGCCGCCGTCGGCCCCGCCGCGGGTGGCCTTCATCACCTGGCCGACGAGAAAGCCGATCACCTTCTGGTCCCCGGCTCTAACCCTCCCGGCCTCCTCGGGGTTGGCCGCGATGACTTCCTCGACGATTCCTCCCAACTCGTCGCCCCCCATCTGGGCGAGCCCCTCGCGCTCCACTACCGCGGCCGGGGAATCTCCACTGGCGAAGACCCGGTCCAGAACGTCGCGCGCGGCGGAGCGGGAGATAGTTCCGTCGTCTACGAGCCCGATCAACTCGACCATATGCTCCGGACCCACTTTGGCCTCCGATATCTCCATCCCGGCCTCGTTGAGCCGGGCCTGGAGATCCACCGAGATCCAGTTGGCCGCCTGTTTGGTGTCCACGCCGGGTGCGGCGGCCACCTTCTCGTAGTAAGCGGCCAGGTCCCGGTCGGCGGTCAGGACCCCGGCGTCGTAGGCGGATAGCCCGTACCCTTCCATAAAGCGGGCGCGCAATGCGTCCGGCAACTCCGGTAGACGGCTTTTTATCTCATCGACCCAGGCCCCGGTTAGCTCCAGGGGCAACAGGTCCGGCTCCGGGAAGTAGCGGTAGTCGTGGGCGAACTCTTTGCTGCGAAGCTCGTGGACTTCGTCGGTCTCCGGGTCGTAGTGGAGCGTCGTCTGCTCCACGCGGCCCCCGTCCTCCAGAATTTCCTGCTGACGCTCCAACTCACGGGCCAGGCCCCGCTCGACGAACCGGAAGGAGTTCATGTTCTTTAGTTCGGTCTTGGTGCCGAAAGAGCCGTCCGGGTTGCGGAGGCTAACGTTGGCGTCGCAGCGGAGTTGGCCCTTCTCCATATCCGCCTCCGAGACGCCGATGGCCCGCAGGATCTCTTTGAGGTGGTTGGCCGTGGCGCGGGCGGCTTCGGGAGAAGGGATATCCGGCTCGGTGACTATCTCCATGAGCGGCGTGCCGCCCCGGTTGAAATCTATGAGCGAGCCTACCGAGCCGTGCATCCGGCCCGAAGTTCCCACGTGGACGTTCTTGGCCGCGTCTTCTTCGAGGTGCAGCCGCGTTATCCCCACCCGCACGGTCTCGTCGCCCACCGGAACGTCCAGGTGCCCGCCGAGGCAGATCGGCAAGTCGAACTGGGAGATTTGGTATCCCTTCGGCAGGTCCGGGTAGAAGTAGTTCTTCCGGGCGAAGACCGCCCGGTCCCCAACCTCGCAGTTGAGGGCGAGCCCCGCCATGACGCCCAGCTCTATGGCCTTCTCGTTGACGACCGGCAGGGCGCCCGGATGCCCGAGGCACACCGGGCACGTGTGGGTGTTTGGCTCCTCGCCGTACGTCACCCGGCAACCGCAGAACATCTTGGTCGTGGTGGCGAGGTGGACGTGAAACTCCAGCCCGATAACCGCTTTATAGGTACGCTTCTCCCGTACTTCCAAGTGTCTAGCACCTCACGCTCTGTAAAAAATACTGTAAGTCATTTTATTCTAGCATTGAGGCCCGGTGCTAGAATCGAGAAGGCCCATCGTACAGCAGGAAGAGGAGGCCGGCATCTCCGGTGAAGGTCATCCACACCTCGTAGTCCTGAAAGGCCCGAGCTTCGGGGACATCTACTACCTGGAAGACGACGCTTTCGTCCTGGGCAGCGACCCTTTACGGGCAGACCTGGTGGTTCGGGACATAGAGGTGGAGCCGGTTCAGGCGAAGGTGTTCCTGGATTTTCGGTCCGGCGGGTACGTCTTGCAGAACCTCGGGGGCGAAGTCTCCGTGAACGAGCGAGGGCTCGAAGAGGCTTGTGCTTTGAAATGCGGCGACCGTATCTTCATCGGAGACAGCGTGCTGGAGTTCATCGAGCGGGACCACCTGAGAGAACACTTCCACAGAAACATCCAGCGGCTCATCAACCAGGATCACCTGACGGGCCTGCTCGCCAAAAACCGTTTCGACGAGCAATTCGAGCACTCCCTGGAGTTGGCCCGCGAGAGAGACCTGCCGCTTAGCATCTTGATGTCCGACATAGACAACTTAAAGAACATCAACGACTCGTACGGCCACCTATTTGGAGAGTTCACCGTGGCGGAGATAGGCCGCCTGATACAGTCCTCGCTCCACCCCGGAGACTCTTACGCAACCCGCTTCGGGGGCGACGAATACCAGATTATTCTCCCAAACCTCACCAAAGACGAAGCGGCAGCGGTGGCAGAGGGGATCCGTCACAGTGTCGAAGACTACATCTTCGAGCACGACGGCATACGCGCCAACCCCACGCTCTCGCTCGGCATCTCTTCCTACCCCGAAGACGGCCCGGACTCCGGCGAACTTACCCGCGCCGCCGACGAAGCCCTCTACCGGGCCAAAGACGCCGGCGGCAACGCGGTCCGCAAGTAATCCTTCTACTGAAGCTTTATAGAGCCGGCGCGTACTGTTCGCAGAAGATGAACTCTAGCATCACGTAGCCGCATTCCCAACGCAATGCCATCAACTCATCGTGACAACACAAAAATACACTTCACTATCCCTGAAAGACACCGCCAACACCCGGCTTTAGCTTTCCGTCTTCGTCCAGGTAGTCGCTCCAGCTCCTCTTTGGCGCGTAGCCGAGCATCTCCTGGGCCTTTGTGGTGTCTATCCCTGAAGTGTCTTCTCTTGGCAAAGGCTTCTTTATCTCTACCTGGTCTCCGTAGTATTCCTTGACTACCTCCTCGAAGTCCCTGTTCCCCACGTTGTCGGGTGAGGCTATGTAGAAGACTTCGTGTCCCGGCAGGTCGCTCTCCGCGGCGAGGGTGATGGCGTCGGCCAGGTCGTAGACGTCTATGTAGCTCCAGAAGTTCGGGCTCAGTTCCGAGGCGTCCCTTACCTGCGGTCCGAGGTTTCGCTCGTAGTTGCCCTCGTGCTGCACCCAGCAAGGCCGGATGGAGATGCACCGGATGTCCGAACGCCTTATCGCCCCGTCCATCAACTGCTCCCCAAAGTGCTTGGCCGTGGCGTAGGGGTCCTGGGGCT
>JBARZM010000229.1:0-1566 GCA_049650095.1 Rubrobacteraceae bacterium | reverse complement strand
ACCGTCTATCGCTGGTTCGAGGATCATCCTTTGGCGGATCAGGTTTACCGGTGGGTCGCCGTTACCGAGGACGGCGAAGTGGTCGGTCATCTCTCCGCCCTGCCTCTGTACTACTGGGTAAACGGTCAGCGGGTCGTGGCCCACACGCCGGGCGACTACATGGTGGACCCGAGGTACGGCTTCTATGCCCTCTCTCTAATGAGGAAGTTCTTCCGCACCTGCGAGAACTGCGTCGCCTGCGACATGGTCCCCGCGACGATCACGGTCGAGACCCGCCTCGGGGCGGAGGTGGCCGGCGAACTCGGCTACGCGGCGAAGCTCCTGAACGTCGGGCGTCTCCCGGTCCCCTCGCTCCCCGGCCCCGTGGCCCGGGCCCTCAACCTCCAGGAACGAGAGTTGCCGGTTCCGCAAGGCTACCTGAACAACCAGGGAGAGGTCGTACGGGCGGATGGTTCGGAGGGCATCGAAGGCGAGGAGGTCCCCGTGGCGCGTCCGCGGCTGCCGCTCCCGGAGCCGGTAAAGAACCTCCTCAATGGGAGCCTCGAAAAGATAGACGACGCGCTTTACAGCCGCTTCGGCAACGACCTGCAGGTAGAGCCCATAGAGTCGTTCGACGAGTCTTTCGACGAGTTATTCGAGGAGGTCGCCGCCGCCGTGCCCGCGACCGTGGAGCGAAACGCGGAGTACCTCCGGTGGCGCTACGGCCCGGGGTGCCCCCAGCATCCGGTCACCGTGTACGGCGTGAAAGAGGGAGAGAAGCTGCTGGGTTACGCGGTGCTAAAGGTGCCGACGGGCGGTATCGACGGGTACATTCTGGATCTGTCGGTTCTGCCGGGACGTCAGGACGTGGCGCGGGCCTTGCTGCGGGAGACCATCCGGTACTTCAGGAAGGTTGGGGCCCAAATCGTCCGTTACCGGTACCAGGAATCGCTGACCTCGGCCCGTTCGGGAGACCTGCGTCGTCTGGGCTTCTTCTTCCGCAGTGGCCGGAGCAACAAGCTGCTCACGAAGTTCGCGGACAAGGGACAGCACAAGATGGCCCGGCACGTCTCCAACTGGGCGTATACCGTGGGCGACGGAGAGGCCGCCTTCTGGATGCGGTAGGGATTATTCAATGACCTCCGGTACCCGGACCACCGAATACAAGGTAAGGGAAGTCGAAGCCCCCTCGTCTAAAGAATGGGATTCCCTGATCCAGAACACGCCCGACGGCGGACACGTCTTCCAGAGTCATGCCTGGGGCGAGTTCAAAAAGCGGCTGGGTTGGACGCCCGTGCGGTTGGTTATGGAGCGCGACGGGGAGACCGTAGGGGCCGGTCAGTTCCTCCTCTACAATACCGTCCCGGTCCCCGGCAAGCTGATGTACGCGCCGAAAGGTCCCTGGATCGACTGGGAGGACGAAGCGGCGGTAAGGGCTTTCTTCCGGGATGTTGGCTCCATAGCCGCGGACAAAGGCGCGCACACGGTAAAGATCGAGCCCGAGGTTCGGGAAGAGCAGGAAGCCACGAAGGCGCTTCTGCGAAAGATCGGCTTCGAGAAATTCCGGTGGGACCTCAACTTCAAGAC
>JBARZM010000228.1:0-12058 GCA_049650095.1 Rubrobacteraceae bacterium | reverse complement strand
ACCGAACGGCGTCGGTGCCGTATTCTTCGAAGAGTTCCAGCGGGTTCACCGCGTTGCCCTTGGACTTGCTCATCTTGGTCCCGTCGGCGGCCAGGACGATGGAATGAACGTTTATCTTCTCGAATGGCGCCTCGCCCCGGTAGCGGAGGCCGGTCATGATCATACGCGCGACCCACAGGTACATAATCTCCCGCGCCGTGCTCAGTAGTTTCGTCGGATAGAAATATTCGAGATCCCCGGTCTCTTCCGGCCATCCTAGGGTGGCGAACGGCCACAAGCCGGACGAGAACCAGGTATCGAGTACATCCGTGTCTTGTTCGTAGCCCTCGCCCGGTGACTCCTTGGCGGCCACGATCTCCCCGTCCGGGCCGTACCAGACCGGGATGCGGTGGCCCCACCAGAGCTGCCGGGATACGTTCCAGTCTCCCAAGTTCTCCAGCCACCGGATCGACTCTCGACGCCAGGAATCTGGGTAAACTGTTATCTCACCTTTTTTCAACGACTCTATAGCGGGCTCGGCCAGTTCCCGCATCGAAACCCACCACTGCTCGGAGAGCCAGGGCTCTATGACCGCGCCGCAGCGATCGCAGTGCCCCACCCGGTGGGCATAATCTTTGACTTCTGCGAGCAGCCCCGCCTCATCGAGTTGGCTAACGACCGCCCGGCGGGCTTCCTCCCGGCTCATCCCGGCAAACGGACCACCATTTTCGTTGATCGTGCCATCGGGATTCATGACGTTCACCGGCTCCAGCCCGAGCTTTTGACCGATCTCGAAGTCGTTAGGGTCGTGGGCCGGGGTTACTTTTAGAACGCCGGTTCCGAATTCGGGGTCCACGTAGTCGTCGGCATAGACTTCTATCTCCCGGTCTACGAACGGCACCCGCACCTTTCGTCCCACGAGGTTCTTGTACCGCTCGTCGTCCGGGTTTACGACCAGGGCCACGTCGCCGAGCATCGTCTCGGGACGGGTGGTAAAGACCTGGGCATGGCCCTCGCCGTCCACGAACGGATAGCAAAGGCCGTACAGTTTGCCATCCACTTCTTCGTAGTTGACTTCGAGGTCGGAGATCGCGGACCGGTCGTTGGGACACCAGTTGGTGATCCTGTTTCCCCGGTAGATGAGGCCCGCCTCGAACAACTCGATAAAGGCCGTGAGAACGGCGTCTATGTATCCTTCGTCCATCGTGAACCGGAGCCGCCGCCAGTCTACCGACGCCCCGAGGCTGCGGAGTTGGCCGAGTATTTTGGACCTCGAATCGACGGCGAACTCCCAGCAGAGTTCCACGAATTTCTCACGCCCAACGTCCCACCGGCTCTTGCCCTCTTCGCGCAGCAGCTTGCGTTCCACGACGTTCTGCAGGGCGATAGAGGCGTGGTCCGTGCCGGGCAGCCACAGGGCTTCGTAGCCCTTCATCCGGGCGCGCCGGATCAGGGCGTCCTGGATCGCGCCGTTCAGGGCGTGTCCCATGTGCAACTCGCCGGTGACGTTCGGTGGCGGTATGACTACGCAGTAGGGTTCTTTGTCCGGGTTCGGTTCGGCCTCGAACGCGCCGGCCCGCTCCCACTCGTCGTAGAGGCGGGCTTCGACGGCCCGATGATCGTAAGTTTTGGGTATCTCTTTGTGTTGGCTCAATGGTGCGCTTGCTAGGCGGTCTCTTCTTCGTCGTACGAGTACTTGGAGTTGCCTGAGCCCGTCACGAGGGCGGGTTGTACGCCGTCCTTCACGGTATCGGCGTCCACGATGCACTTACTCACGTCCGAGCGACTCGGCAGCTCGTACATCGTGGGCAAAAGCGCGCCTTCCAGGATGCTTCGCAGCCCCCGGGCGCCCGTGCCGCGCTCCAGGGCCAACTCCGCGACGGCGGCGAGCGCCGCTTCGGTAAACGCCAGGTCCACCTTGTCGTAGCGGAAGAACTGCCGGTACTGCCGGACCAGCGCGCTCTTCGGCTCGGTCAGGATACGCACGAGGTCTTCCTGCTCCAGCATCCGGAGCGTGGAGATCACCGGCAGGCGGCCGACGAACTCGGGGATTAGGCCGTATTTCAAGAGGTCCTCCGGCTGGGTGTAACGGAGCACCGCGCTCGACTCTTCCTCTTCCCGGTGTTCCACGTCGCCGCCGAAACCGATGCTGCGTTTGCCGATGCGTTGACGGATCACGTCTTCCAGGCCACCGAAAGCCCCGCCGCAGATAAACAGTACGTTCTTGGTGTCTATCTGGAGGAAGTCCTGGTGAGGGTGCTTGCGACCACCTTGCGGCGGCACGGAAGCCACGGTCCCTTCGAGGATCTTGAGCAGCGCCTGCTGGACGCCCTCTCCCGAGACGTCCCGGGTGATCGAAGGGTTGTCCGACTTGCGGGCGACCTTGTCGATCTCGTCTATGTAGATGATTCCGGTTTCGGCCTTCTTCACGTCGAAGTCGGCGGACTGTATCAGCTTGAGCAGGATGTTCTCTACGTCCTCGCCCACGTACCCGGCTTCGGTCAGCGCCGTGGCGTCGGCTATGGCGAACGGTACGTTCAGGATCTTGGCGAGCGTTTGGGCCAGAAGGGTCTTGCCCGAACCGGTTGGTCCCAAGAGCAAGATGTTCGATTTCTGAAGCTCGGTGCCGTCGTTCGGCTCTGGACCCATCTGGATGCGCTTGTAGTGGTTGTAGACCGCGACCGCCAGGACCTTCTTCGCGTCCTCCTGCCCGATAACGTACTCGTTCAGGATGCGGTTGATCTCGCGCGGCGTTGGGAGATCGTCGTCGCTCAGTACCTCGGGACCGGAGAACTCCTCGTCAATGATCTCATTGCAGAGCTCGATGCACTCGTCGCAGATGTAGACGCCGGGGCCGGCGATTAGCTTTCTCACCTGGCGCTGGCTCTTTCCGCAAAAAGAGCACTGTAGCTGGTCCGACGGGTCCCTCATAGCGTTACGGCCTCCCTCTCTCTACCGCTTCCATTCCCCTCAACGCAGCCTTAGTGGTTCCGGACGATGTTGTCTATGACGCCGTACTCGATGCCCTCTTCCGGCCCCATGATGTAGTCCCGGTCGGTGTCGTTCTCGATCCGGTCGTACGGCTGTCCGGTGTTCTGGGCGAGGATCTCGTTAAGACGCTGCTTGGTGGCTATTAGCTCTTTCGCGTGGATCTCCACGTCCGAAGCCTGCCCCGCGAGCCCGCCAACACTCGGCTGATGCAAGAGGATGCGGGTGTTGGGCAATGCGTTGCGCTTGCCGTTCGCCCCGGCCGCGAGCAAGAACGCCCCCATCGAGGCCGCCATGCCTAGAGCGGTCGTGGAGATGTCGGGCTTGACGAACTGCATCGTGTCGTAGATGGCGAGTCCGGCCGTGACGCTGCCGCCGGGAGAGTTTATGTACAGGTTTATGTCCTGGTCCGGGTCCTCGCTTTCGAGGTGCAGTAGCTGGGCCATGATGGCGTTCGCCACCTGATCGTCTACCGGCGTGCCGAGGAAGATGATCCGGTCCTTGAGTAGCCGGGAGTAAATGTCCATCGCCCGCTCGCCTCGCGGGCTCTGCTCTATAACGTAGGGGATTACTGCTTGGGGATCGTAGTAGCTCATTCTTTTTCCTCTCCTTCAGTTGTTTGTTCCGCGGCCCCGCCGACTTCGACCGAAGTCTCGACGACCGCTTCACCGCTTTCGGGCTCTTCGTCCTCGCCCGGAGTCTCTTCACCGGACTCGATACTCGACTCCTCGGCTGCCACCGTCTCTCCGCCTTCTTCGCCCGGATCTTCTTCGGGCATCGGTACGGCGACCGCGTTCTCGGCCAGGAAATCCAGGGCCTTCTGACGGGCGAGCTCTTCCTGAAGCAGGGAGTAGGTGCCGTTTTGGCGCATGTTCTCGACTATCTCCTGCGGGTCTCGCCCGGAATCCTGGGCGAGATGGCCGACCTCGTGTTCCACGGCGTGTTCGTCGGCTTCTATGCCTTCGGAGGTGACGATCGCGTCCAGGACCAACTCTTTCTTGACCGTATCTGAAGCGTCGGGCTTTACGCGCTCTTTCATGTCTTCGATGTTGACGCCGGAGATTTGGTAATACTGGGCGGGCTCGATGCCTTGCGCCCGGATGCTCCGCTCGAACGAGCCGATCATCTCGTCAGCCTTCTCGTCGACCATCACGTCCGGTACTTCGACCTCGGCCTCGTTGGCTACGGCGTCCAGAACCCGGCCCCGAAACTCGCCCTCGACCTGCTGCTGGAGTCCGGCTGAAATTTGCTCCTTGACGCCTTCTCGCAGCTCGCCCAGCGTCTCGAACTCGCTGGCTTCCTTGGCGAACTCGTCGTCGAGCTCCGGCAGGTCGCGCTCTTTGATCTCCTTGACGTGAACGTTGAACAGCACCGACTGTCCCCGCAACGACTCTTCCTGGTAGTCCATCGGGAACGTTACGGCGAACTGCTTTCGCTCACCGGCGGACATCCCTACCAGGTTTTCCTCGAAGTCCGGCAGTAGCTCGCCGCCACCGACCTCCATCATGTAATCCTCGGCGTCGGCGCCCTCTATCGCGGCGCCCGTCATGCTCTCGCCCTTGAAATCTATGATGGTGAAGTCGCCCTGCTGGACGGGACGGCCCTCGACCGCCGCCAGGGTGGCGAACTGGCCGCGCAACTCCTCGACCTGGCTCTCTACCTGCTCCTCATCGACCTCGACCTCCCGCTTCGGAACTTCGAGGCCCTTATACTCGCCGAGCTTGGCTTCGGGCCGGATCGGGACCGTCGCGGAGAACTTGAAGCCTTCTTTCTCGTCCATCGGGTCGTCGAAGTCTATCTCCGGGCGGTCTATGGGCCGCAAGTCGGCCTCCACGACGGCCTCCGAGTACCAGGTCGGCAGGCTTTCCTGGAGCGCCTCCATGTAGATATAGTCACGTCCGAGATGATTCTCGATCATACGCCTCGGCGCCTTGCCCGGCCGGAAGCCAGGGAGACGGATCTGCTTTTTTAGCTCTCCGACTTTCGCCTCGACGCCTTCGCGGACCGCCTCCGGGGAGACCTCCACGTCGAGCCGAACCTTGTTGTCCTCAAGCTGCGTTACGTTCGTCGTCATAAACCTCTACTCTTCTCCTACCAACAACAACCGGTCCGACCTCTGCGCCCGAGTGCGAGAGGCGGGAGTTGAACCCGCACGCCTTGCGGCACTAGATCCTAAATCTAGCGTGTCTACCGTTCCACCACTCTCGCGCGCCGCTAAACCTGGCTGGATTATAGCAGCAGCCCACGGCTTACCCGGCGTTCGGGCGCGCTTTACGCTCAGGGCGCAAGCTGCCGGCCTTCCACGAATTCCCTAAAGGCGTCCCGCTGATCCGTGGTTCCCAGGGTGCCGACGAAGTCGCCGGCCTCCAGGCGAACTTCCGGGCCGGGGTTTGGCATGACCTCCTCCCCGCGAATAACCGCCACGACCGAGACCCCGATCTCACTGCGTATCCCGAGTTGGCCTATGGTTTGACCGCAAAGCCCGCTGTCATCCGGGATACTGGTCCAGTCGGTCTCTATCATCCGGGAGGTGCGCCGAAGCTGGGCGAGAAGGTCGTCGGCGACGCCGTTGCCGCTAACCGGGGCGTACAACTCGCCCCGCACCCGGTCGGAGAAACGTTGGATCTCACCGGCCCCGACACCCAGGTGCGAGAGCGCCTGCCGCCCAAGCTCCAGCGCCGCCTCGAACTCCGGCTGAACCGCCTCGTATACCCCGAGGTCCCGCAGCTCCTCTAGTTGGTCCGCCGTCACCGAGCGGGCAACGATGTGAACCTCGGGGTTCATGCCCTTGATGCGTTGGATGGCGAGCCTCACGCCGGCAGGGTCCGACATGGTCATTATCACCAGCCGCGCCTTCGCTATTCCCGCCGCCGACAGCACCGGATCCGCCGCCGCGTCACCGAACACCACCGGAAGCCCGTCCTCCCGGATCTCATCCGAGCGGGCCGGGTTGTTCTCGATCACTACGAACTCCTGGCCCAGGCGGTCGAGGAGTTGGGTCACGAAAGTCCCAACCCGGCCGTGGCCGGCGATCACGATGTGATCCCTGAGCCCGGTCTGCGGCAGGTTGAAGGTGTCCATCTGTTCCTTCGGGAACCGCTCCCGCCACTTGCTGTACACCGGCTGGGCGAGCCGGGTGGCGAACGGCGTAAGGGCCATCGTAACGACCGCCGTCGTCAGCACGATAGAGTAAAGCTCCTCGGAAATGGCCTCTGCGTTGATGCCCGTCTGGGCGATCACGAACGAGAACTCCCCCACCTGGAAGAGCCCGAGTCCTACGGCAAACGGTGCTATGTTCCCATAACCGAACGCTCTCGCTAAGCCTGCGAATATAGTGCCCTTGACCACGAAAACCGCCACCACGATCAGGGCGACGAGCACCGCGTTCTCGAGCAGGAACTGCGGCTCCAGCAGCATCCCTACCGAGACAAAGAACAGCATGACGAATATATCCCGCAGCGGGCCGATATCCGCGAGCGCCTGATGGCTGTAATCCGAGCGGCTGAGAACCATTCCCGCCACGAACGCCCCGAAGGCGAACGACAGTCCGAAGAGATAGGTACCGTATCCGATGCCGAGCCCGATGGCGACCACGCTGATCAAAAACAGCTCCCGCGAGTTCCAGCCCGCGATCCGGGCCATCACCCAGGGAAATACCCGCGTCCCGAACACCGCCATCACCGTAATAAAGATCGCCGCCTCGACGGCCGCTATCCCGAGCTCCGAAAGTCCCTCTCCGACGTTACCCAACTCGGGCAAAAGTATTATGAGTGGCACCACCGCCAGGTCCTGCACGATGAGCATGCCGATGATGACACGACTCGCCAAAGTGTTGATAACGCCCTGCTCGGTAAGCGTCTTTAAGACTACGGCCGTACTGGAGATGGAAATTATGGCCCCGAACCAGAGCGACTCCATCCAACCGAGGCCTATAAGTTGCCCGATACCGTAACCGAATAACCCGGTCAACGCCATCTGAATCGGGGTGCCGATCAGCGCGATCCTCTTGACCGGGGCAAGCTCTTCCAGCGGGAAGTCCAACCCGATGGTAAACAAGAGCAGCGCCACCCCGATCTCGGCGAGCAGCTCGATCTCGTGCGCGTCACCGACGGTAAGGCCGGCGGTGTTGGGGCCGACGAGCACGCCAGCCAGGATGTAGCCCAGGATAAGCGGCAGACCCAGCCGTTGGGCTATAATCCCACCCACGAACGCGGCCACCAGGATAAGCGCTATGTCACCGGCGATTCCCATACTTGCTCCTATTACACCACAAGCCGCCGCGACGAATTTCCAGGCCGCGTGGCGGCCGGCGGCGTCTACAACCCACTAAAATGTGGCGTTTCGAAGGTTACGTTAGTCTAGAAACTCTCTGATCGCCTCGGAATTCGCTTTCTCATCCGGCACCAGGACTTTGCTACCGTCCTCCAAGGTCTCCGGCGTGCCTGCGAGTTGGGTAGAGGTCATCAGTGCCCCCCGCCCGTGACGCGCGACGGCCCGGCCGAGCGAGGCGGCCTCCGTAAGGCTCATATCCGTCTCGACGTTCTCGGTTATCGTGCGGGTGATCTCGGGTAACTTCTCGACCGAGCGCCACCTGAAAGCCTTGCTCCGCAAGGCCGCCACCACCTCTTGCTGACGCCGGATGCGGTCCAGGTCGCCATTTTCGGTCGAGCGCAGCCGGGCGTAGATCAAAGTCCTCCGGCCGTTAAAACGCTGGACACCCTCGCCCACGTCCCATTGTCCGGGCAGGATACTTTCGTCGGGGTCCAGCCTAATTCCGCCTAGCGAGTCTATGATCTTCTCGAAGCCTACGAAATCTACGACCCCGTAGTGGTCGACGTAGACCCCGGTGAGTTGTTCGACCGCGCTGATCGTCCCGGAAACCTCTCCGTAAGCGTAGGAGGCGTTGACCTTATCCCGAACACCCGGTTCTACTTCGACCAGCAAGTCTCGGGGGATGGAGAGGATTTTGATCCGCCCGGTATCCGGATAGACCCGGAAGAGCATGATAGTGTCCGCGCGGGCTCCTTCGACCTCTGAATTACCCTCGGGGCGTTTGTCCAAGCCCATGACGAGTATATTCCGCGGTTCGCCGGAGACGTTAGATAGCCGCTCTAAGATGCCCGCCTCCTCCGAAGCGACCCCCGGCCCGGACCGGCTCTCCCCCCCCACAATCGCCATCGTGGCGGCTACCACGCCTAGGCCCACGACCATCGCGACGACGGTGATAAGCCCGATCATCCTCCGGCTGCTGCCCGAACTACGGCTTCGCGTGAGTTTGTCGAAGTCTTGCATTGGATGTAGTTTAAGCCGCCGCGTGCCCGAGGACAACGTGGGACCACTAGCGCCGCCCGGAGCGGGTTCTACAAGAGATCCTCCAGGATCCGGGCTCCAATATCGTCCCGCGCTACCCGGTAGACCTCCAGCCGCTCTTCCTGGCCACCGGAGGCTTTCGACGGGTCCGGGAACGACCAGTGGAGCCGGTTCCGGGCGCCCGGAAATATGGGACAGCTCTCGTTGGCCTCGTCGCAAACCGTGATGACGTACTCAAAGTCTCCTTCCAGATAACGTCCCAGCGTCTCGGATTCCGCCCCCGATAGGTCTACCCCGACCTCGGACGTCACGATGATGGCCTCCTCCCTTACGGCCGTGGCCTCCGTGCCGGCGCTATACGCTTCGAGCCTGTCTTCAGCGAGGTCTCGCAGAAGCCCCTCGGCCATTTGGGAGCGCGCGGAATTGTGGGTACACGAGAACAGGACTTTCCTGGGCGCGGAGCCCGTTTCGGCAACCATGGCACGCATTCTACCTTGTGAAACAAGCCCCGTAGGCCCTGTAGGCTGGCAAGATGTTCCGAGGTTCCTCGAAAGGTTTCGCGGATCGGCATCCGTTCGTTTTCTCGGCTTTCATCGCTCAGCCGGGTATCTTTCCCCGGAGCAAATCCGGCAGCCGACGGAGTTCGAGCGGGCCTACGCCTCTGTAAAAATTATCGAAACGGTTTATTTCCTCTCTGCACTCGGGCTCGGTTTGGTACTGCTCGTCTTGCTTGGGTGGCGTCAGGCCGGCAGCAGCCTGGCCTTGCTGTAGTTCTCCGCTGCTGGTAATCGCGCTGACGCTCTCCGGTGGGGCGCGGGTTTCGGGGCTGTATTTCCTGGTGTCGACGGTATTCGTGGTGCTGCTCACCTCTTCCTGCTCCGTAACCGGCGCGTCCGGGCCGATGGGGCCGTTGAACGCCGGCGAATATGCGACGCTGCGTACGGCGCGCGAGGGTAGCCGGGGGTCAGGAAGGTCTCTCTACCACCAGGGCGATCCCCTGCCCCACTCCTATGCACATTGTGGCGAGCCCGTGGCCCACGTCCTCGCGCCGTCCCATCTCGTGTACCAAAGTAGTCAGGATACGGGCTCCCGAGCAGCCGAGCGGATGTCCCAGAGCTATGGCGCCCCCATTGGGGTTTAGCCGATCGTCTTCGTGATCCACACCCCACTCGTGGATCACCGCTAGAGACTGGGCCGCGAACGCTTCGTTCAGCTCGATCAGACCTATGTCGTCCATAGAAACACCAGCCCTCTCCAGCGCCTTTGCCGTGGCCGGGACGGGTCCCAGGCCCATAACGCGCGGCGGAACCCCGGCGGTGGCTATGCTTTTTATCTTCGCCAGGGGCGTGAGACCGTGGGCCCGGGCGTACTCTTTGGAAACCACCAAAATGGCCGCGGCGCCATCGTTTAGAGGGCTCGAGTTTCCCGCCGTTACGGACCCACCCTCTTTGAAGGCCGCCGGGAGTTTGCCGAGCTTTTCGAGGGTGGTGTCACGCCTGGGACCTTCGTCGGCTTCCACGACCTCTTCGGACTTACGCTTCTTTACCGCGACAGGCACGATCTCCCCCCGGAAACGTTTCTCGTCTTGGGCGGCTACCGCCTTCTGGTGGCTGTGCAGCGCGAACCGGTCCTGCTTCTCGCGCGAGATATCGTACTCGCTCGCGAGCTCCTCCGGTTTCTGCTCTTCGGACGTTAACTTGAAACGTTCTTCGGCCAGGTTCTCGGCGGTCACCCCGAGCGGGTCCGTGTGTTCCAACGCCTCCATCTTAGGATTGACGAACCTCCAACCCAGGGTAGTATCGTAGACGGTCTGGTGTCCGGGTTGGAAGGCCCGTTCGGGCTTTGGCATGGCGTAGGGCGCCCGGCTCATAGACTCGACCCCACCGCCGACGTATACATCGGCCTCACCGAGCATTACGCTCCTTGCGGCGTCGGCCACCGCTTCGAGGCCCGAACCACACAGACGGTTGACCGTCGCGCCGGCTACCGAAGTGGGGAATCCGGCGAGTAGTAGCGACATGCGGGCCACGTTTCTATTGTCCTCGCCCGCCTGGTTGGCGCACCCCAGGTAGACGTCTTCGACCTCTTCCGGAGGCACGTCGGCACGCTCCATAAGCTCTTGTAGAATCACACTCCCCAGATCGTCCGGCCTCACGGTGCTCAAGACGCCGCCATGTTTGCCCATAGGGGTACGAACCGCACCGACGATCCAGGCTTCCCGCGCTCCTTCATAAGCCATGCCCATACACTCCTCTCCTATACCAGGTCAGTACATTATGAGAACCAATGATCCGGTTATTCGATTAGCTCGAAGATCTGGAACATCGGGAGGTACATGGCGATGATTATGCCACCGACTATGCCGCCGACGACCACGATCATTAGCGGTTCGATGATGGAGGTTAGCGATTTGACGGTCGCGTCTACTTCGGATTCGTAGAAGTCACCTATCTTGGAGAGCATGCCGTCGAGGTCGCCGGTCTCTTCGCCGACGGCGATCATGCGGGTGACCATCGGCGGGAAGACGGGCTCGTCTTCGAGTGGTGTGTAGATCGGGATGCCCTGGCGGATGGAGTCCCGGCTTTTTAGCAGCGCATTCTCTACTACGTAGTTGCCGGAGGATTTGGCCGTTATCTCCAAGGCCTGGAGTATTGGCACGCCCGCCGAGCTGAGGGTGCCGAGCGTCCGGGCGAACCGGGCCAGCGCCACCTTCTGCACCACTTCCCCGATCTTGGCCGGTATCTTTAGTACGATCCGGTCCCATACTTTGCGCCCCTGTTCCGTGCTCTTCCACCGGAGGAAGAAGAACCCGCCGCCGGTCAACAAAGCGCCCACGAACAGGCCTCCGATGCCCGTCAGGAGGTCCGAAAGACCCATCGCTATGCGGGTTGGAAGGGGCAGGGTGCCGCCGAGGTCCTCGAACATCTGGGCGAAGATCGGGACGATAAATATGAGCATGACGGCCGCGGCGAGGACGGCCATTATGAGTACCACGGTCGGGTAGGTCATGGCGCTCTTCACCTTGCGCCGAAGCTCCTGGTCGCCCTCTAGCTGGTCGGCGATCCGGAGCAGCACACCGTCCAGGATGCCCCCCACTTCGCCGGCCCGGACCATCTCGACGTAGAGCCGGTTGAAGACCTTAGGGTGTTTTTCCAGGGCGTCCGAGAGCGAGAGGCCCGCTTCGACATCTTCACGCACCTTGCCTATAACGTCCTCGAACTTCTTGTTGGCAGCCTGTTCGCCGAGGATGTTCAGCGCCCGTACTATGGGAAGCCCGGCGTTTATCATGGTGGCGAACTGCCGGGTGAAGACGACCACGTCGTCGGCCGTAACCCGCTTGAAGGGTTCCAGAATGTCTTTCTGGCCGACGCTCTGCTCCTTGACGTCTATAACCAGGAGCCCCTGCTGGCGGAGGCTAGAAACCACGGCGGCCGTGTCGTTGCCTTCCACCTTGTCCTGAAGCACCTCGCCCCGCCGGGTGCGGGCCTTGTATTCAAAAACCGCCAAGACCTATCTCCTAACGCCGGATCGCCGAGTATTTGCCGCGACCGCCGCCAGGGTTGCTTCCGGAACTGTTGCCGTAACCTGCTCCCAAGCCGCCGCCACCGGCGAGCCGATCGAGCTCCTCCGGATCCCGGGCACGTTTTTTGGCCTCGTCGCGGGAGATAGAGTTGCGGCGAACCAACTCCACCAGGGCGGCGTCCATCGTCTGCATGCCGGACTTGCCGCCCGTCTGCATGGCGGAGTAGATCTGGTGATTCTTCCCCTCCCGGATTAAGTT
>JBARZM010000227.1:0-2547 GCA_049650095.1 Rubrobacteraceae bacterium | reverse complement strand
GACATCGACGAGAACGGCGAAACCGTGGGGCTGTTCTGAACGAACCCGACACAAAAACCAGCTACCTCGACCTCCCGCTGGGCCGGTTCCTGGACCTCACGGCGTCCGGCGAACCGGCCCCCGGCGGGGGAGCCGCGGCTGCAGTAGCAGTCTCCCTCGCCGCCGCCCTCTCGGGCATGGCCGCCCGACTCTCGACCGGGCAACTGCCCGAGGCAGAGGAGATGCTGGAGCGCGCCGAGGCGCTAAAGGAACGGGCCGCGCCGCTCGCGCAGGCCGACGCCGCAGCCTACGGGCGCGTCATAGAGGCCCAGCGCGAGGGCGGCGACGTGAAGGCGACGCTCTCCGCAGCGGCGGACGTGCCGCTGGAAATTGCTGAAATCGGCGCGGAGGTGGCGGAGATTGCCGTCCGTCTAGTAGAACACGGCAACCCGAACCTGCGCGGCGACGCTATCACGGCGGTCCTGTTGGACGAGGCCGGCACGCGGGCTGCTGTTGCCCTGGTCGAGATAAACCTCTCCGCCGCCGGCGTCGGGGACGATCGGCTCGACCGCGCCAGGAAGCTCGCGCAGTCCTCAACGGTCGCCCGAAACGCCGCCGAAGGCGGGACCTGACATGCCTGCGAGACAGTACCGTATGATGCAACAGCCTGTGGTGTGCGGTATATTGCATATAACATTACCGGGACAGGAGGCATCCAATGGCTGAGCGAAGGACCCCACTGTACGACTTTCATCTGCGATCCGCCCGCGAGGTAATAAAAGGCGGCGGGGATTTCATGTTCCCCAGCGCCTACACCTCGCCGGTGGAGGAGCATTTGAACGTGCGGCGAAACGTGGGAATGCAAGACTTATCCACGATGGGTGAGATCGATATAAAAGGACCGGGGGCCGAGCGGCTCGTGCGAAGGCTGCTCGTCAACGAGGTCTTGGATATGGAGCCGGGCCAGCTCAGGTACTCGACCATGTGCAACGAGGAAGGCGGCATTGTAGACGACGTAACCGTCTACAAGTTCGACGACGAGCACTTCATGATCGTGGCGAGTTCCGGGCCGCGGTTGAAGAGCTACCGTTGGATCCACGACCACGCCGAAGGCCGCAGCGCCTACGTAACCGACGTGACCGCGGCGATAGCCCTGCCGGTCGTGCAGGGTCCCCTCTCGCGCAAGTTCCTCAAGACCATAGTAAAAGACGTGGATTTGGACGAGTTGCGGTTCTTCCGCTTCGTGCCGGGCCGGATCAAGGACGTTGACCTGATCATCTCCCGCTCCGGCTACACCGGCGAGCTGGGCTACGAGCTCTACACGCCCGCCGACCAGGCATCCGTGCTCTGGGACTACCTGCTAAAGAAGGGCAAGGAGTTCAACCTCCAGCCCTACGGCGTCGCGGCGATGCAGAGCCTGCGCATCGAGAAGAGCCTGCCGCTCTACGGATCGGACATAAACGAGGACTACACCCCGTTCCACGCCGGGCTCAATCGTTGGGTCCACTTCGAAAAGCCGGACTTCGTCGGTCGCGACGCCCTCCTGCGGGTGCAGGACGAGGGCCTGGACCAACGCTGGGTCGGCCTTACCCTGGAGACCGAAGTTCCAGCCGCCGTAAACGACAAGCTCTACAGCATCGGTGACGTGGCGAGCTTCCGGGAGAAGATGTTCTCCGGCAGCGAGGCGGGCGATTACAAGGACGAGGTCATGTCCGGCGAGCGGCAGGTCGGGCACATCACCTGCAGCGCCATAGGCCCGTCGGTCGGCAAGACCATCGCGATGGCCTACGTGGACACCGCCCACTCCTGGCCCGGCGCCAACCTGGTCGTGGAGATCAACGGCCGTCCAATCCCGGCAAAGGTGGCGCAAACCCCGTTCTTCGATCCCGAGATGGCCCGCATCCGGGCCAAGCCCCAGGACGACGACCGGCGCCAGGAACCCGCCCCCGAGCCCGTGGCCTACGCAAACGCCTCGGTGAACGGCAGCGCGTAGTGGCATCCAACTACCACTCCAAGCGCTACGACGCCATCGTCGTCGGCGCGGGCGCGATGGGCAGCGCGACGGCCTACTATCTGGCCCGGCGCGGCAAGCGGGTGCTGTGCCTGGAACGCTTCGGCATCCCGCACGCGATGGGCTCTTCCCACGGCCACACCCGCATCATCCGCCTCGCCTACTACGAAGACCCTTCCTACGTCCTGCTGCTGCGCCGCGCCTACGAACTGTGGCGCGGCATCCAGAGCGTGGCCGGCGAGCGCCTTTTGCACACCATCGGCTCCATAGACGCCGGCCCGGAGGACTCCTGGGTCTTCGAGGGCGCCTGGAAGTCGGCGAAGCTCCACGACCTGCCCCACGAAGTCCTAACCGGCTCCGAGCTTCACCGGCGCTATCCCGGCTACCATCTGCCGCCCGAGCACCTCGCCCTCGTCCAGCCCGATGGCGGCTTCCTCGCCCCCGAGCGGTGCATCGTCTCCTACGTCATGGCGGCGCAGGCGCAGGGGGCGGAGATCCACGGCCACGAAGAAGTCCTCGAATGGGAGCCCCTCGAAGGCGGCGTCCGGGTCCGCACG
>JBARZM010000226.1:0-1556 GCA_049650095.1 Rubrobacteraceae bacterium | reverse complement strand
CCCCGACGGAGTCCGCGCCGGTCGATCCGGCTCCGGTGCCGCAAGCCGCCCCGACGGAGTCCGCGCCGGCCTCGTCCGCTTCGGGCGAGGCCGTGGTCGCCGAGGCGGCCAAGTACCTCGGCACGCCCTACTTGCTGGGCGGTATCGCAGAGTGCGTGCCGTACCAGACGATGGACTGCAACTGCCTTACTACGAAGGCTTTCGAGCCCTTCGGCGTCTATCTGCCCGAGGGGACGCTGGAGAGCCAGATGGCTCTGGGTACCCCGGTCTCCGGGCCGCCCCAGGCCGGTGACCTGCTCGCCTGGAGTGAGGACGGCAGTGGTTACATAACCCACCTTGGCATAGCCATGGGTGACGGGACCGTCATCCACGGATCCGCCTACGCGGGGATGGTCGTCTCAGGGACCCCGATAGACTCCATAGCAGGTTACATGGGGGCTGTTAGGCTAGTCTAATAAGAGAACTAAAATCCGTCTTCCGGGGGAGAGGCCTATTCTGGTCTCTCCCCTTTTATATTCATGATAGTTGCGGGTGGTACAATGTTCATGTGGGAATACCTTTGCTTACCGGGTATCTTCAAAGATTTTCGGGTCGTATAACGGTTCCGGTCGGCACGGTTCTCGGGAGCGGTTACGCGACGTGAGCGCTGATACTGCAAGAGTTTCACTATTGATTAAGGTTGTTTTACGGGCCGCAAGTTGCGGCCGGCGGGAATTCAAGGAAACTAGAAAAAGGAGTTAGCGTATGAGCCTCGCTCTGTTGCAGGCGGCCCCGGTAGGTGGGGCGGTGGTGATACTCATCATCGTGGTGTTTTTGATCTCCCTCGCGATCAGCGCCATCAAAATAGTGAACGAGTACGAGCGCGGTGTAATCTTCCGCCTGGGACGCATTCAGGGCGGGCCTAAAGGACCGGGTCTCTTTATTCTGCTGCCTTTCATAGACAAGATGATAAAGGTGGACCTCCGGACGGTCACGATGGACGTGCCGCCGCAAGACGTCATAACCCGCGACAACGTCCCGGCCCGGGTCAACGCCGTGGTCTACTTCCGGGTCGTGGACCCCAACAACAGCGTCGTCGAAGTCGAGAACTTCGTGCTGGCGACCAGCCAAATCTCCCAGACTACGCTCCGCAGTGTATTGGGCAACAAAGACCTGGACGACCTGCTCACCAACCGGGAGTCCATAAACAGCGAGCTCCAGAGCATCATCGACGAGCAGACAGACCCCTGGGGGATAAAGGTAAGCGTGGTGGAGGTCAAGGACGTGGAGATCCCGCAGCAGCTGCAGCGGGCGATGGCGCGCCAGGCCGAGAGCGAGCGGGAGCGCAGGGCCAAGATCATAACCGCCGAAGGTGAGTACCAGTCCTCTCAGCGGCTCCGGGAGGCCGCTGACACGCTGGAAACCCCGCAGGCGATGCAGATAAGGCTCTTCCAGACCTTGAACGAGGTAGCAAACCAGCAGAACTCGACGATCATCCTGCCCGTGCCGATGGACCTGTTCAAGCCGTTCATGGAAGGCATGAACGGCTCCAGCGACGGCTATGCGGCATCGCGGCC
>JBARZM010000225.1:0-16394 GCA_049650095.1 Rubrobacteraceae bacterium | reverse complement strand
TAAGTGAAACGAGGTACTCTATTCTCCCCACGACCGGATATTAGGCTCTCGTAAGTTTCCCAACCTACATTCTCTAGTAAGATTCTCTGTTCCGCCGGGCTCTTTGCCGTCTCCATGATCTAATAATAGCAGCGTCGAGAGGAGATCCACCAGCAAAAAAAGAGGCCGGGTCTCCCCGGCCCCTCTCCTTGCCTTCGGTTGCGTTGCTAGGCGTTGATGTAGCCGTTCGCGTCGATGACGAACTTCTCGGCCGCGCCTTTGTCGAAGTCCTTGTAGCCTTGCGGGGCTTCGTCCAGGCTGATGACCGTGGCGTTGACGGCGTCGGCGATGTGGGCCTTGTCGTTGAGGATCGCCATCATCAGCTCCCGGTTGTACTTGAGGACCGGGCACTGCCCCGTGTAGAAGGCGTGGCTCTTGGCCCAACCGAGGCCGAAGTTCATCTTGAGCGTGCCCTGCTGGGCGTCCGGGTCGGAGGCGCCGGGGTCTCCGGTGACGTAGAGGCCCGGTATGCCGAGGCTGCCGCCGGCCCGCGTGATGGCCTGGATGGTGTTCAGGACCACCGCCGGGGCCTCGCCCGCGTCCGGGCCGTGGCCGGTCGCCTCGAACCCGACGGCGTCAACGGCGCAATCGACCTCCGGCTCGCCCACGATGTTGGCGATCTGCTCCTCTATCGGCGTGTCTTCGCCGACGTTGATCGTCTCGCATCCGAAGGACCGTGCCTGCTCCAGGCGCTGCTCGTTGAGGTCGCCAACGATCACTACCGCGGCGCCCAAAACTTGGGCGGAGTATGCTGCCGCCAGGCCGACCGGACCGGCGCCCGCGACGTAGACCGTCGAGCCGGTCGTTACGCCGGCCATGACCGCGCCGTGGTAGCCGGTTGGGAAAATGTCCGAGAGCATGGTGAGGTCCAGGATCTTCTCCAGCGCCTGGTCCCTATCCGGGAACGGCAGCAGGTTGAAGTCCGCGAACGGTACCAGCACGTAGTTGGCCTGGCCGCCCTTCCAGCCGCCCATGTCCACATATCCGTAGGCCGAGCCGGCGCGCGCCGGGTTGACGTTCAGGCAAACGCCGGTCTTGCGCTCCCGGCAGTTGCGGCAGCGGCCGCAGGCGATGTTGAACGGCACCGAGCAGATGTCGCCCTCTTTGATGAACTGTACGTCGTTGCCGAGCTCTACGACCTCGCCGGTTATTTCGTGGCCGAGCGTCTGTCCGACCGGAGCCGTCGTCCGGCCCCGCACCATGTGCTGGTCCGAGCCGCATATGTTGGTAGAGACTATGCGTAAGATGGCCGCGTGCGGCGCCTCCACGCTCATCCCCATCGCATCGGCTACCTCTTCGGGTACCTTGAGCTCCGGGTATTCGGTCTCCTCTACCTCTACCTCTCCTGGTCCTTTGTAAACCACTATCCTGTTGGTGTCCGCCATACGGAATTTCCTCCTCGAAGCTAAGTGTTGTAATGCCCGGTGCGTCGTCCGGGCATCTCTGGCTAATAAACGACCGATGCTGCGTGTCGCCGTTCCTGCTGGATCTCCTCTCCCTCGCACCTATCCGCCAACCCGTTGCGAAAATCAAGGTAGCAGACAACCTACTCACGCTCAATGGATTTTAGATTAAGTTTTGTTTACCTGTTTCTACGGATATGAGATAAGGGTATACTTCAGCCAGGGTAAAGAAAGTTATGGATCACGCGTGAAAGGGGTAGGGCTTTGGTCCTCAAGATCACGGAGAAAGATGGACTCTGGTCCAAGGTCAAGAATCACGTCGGGCTTAAAGTCAAGCACCCGGTAAGTCCCGCGACCCGCAACCTGCGCTCCCGGCTCTCGGACGAGGGCGTGCAGCAGACGACGAGCGTCTGTCCGTTCTGCGCGGTCGGCTGCTCGACGCTGGTCTACCATCGGGACGGCCGGATCATCGACATCGAAGGCAACCCGGATAGCCCCATAAACGCCGGCACGCTGTGCCCGAAGGGCGCGTCCACGTTCGGGCTGCACGTCTCGCCCCACCGGGTCACGACGGTCCGCTACCGGGCGCCGTACTCCAGTGAGTGGCAGGACCTGGATCTCGAAGAGGCGATGGATATGATCGCCGAGCGGACCAAAAAGGCCCGCGACGAAAACTGGGAAGAAGAGGACGAGAACGGCCACAAGCTCAGCCGCTCGCAGGCGGTAGCCTCGATCGGCGGGGCCACGATAGACAACGAGGAGAACTACCTCATCACCAAGCTCCTCCACACGATGGGCTTCACGAGAATAACGAACCAGGCGAGGATATGACACAGCTCCACGGTGCCCGGTCTGGGCATCACGTACGGTAGGGGCGGCGCCACCTCCAACCTCATGGATTTGCAGAACTCGGACTGCATCCTCATTCAGGGCTCCAACATGGCCGAAGCCCACCCGGTCGGCTTCCGGCACCCCATGATCGCCAAGAACAAGGGCGCGAAGCTGATCCACATAGACCCGCGCTTCACCCGCACGAGCGCCATGTGCGACATCTACGCGCCCTTGCGGCCCGGCACGGACATCGTGCTCTTGGGCGGCCTCATCAACTACATCATCGAGAACGAAGAGTATTTCGATGAGTATGTAAAGGCTTATACCAACGCGGCGACCATCATCACCGAAGAGTTCGAAGACGCGGACGTCTCGGGCTTCTTCTCCGGCTGGAATGAGGAGTCAAACTCCTACGACATGGAGAGCTGGCAGTACGAGGGCCAGCCTCTACGCCACGCCGCCGTCGGCGGCAGCCAGGATAACCGCGCGAGCGACCTCGAAGACGAGAGCAGCGACGAGGAGCTGCACGACGGCCGCCAGCGCCAGAACGACCAGACATTGCAGGACGAGCGGTGCGTCTTCCAGATCCTCAAGCGCCACTTCGCTAAGTACACCCCGGAGATGGTCGAGCGTATCTGCGGCACGCCCAAGGAGGCGTTCCTGGAGGTCGCCAAGGCGCTTTGCGAGAACTCCGGGCGCGAGAAGACCAGCGCGTTCTGTTACGCGGTCGGCTGGACCCACCATTCCAAGGGAGTCCAGATCATCCGCACCGCCGCTATCCTCCAGCTCTTGCTCGGCAACGTCGGGCGTCCGGGCGGTGGGATCATGGCGCTCCGGGGGCACGCGACGATCCAGGGTTCGACGGACATCGCCACCCTCTACAACATCCTCCCCGGCTACCTCCCGATGCCGAACGCCAACAAGGGACACCAGACCTGGGAGGACTACGTAAACAAGGAGACCGCCGATACCGGCTGGTGGAGTCAGTTCCCCAAGTACGCCGTCAGCATCATGAAGGCCTGGTACGGCGACGCGTTCGACGTGGAGAACCCGGACGAAATATTCGACCATTTCCCTCGCATTAACGGCGACCACTCCTACTACCCGACCGTCACGGCGATGAAAGACGGGGAGGTAAGAGGCAGCTTCATCTTCGGCCAGAACCTGGCCACCGGCGGGCCGCACTCCAAGCTGATCCGGGACGCTTTGCGGAAGCAAGACTGGATGGTGGTCCTCGACGCCTTCGAGGTGGAGACCGCGACCGTCTGGAAGATGGACGGCGTAAAGCCCGAGGAGTGCGGCACCGAAGTATTTCTCATGCCGTGCGCCATGATCGGGGAGAAAGAAGGCTCCTTCACCCAGACCCAGCGTCTGCTCCAGTGGCACGACAAGGCGGTGGAGCCGCCGGACGATGCCCGGAGCGACGCCTGGTTCGTCTACCATCTGGGACGCCGGATAAAAGAAATGTACAAAGACTCCACCGAGGACCGCGACAAGGCCATACAAGCCCTAACCTGGGACTACCCGACGGAGGGTGAGTACGAGGAGCCGGACGTCGAGAGCATCCTCAAGGAAGTCAGCGGCTACAACATGGAGGACGGCTCCCCGGTCGGCGGTTTCCTGGAACTAAAGGAAGATGGTTCCACGGCCTGCGGCGGTTGGATCTACTCCGGCGCCTACGCCGACGGCGTGAACCAGGCCCGGCGGCGCAAGCCCGGCTCCGAGCAGGACCTCGTCGCCCTGGAGTGGGGCTGGGCGTGGCCGATGAACCGGCGCATAATCTACAACCGGGCCTCCGCCGACCCCGAGGGCAAGCCCTGGAGCGACCGCAAGGCCTACGTGTGGTGGGACGAAGAGCAGGAGAAGTGGACCGGCAAAGACGTGCCGGACTTCCAGGCCACCAAGCCGCCCTCCTACCGTCCCGAGCCCGACGCCCGCGGCATAGACGCCATCCCCGGCGACGGGCCGTTTATCATGCAGGGTGACGGGCGCGGTTGGCTATTTGCTCCCGTTGGTCTGGCCGACGGTCCGATGCCGGTCCACTACGAGGCGGTCGAGTCGCCGGTGCCGAACCTGCTCTACGAGCAGGCCCAGTACGACCCGGCGGCCCACCTCTACAACCGGGAAGACGTGCCGTACAACGCGCCGGAAGACCCGAACTACCCGCACGTGGTAACGAGTTACCGTTTGACGGAGCATCACACCACCGGCGCGATGAGTCGCTGGACGCCCTGGCTCTCCGAGCTACAGCCGGAGTTGTTCTGTGAGATCAGCCCGACGCTGGCGGGGGAGAAAGGCGTGAACAACGGCGACTGGGTGACCATCTCGACCAGCCGCGGCAGCATCCACACCAAAGCCCTCGTCTCCGACCGCATCCCGGTCTACGACTTCGAGGGCAAGAAGCTCCACACCATCGGGCTCCCGTACCACTGGGGGCCGAACGGGGTCGTCAAGGGCGACGTGGTGAACGACCTGATCGGCATTTCAGCCGAGCCGAACGTCTCTATCCACGAGGCGAAAGCGTTTACCGCCAACCTGGAAGCGGGGCGTGTATGAGGGACACGAGCGGCGTCGTCAGCACCCCGGAAGATACGCCGAGCGCCACGTTCCACGCCGAGCGGACCCACCGGGAGAGGATAGAGCAGAAATTGCTGACCCTGGGCGCCTGGCTCGTCGAGCATCCCAGGGCGGCCCGCAAGAACCTAAAGCCCATGCGGGGCGCGGGTCCGTTGGAGCCCGGCGTTTACTACAACCAGGGCACGGGCGTCGTGGAGCGGTTCTACCGTTCCCAGCGTCGGGCTCTCGGCAGCAGAATGTTCCGCGTAAGCAACGACCCCGCGGCGCCGGTGGAGGAGATCCGGCGCAAAGCGATGGAAGGGAGAAACTAAGTGGCGACCGGTTTCCTGACCGACACGACGGTCTGCATAGGCTGTAAAGCCTGCGAGGTGGCCTGCAAGCAGTGGAACCAGCTACCCGCCGACGGCTACGAATTCACCGGCGATTCCTACGACAACACCAAGCAACTCTCCGGCACCACCTGGCGCCACGTCACGTTCGTCGAAAACCCAAAGAAAAAACGCCTGACCGGCGACGTTGACCTCGTCGCGCTCGCCGAAGACGTCAAAGAGCAGCTACCGGGCGGGGCCGAGCTCGACGCCCTCGGGCGCTGGACGTTCATGAGCGACGTGTGCAAGCATTGCGTGGAATCCCCGTGCCAGCAGTCGTGCCCGACGGGTGCGATCATCCGCAACGAGTTCGACAACGTCTTTATCCAGCCCGACATCTGCAACGGCTGCGGGTACTGCATCCCGGCCTGCCCCTGGGGCGTCATAACCCGCGTCCCCGAAGACGGGCGGGCCTTCAAGTGTACCCTCTGCTACGACCGGCAGCGCGACGGCTTGGAGCCCGCCTGCGCCAAAGCCTGCCCGACCAACTCCATCATGTTCGGTGAGGTAGAAGAGCTGGAGCAGCTCGCCGAAGAGCGGATACAGACGCTGCACGACAAAGGCTACACCAACGCCTACGTATACGGCACACCCGAGATCGGCGGTACCGGCGGTATAGACGGCCTCCGCTCCAAGTTCATCCTCATGGACGAGCCGGAGACCTACAACCTGCCGCGCCATCCGTTCATGCCGCAGGACAAACTGGAGCAGGCCAGCGTAGCGAGCATCGTCGCCGCCGGGGTCCTCGGCGTGGTCGTGGCTTGGGCCTTCGGACGAGAGGGGAGATAGGATATATGGCTGAAGCAGCGCAGGAGACGCCGCAGCAGCGGAACGGCCACGCCAACGGGCACGTAGAGACCTCGCACCACCCGAGCACTGACGCCGAGAGTCAGGACAAAGGCTACTACGGCATACCGCCGATCAAAGAGCACACCTGGACCTGGGAGATACCGGTCTACTTCTGGCTCGGCGGGATCGGCTCCGGGGCGCACGTAGTAAACACCATAGCCCGGCTCATGGGCCACAACGACAAAGCCCTCATCCGGGCCGGCCGGTACACGACCCTGGTCTGCATGCTCCTGAGCCCGCTGCTGCTCATAAGCGACCTCGGTCGCCCGGAGCGTTTTTACAACATGCTTCGCATAGTCAAGTGGCGGTCTCCGATGAGCATGGGGACCTGGGGTCTCAGCGCCTTCGCTTCGCTAACCGGTCTGGTGGCCGCCCACCAGGCGGCGGAGGACGGTCTTTTGGGGCGCGAAAACTTCCTGGTCCGGCTCCTCTCCGCTTTGCCGGACCGCCTGATCGGGACTATCGCGGCGCCGTTTGGGATCTTCGTCGGGGCGTACACGGGCGTTCTGATCGCGCTGACCTCGGTCCCGATCTGGGCCCGCAACGCGGTGCTCATGGGACCGTTGTTCATAACCTCGGCCATGTCCACCGGGCTCTCGGCGATCTCTCTCCTGCTCCACCTGTTCAAGGCGGGAGAGGAAGAAACGCTCGAAGGCTTGCGCCGCGCAGAGAAAGGTTCGCTCCTGATCGAAGCCGCCCTGCTCGCGGCCTCCCTCTACAACATGGGTCCGTGGGGCAAACCGCTCCGCACGGGTAAGATCGGCGCCTGGTTCTTTGGGGGCACCGTCATAAGCGGACTGCTCGTTCCGTTCACGCTGCTCCAGGGCCGCGAGAGCCGCGGGCGCAGCCTGCTCGCCTCTGTACTGGTCCTGATCGGCGGCTACCTGCTCCGGCGCACCATCGTCGATGCCGGCCGGCTCTCCGCCCGCGACCCGGAGGCTACTTTCACCTTCGCCCAAAAAGAGAACCTGCCGCTTCGCGAGGAGAACGTCTAATCTAGCCAGAGGATTTCGGCTTTCAGCGAGTCAGGAGATAAGGTCCAAAGTCGAGAGTCGGAAATTGTATCCGAGCTTGAGACACAGTTGGAATTCGAGCGGTAGCTGATACCGGCACATGAGGACGACCGGGACGAGAATCCTCCGGCTTGCGATTAGCACACCTTCGACAGCAGGGCGGTATGACATTTACACAATGTCGTCAAGTGCGACGGCTGGAAAGCCACAGACCAGGGCTAGATAAGTCAATATATTCGGTACCCCTTTAGCTCTTTAGCCCGAGTTTCTTGACTTGGCTTACACTGTCAAAGTACTATACGCTTGTCTGATTTACGAATCCAATGAGGCGACGTGGTGAAAGAAGGAAAAATCGCGGGGGGGGGGCGTGAAGTTCTTACTGGTAGACGAGTGCACCATAACGCGTGACGGCCTGAAACTCGCTCTGCAACTCATGGGCAACACAGAAATCATCGGCGAAACGGATTCTGTAACAGAAGCTCTCCATCTGGCGGCCGAAACGTCGCCCAACTTTGCGATCGTGGATCCAGAGCTCGGAGACACACAAAGGCATTATTTGCAGAACAAAAGTTTAAATGCTGGATTTTGCCGCGAACTGAAAGCAGCTTCGGGTTCACTTCATTTGGTTGCCTACACGTTTCATGACACCCCTGCAGGAGTCGCTTCGATGATGCTCGCTGGGGTAGACAGCTACGTTTACAAAGGTCTCAAGTCCGAGCAGCTCGAAGAAGCGAAGTCACGCTTCAGCAAGGGTGAACAAGTTCTGATGTTTGGACCACGCACCCGGGACGTCGGGGTCGTGATGAGGGTTAGTTCGTACATGAATCGCCTTACAGCTCGTGAGAGGGAAGTCCTGGATCTCTTGTTCAGAGGATACAAGAGGGACGAAGCAGCGGAAGCGTTACACATAAGTATCTATACGTGCAGGAACCACACGCGCAACATCCTTCGTAAGTGTGAGGTCAAAAGCCTAAAACAACTCTACAATAAGCTTTTGGGATAAAGAGTTCTTCACGGTACAAAAGGTACTATAAAAAACGGTTTTCTCCTGACGATGTGCATACGATGAAGCCCTGGCAAGCTGGTTGTTGTAATGGAAGAGCGGTCAAAAGGGGAGGCCAATCTGGGAGTTGCAGGGGCAATGTTGTACAAGGGTTTTGTTTGCTAGGAAGTAGGGCGACAGTGCCCTAAGGTCTAGAAAGGAGAGTGAGTTCCCATGGGTACGAGCGCAAACACGAAAACCTTTAAGGTGCTATCAGTGATAGTAACGTTCGCGATCGTTATTCTGGCCTTTATGGCTTTGAGCTTGGCGAATCCGGGTACCGCGAAAGCGTGGTTGAACTATGGGCCGGATTATCAGTACCCTTCGATTGGCGGGACATGGAAGTATGGCTTTTGGACGGTTAAGGTTCGCTCATACTATAGGGTGAACAAATGTCACGGCTCCACGGTGAAGTTAAACAGAAAAACGAGTCGCAGCGCTGCGACAGCCAGAGGCTACTGGTCAAGAGCGCAAATTGGGGCGGTCAATAGTCCATATGCCGATGACCGGTACTACTATTGGCGCTGCTGAACGGGTTGCGACCGTGCTTGGCGGATGCAAGCAGAGTCCGCCAGGCACAGCTCTATCGTCGTGCAGCGTCAAGGCATGCTTAGTGAGATCCAGAATTCCCAAGGTGGAGCAGGAGAAGATTAGTGCATAAGCGTATTGTCTTCGCCGTATCGGCGGTATTGTTCGCCATCATGGCTGCGACAGCGGTGATCGTCGCCGATCTCCACGACCGGGACGCACCGGTGCGGCTCGGGGCCAGGTCTTCGGTCAGCCTCGACTTCGCTGACTCCGGCATGTCGGACCAAGAGGCGTTCCGGCAACTCGGTAGGCTCAGTGATCGTCTGGGGCTCGGTTTGGTCAAGGTTGCTCCAGACCTAGGCGGCGACCAGTCGGGCCAAGTCTTCATAGTGGTAGGCGACCAAGATAGCTTCCCGGAGATGATCTCACGCTTCGGAGACCAGCCTGATGCCCAGATAAGGGATAGTGTGGCCTTGGAAAACTCCTACGCGAATGGCCAATACCTCGTCACAGGCGAGACTGCGCGCCTCGCCGATTTCGAGGACTGGCTGGCGGATAACCGGGTCGCCGGCGAGTTGAACGACGACTCCCTCGGCAACGTTCTTCGGCTCCTGGTCGCGCAGAGCAGCTTCGTCACGAGCCTGCTGGCCACCGCCGCCCTGATGGTCTCCCTAGTCTTGTACTGGCTCTCTATTAAGGCTAAGGGTCGAGCACTGCGCGTGCTGGCGGGCGTCTCTACCTGGCGTATACAGTATGAAGACCTCGTCGGGTTCCTGGCGACGATATCCGCCGCAGCCTCGCTATGCGGCTTGGTCGCCGTGACCTATGTGGGCCTCGCCTACGACTGGGTTTTCGTACCCTACTATGCCTGGGCTTTGCTGATCTTCTACACCGCCGTGATCGTCGCGACGATGGCATGCGCGGTGGTGATATCTGTGGCTTCCTGGCCGAGCGCCAAAATGCTTGCGGCTCGCGAGCCGGCGGTCAAGAGCCTGCGTAAGGTCTCGGTCGTCCTCAAGGCTTCCACCTTCGCTCTGGTCCTGGTCGCTGTCACCCCCGCATTCACAGCGTACACGGATGCGAAGACAGTCGCAGCCGAGCAAGCACAGTGGAAGTCCCTGGCCGATCAAGTGGCCCTCTCGTTCGATGTGGGGATGGATGAGAGCAGTTTCCAGCAACTTATGCCCAGCGTGGGGGAACTGGTGAAAGAGTCGGAAGAACGCGACGCGATCGCGATGTCATATACGTGGGATAACGAGATGGTGAACGGCGATCTTGAACCGTACGCTTACTTGTCGCTAGTCAACCAGCGATGGCTCGACCTGATGCTCGGCGAGGGTGGTGATGGCGGTCATGGAGGAAGCCAGCCGGAATCCGACTTGGTCCCCGTAACCCGGGATCAGGTGCCGGACAGAACCAGACAACAGCTCCTCGGCGAACAACTGGAGTTGTGGTTGCGTGATCGCTCGACCGCCGATGAAACCCTGAGCAAGATGTCGTTCTACCGGCATGCGGGGACAGACAAATTTCCTATGGCTCTTGGCGGGGGCGGGGGCGACCTGGAATTCTCCAACGACGCGATCATCGTCGTTGCGCCGAGCGTAAACGAGCTGTTCAACGACGATTTTCTTACGTCTGCGGCCTCGACCAGCAATCTCGTGTTCACGGGACTAGGCCCCACGCAGGCATTGGTTGAACAGCACGGACTGCAAAAGGAGGTGTACGTCAAGTACGTCGCCGAGGAAGGCGTTCTGCTTGCTCAGTTGACCGCATATTTCGCCTGGCTGCAAGGGATCTCTCTAGTGGCCTTGGTCGCTGCGCTGGTCGTGGCCGCCTTGATCGGGGCATTCATCACGGCCGTGCTCAAGGCCCGGCGCGACTTCCCATTACGCCTTGCCGGAAAGCGATGGATTGAAATTCTTGCTGGCCGGGTGATCAAAGAATGGGCTGTCGGTATCGCACTAGCCGCGCTGGTCATCCTGGTTCGAGGACTGGATGGTGGCCTCCTTATCGCGGTCGTCGCGATGGCCGGGTTGCTCGCATCGCCCTTGATACACATCGTGGCCGCACGTTGGGCCTTTGCAAACGTCAGCCTGCGCAGGCTGTAGACGGAAAGGAATCTGAAAAGTTGAACATCGTAGCCGACGAGGTTAGTGTAACCATTGACGGACGGGAGATTGTACACAGGGCTTGCCTCGATTGTCCTCCGGGGAGTATGACGGCCCTCATTGGACCCAGCGGTTCCGGTAAGACGACGTTGTTGCACTGCCTCGGTCTGTTGCAGTTGCCGACCAGCGGGCGCGTGCTCGTAGACGGAACGGACACCACGGGTTGGAAGTCGCGTCAACGGCGGCGTTTCTGGAAGGATCATGGTGCTTTCGTTCTCCAGGACTACGGGGTCATAGAGGAAGAATCGGTGGCCTTCAACGTCGACATGACGTCGAGTCTTTTTGGCTCACGGGTCTTCAGTGACCATCGAAGATTGAAGCTCGCTCTCAAAGAAACCGGCCTAGGCGGGCGGGATGGCGAGTTGGCGTCACACTTGAGCGGAGGCGAGAAGCAGCGTCTTTCTATTGCTCGCGCGATGTACAAGAACGCCCGGGTTGCCTTTGTAGACGAGCCCACAGCCTCCCTCGATGGTGACAATCGCGCGAAAGTCATTGAGCTGTTCGCCGCACTGGCGCGGCAAGGGTGTGTCGTTGTAATAGCGACACACGACGCTGAGATGATCGACGCCTGCGACATTCGCTACTCTTTAAGTCAGGGTAGTGCAACGGTCGAAGATTCCGCGGGATCGGTGGTTGGAAGGTGATCTGTAACGAATCTCAAAGATTGAGAGCAAACCAACTCGAAGGGAGTCTTTGTTGAGCCGTGTAAAGGTATTCTCGTTGTGCTTGCTGGGCGTTTTGCTGGTAGTCGGGGCAGGTGTGGCGACCGGCGCGGTACCCTTGTCAGGCAGCCGTGACTCTGCTCGCCCACCTTGTGAGCAACTTCCGGATAGAGCGTCGGTCGAAAGCGCCGTGGCGTCGAACGAGGATTTGGTGGCCCAGATCGAGAGCGTCGGTTCCGGGGTGGATGTTGGTGTCTCCACTCCGTGCGAGGGCCAGCCGGACAAGGCAATCGTTAGGATCAGATACACGACAAATGCCGATCGCAAAGACGTTGATGCTATCCTCCAGCAAGAAGATGGTTTCGGCGCCCCGGTAGAGTTGGTCGGCAACTAGATCTGGGCCTGGTTCTTCGGCGCACCATCGTCGATGCTAGCCGGCTCTCCGCCCGCGACCCCGAGGCGACTTTCACCTTCGCCCAGAAAGAAAACCTGCCACTTCGGGACGAGAACGTTTAAGAGAAGCCGTCAGGTTTCAGCCGTCAGCTTACGAATTGGCGGCTGACCTTTCCGTGCCCGGCAATCCTTATTGCCCGCGGGCCGCGGCCATCCGATGATGCCATCAGTCTTATAGAGAGGAACCGCTGTAAATAGTAGCGGCGACTTTGATGGCTGTGTTGCATAGACATGTCTGTTAGAGTTATGTAACGAAAGCAGCTTTGTCGGCCACTCGTTGATCCGTTGCTGCGGGGATTGGGAGGGTACGTGGAAAAGCTTATGGACTTGCGTAGTTGGGGGGTGGTAGCTGGCGCGCTTCTAGCGTGCGTGCTTGGAGTCAGTCTGGGAATAAGTGTAGCTTATGCCGTCAACTGGGACGCGAACGATTACTCCTATAGAGCTGGAGACAGCAACGTGTACTCTGCTCAGTGTAAACTGAGACCCAACACCCACCAAGCCTTCCACAGCAACGACCAGCACGACATTGAGCCGACGGATATCAATACCTCACCTTACCATGGTTGTACGAACGTTGATATACGCATCAACGACGGCCCCTACGGGTTTGGCGAAGACTCCTACGGATACGGTTGGTACGAATATTATAGTAAATACCATCCAGAGGGTTGCGACAAAGGGCACGTTCACATCAACAATAGCTGGTATTTTATCCCGGAGAATTATTGGGACACCCTTTCGTTGATGTGCCAGGAGATAGGCCATTCCGTGGGGCTCGGCCATAGACGTAGAGAGAACAATACCTCTTGTATGTCGCTGGTCGAACAACGTTACGACCTGAACGCGTACCACCTGGACCGGCACGACACGTGGCACATAAACAACCGCTACCGTTAGAGGAGGTTCGGCACGATGAACGGAGAAACGGGTTCCCGGAATACGAGGCGACTGCTGATCGTCGGCGCGTTGGCGCTGTTGTTCATTGTTTCGTTTGTACTTACGCTTGTCCTTTTGGGAGGCGAAGAGGAGACGGCCGTTTCGCAAAGGACGCCCACGACGCAAGGGGCATCCGCCACGCAAGAGTCATCCACCAAAGAGATGTCCACCACGCGAGAGACATCCAGTGCGGAAACTGCGTCTACCACGCAAGGGACTACTTATTCGATACCGTCGTCCGGCGGCGGGATGCAGATGAGCGAGTCCCGCATATTCGAGTCGCTGGGCCAGATGGTGGCGACCTCCGAGCTGGTGGCGACGGGCACCGTCACCGAGGTACTGCCGGGAAGGGTCATAAGAGATGAGGCGTTGGGCCCTGATGAGGATTACATGGAGCCCATGGGGAAAGAGGGAGAAGTGCCTCCGCCTCCACCGGAGGAAGTAGCCGAGGCCGGAGCGTTTCCCACGCGGTTCCCCCAGACTATGGTCCGGATCGACAAAGTCTTGAAGGGCGGGGCTCCCGCGAAGGACGTTATCCCGGTGGAGACGTTGGAGCTGGCCTACGCCCGGCCCAACCTGGAATGGCGGGAGCCCGGAAAGCGGGTGCTGTTGTTCGCGGTGCGTGGCCGCTCGCCTGGGGTGTCGAAGCCGCTCTACTTCCCGGTAAACCGGAGCCAATCGGTTTACGTGCTGAGGGACAAAGATTTGGTCGCAACGGTGAGCGATCCGATGATCCCACTGGAAGAGCGCATCGCGAGCCTCTCCCTGCCGCAACTGCGCGCCGAAGTCGAGCAGGCGAAGGTGAGGATCTCGCGGGGCGAGGTGGAGGCCCTGGAACCTCGTGGCGCGGGTCCCAACCAGTAAGGTAGACGCCCAGGAACCGGCTTCCACCGGTTGAGCGTTCGCCGGGGTGAGGTTTTTACGCCCGGGACTCCTCGTCCGTGACCGGCTCCAGCCACTGGGTGGCGCCGTCTGTCTCCGTTGCGGGGCTGATGGCGATGTGGACCATGAATGTGTCGGGAGATGCGCCGTGCCAATGCTTTTCGTCCGGGGCGATGTAGACGGTATCTCCGTCGCGTATCTTCAGCACTTCTTCGCCTTCTTTCTGGACGCGGCCCATGCCGGTTACGACGTAGAGGATCTGGCCCTCCGGATGGGTGTGCCAGTTGGTGCGGGCTCCCGGCTCGAAGAGCACTCGGAACAATCCGGCTCCCGGCTGCGGGACGGAGGCCATGTCCATCCAGACGGTGCCGGTGAACCACTCTTCGGGGCCGCGACGGGTTTCGACGTCGCTGGACGAAATTACTTTCATGTTGGGCCTCCTGGTCTCTAGCCTTTTCCTCTAGTTTTTTCCGGGTTTCGGGCGAGATGGTGGGTGAAGATCTTGCGCAGGGTCGCGGTCTTCGAGCTTTCTTCGTCTTTCCAGACTGCTTTCTCTATTTCCAGGGCGCTCTCGGGGCCGTTCAGGGTGAGGATCGCCACGTGGTTCTCGAACCAGGGCTCGTCGTGGACGAGGCGCCAATTTGCTTTCGTACTGTCTACCCTGGCGGCGCGGGCCAGAAATCGTGGTACGAGCGTTCCCCTCTCGGTCCAGGTTGCGCGAAAGAGCAACCGCAGGACTTCGGGCATGGACTTTCGCAGAGGAGAGCAGGTCGCCTGGTAGACGCTGCTGCCGGAGTTTGGGGCGGGCAAGTCTATCTCCGCCAGGTAGGTGTGGTGTACGTCGCCGGAGAGCACGGTTATGGAGTTCGGGGCGGCACCGCGTTCTCCCGCGCTAACCGAGCGCAGAAGCTCGACGAACTCATTGAAGGAATTCCGAAAGGCGGGCCACTGCTCCAGGTCTATGCCCTGTCGGATCGCCTCTCCGACCCTGGCGGCGGCCTTGCCCCAGGCGCCGGCGCAGACCGCCTCGTTCCAGGACTCCAGATGATGGAGGGCCGGGGCCATGATGAGGGGCAAGGAGGTGCCGATCAGGAGGTGCTCGAAGTCGCCGGTGGCTTGGGACTGTACCCACTCCCATTCTTTGGCGTCGACCATTCTGCGCTCTCCCTCTTTCAAGATGCGTCCCGCCCGCGAGTCAACGACGATGAGGCGGGAGTTGCCGAAGTCCCGACGGAAGCTCCAGCGTACCGACTTTACGTCCCGGTCGGCTGTGTGGGCAAAATTTCTTAGCAGAGGACCCGCGTCGTCGGCTTCTTTTACCCGGTTTAGTATCTCTTTGTCGGCCAGTTCGTGTGGCGAGAGGTTGCCGAGGTGCTGGTAGATCCAGTAAGACATAAAGCCCCCGGCGATCCGCTCGTCCCACCAGGGCTTGCCCCGCATCCGATCAACCCAGGCTTCCGAGGTGTTCCAGTCGTCGTTTACGTCGTGGTCGTCGAAGATCATGGCGCTCGGCACGGTAGAAAGAAGCCACCGGATGGACGGTTCGCCCCAGGAGTCCCAGTACAGCCGGGTGTACTCCTCGAAGTTGGCGACTTCTTTACCCGGGGGCTCGTCCGTGTTCCGTCGAGAGCGGATGTATTCCCGCGTGCCGGGTGAGACTTCGTCGGCGTATATCTGATCCCCGAGCAGCAGCAGCGCATCCGGCCAATATTCCAGCGATTCGTCGCGCATCCGGGTGGAGAGCGCGTCGAGGGCATCGGTGTCGCTTTCGTCTCTCTTGCCGGATAGCGAAGTCTCGGGTGGACCAGCCGCCCGGCAGGAGCCGAAAGCGAGCTTGAAGGGAGCCCCGGTGTCCAGCGTCCGTACAACGCTCGGGGGAAACCCTGACCCCATTTCGGGCCAGACTTTCTCGCCGGCCAGCGTTACCTCGTACTCGTAGGATTTTCCGGGTTCGAGGTTCGAGACCCGGACCAGGGCATAGTGATGCCCCTCGACGTGGAAAGTATCCGAGGTATGAGAAGATCCGGCGACCTCTACCGCTACTTCGCAGGATTCGTCCGTCTCCACCCAGATGGTGGCGTCTTGCGAGTCGGTATATCTCAGGATCGGTCCGAGGATGAGCCGTGGCGCCATTTTTATTCATCCTTCTCTCTACGGAGCTTCCAGACTATCTTACCTTACGGTCAAACCCGCATTGAATACCATCCGGCCGGTTTCGACGGTGAGCACGCCTACACGGTGGTCCAAACTTGCTCGCGGGCCCAGGCTACATGGGGATGGTGAGGTCCACGAGATGGTCTACCACGGTTTTGAGTGAACCCTGCTTCTCGTAGACTGCCCGCTGTATGCCGGCGCCGGTTCCGCGGCCGGTTATCTCCAGCACGCCTTCTAGTTCGGCTTCGCAGCCGAGGTCCTGGGAGATGGGGCGTAGCTCCTCGACCAGTCGATGGGCCAGGGCGCGGGCTTCTATCTTTCTACCGGCGGTGAAGTCGTAGAAGGTTGCGTCGAGGCCGTGGCGGGTGGCGAGCCATTTGTTTTCGTCGGTTAGCAGCGGATTCTCGGGCTCGCGTTCGTCGGCGGTGGCGACGAGGCACTGCGTCAGGGCCGTGAGGGCCAGGGTGTGGGAGACTTCCGCCTGGACGT
>JBARZM010000224.1:0-9887 GCA_049650095.1 Rubrobacteraceae bacterium | reverse complement strand
GTCGAGTTCGCTTCCGTGTACGACGGTTCGATCCACACTTTCACGCCGGAGCTCACGACCCGGGTCCAGGAAGACCTCGGGGCGGACGTCGCGATGGTGCTGGATGAATGTCCGCCGGCCAACGCGGGCCGTGAGTACCACGCAGAGTCCTTACGGCGGACGGCCCGGTGGGCGGCGCGATGCACGGCGGCGCACGGCAGGGAGGATCAGGCGCTCTTCGGGATCGTGCAGGGCGGCCTGCATCCGGACCTGCGGCGCGAGAGCCTGGAGCGGACCGTCGAGATCGGTTTCCCCGGTTACGCCGTCGGCGGGCTCTCGGTCGGCGAGTCCCGGGAGGAGATGCTCGAAATGCTCTCTCTGACGGCGCCGGAGCTTCCGGCGGATAAACCCCGGTATTTCATGGGAATCGGGGACCCGGTCGGGGTTTTGGAGGTGATCGGTCTGGGGGTAGACATGTTCGACTGCGTCCTGCCAACCCGGCTGGCCCGCCACGGCGCGGCCCTGACAAACGACGGCCGCATCAACCTGAAGAACGCCCGCCATCGCCGGGACTTCGGGCCTCTGGACGCCGAGTGCTCCTGCGAGGCCTGCGGGGTCTACAGCCGGGCGTACATTGCGCACCTGGTTCGGGAGGATGAGTTGCTCGGGCATCGGCTCGTGACCCTGCACAACGTCCACTTCATGACGAGCCTCTGCCGGACGGCGCGGACGAAGATCCTGGCGGGCGACTTCTACGGATGGGCCGAAAAATGGAAGAACCGCTACGCCGGAGGGAGGGGCTGACGCGGATTTCGGACGGCCTGGGGGACGGGTGCTAGAATTGATCCCCGTCTTATGAACAGCATCCGCAACAGCCTTATCGTCCTCGGACTCGTGGTCGTCCTCATCGGGGTGGCCGCCTATTTTATCTTCATCCGCCAGCCGGTCTCCGAAGCCACCCAGCTCGGCCTGGACCTCGAAGGCGGCGTGAGCGTCCAGCTCGAAGGTTCCCAGACCGGGAACGAGGAAGTCACCCGCGAAGAGATGCAGCGGGCTTCGGAGGTGATCCGCCAGCGCGTGGACAACCTCGGGGTTACGGAGCCGGAACTCCAGCTCCAGGGCCAGAACCAAATGGTCGTCAACATCCCCGGTATAACCGACTCCGATCGGGCGGTCGAACTAATAGGCCGCACCGCGCAGCTAGGCTTCTATCCGGTGCTCGCCACCGAACCATCGCTCGGCCAGCCGCCAGAGGTAGTTCCCGAGGACGAGATCCAGGGTACCAAAGACGACCTGCGTCAAGACCTGCTCAACGACTCCGAGTACGAAGAGGGACAGACCAAGATCCTCTTCGAAGAGACGCCCTCCCCCGACGGCGATGGTACGCTGGTCATCGGTTACATCCTCCCCCAAGAGCCGGCGATGACCGGTGACGCCCTGGACAACGCCCTGACGAGCCGGGACCAATCCGGCTTCTTGCAGGTCGAGATGGACCTCACCCGGCAGGGCGGACGGCAGTTTGGGGACCTGACGCAGCAAATCGTCGAGAACGCCCTCGCTTCGGGGCAGGCGGGGAGCGGACAGCTCGCCATAATCCTCGACAACGACGTGGTAAGCGCCCCGACGGTGGACCAACCGATAACCCAGGGCAACGTCGTCATCAACAACCCCGGCGCCGGAGGGCTCCCCGAAGACGAAGCGCAAGAGCTAGAGATCGTGCTCCAGACCGGCGCCCTGCCGATCAACATGGAAGTACTCTCCGTCACCACCATCGGTCCGACGCTCGGCGCCGACTCTTTGAAGAGCGGCCTGATCGCCGCCCTCGTCGGCTTCGGCCTCGTGCTGGTTTTCCTGCTCTTTATCTACCGGGCGCTAGGTATCGTGGCCGACCTGGCGCTCCTGATCTACGCTTTCCTACTCTGGGGACTTGTGGTCGCCATCCCGATTACCGTCACGCTGCCGGGCATCGCGGGCATCGTCCTTACCTTCGGCGTCGCCGCCGATGCGAACATCGTCATCTTCGAACGGATAAAAGAGGAAGTCCGGCGCGGCAAGACGCCCCGGACGGCGGTCCAGATCGGGTACCAGCGCGGCTTCCGGGCCATCCTGGACGGCAACCTGACAACCCTCATAACGGCGTTTATCCTGTTTGCCCTATCGACCGGTTCGGTGCGGGGGTTCGCGGTGCTGCTCACTTTGGGCGTATTGCTCTCGATGTTCACCGCCATCGTCGTTACGCGGGCGCTGCTCGGGATCATCTCTAGCCGGGGCTTCCATCTCTCGCCGGCCATGATGGGCGTAGCGAAATCCAGCATCGCCGGTTCGGACAAGCCCAGCTCCGACAAGCCTGCGAGGGTCCGCTAGTGTCGCTGCGAGGAGTATTCGACCGGATAGACTTCGTCGGCCGTTGGAAGCTGTGGTTCGCCGTCTCGGGCGTTCTGCTACTGCTCGGCATAGGGGCTATCGCTTTCGGCAACCTCAACTTCGGCATAGACTTCCAGGGCGGGGCGAAGTTCACCGCCTCCGAGGCCGACAACCAGCTGGACGAAGGCGCGGTGCGGGACGCGCTCCCCGGCTTCGTGGCCCAGGAGGCCGTGATACAGCAGGCCGGAGAGTCGGGCTACGAGGTCCGGACACCGGTTATAGATCAAGAACAGCGAAGCGAGGTTCGGGATACGCTGAGCCAGGCTCTCGGGGCCGAGGTTAGCGAGACGAGCATCAGCCCGACGTTCGGCGGCCAACTGAGGAACCAGGCGCTCCAGGCCGTCGGGGCGGCGCTGCTCATAATCGTCATATTCATCAGTATCCGCTTCGAGTTCGCGTTCGCAATCTCCGCGATGGCCGCCCTCGTCCACGACATCCTGATGACCGTCGGCTTCTACGCGCTCGTCGGCCGGGAAGTAAACCTCGTCACCGTCGTCGCCGTCCTTACGGTGCTCGGCTACTCGCTCTACGACACGATAATAATCTTCGACCGCATCCGGGAGAACGCCCCGGAGATCGGCTACAACCGCCGCCGCTTCGACCAGATGGTCAACAGTTCCATTCGGCAGGTCGTCATGAGGTCCCTCTACACCTCCGTCTCTACCCTGATCCCGATAACCGCCCTCCTCATCTTCGGCGAATCCACCCTGAGCGACTTCGCCTTCGCCCTGCTAGTCGGCATCGTCGCCGGCACCTACAGCTCCATCTTCATCGCCGCCCCCGTACTCGCGCTCTACAAAGCCTGGCGGGGTAACAAACGGCGGGTGGCCGAGTCTTCGGCTTGACGAGCAACCCCGATGGTTACGGGTGGAATCATCCGTCTTGCAGTATCATGTACCCAGTTAGTCACAGACTCGGGAGGTAAGCATGCGCGGAACGGTTGGCGAGACTTTGGAGCGGTTGATCCTTTTACAGGTCGGTGCGGCGGCGGCTACCCGGGACCGGGTGGAGCGCGTCGTGGAGGACCTGGTGGCCCAGGGTCGGGTGGAGCGTGAGGAGGGGCGTACCCTCGTCAACGACGTCATGGGGCGGGCCCGGGATCGCTCGGAGGGCGCGCGGTCTTTTGTGGACGCTTCGGTGCAGCAGAGCCTCCGGGGCGTCGGGGTGCCGACCCGCGAAGACTACGAAGACATGGTCTTCCGGGTGGAGCAACTCGAACACCGGGTGAGGATGCTCGAGGGTGAGTCCGAGAACCCGCCGCCGCCCGAAGGCGGGGTAGAGTCCGCGCCGCAACCCCCCGACGACGGGCCGGACACCTCCCCGGGGATTTAGCCGAACCCGGACGTTCGCAACGTGCAAAACGGGGTAGTACGGGCTCGGGGGCCGGGAGCTAGGTCGGGGCCGAGGAACCTGGCGCGGTTCTCCCAGATCAGCCGGGTGCTCGTCCGCCACGGCTTCGGGTTTATCTTCGACCTCCGGCGCGGCAATTCCGGCCAGAAAGCCCTGCAAGAAGTACTGGCCCCCAACTTCGGCATCCGGCTTCGACGGACGCTGGACGACCTCGGGCCGACGTTCGTAAAGTTCGGCCAGCTTCTCTCCACCCGCTCGGACGTACTTCCAGAAGGGGTGCTCGACGAGCTTCAAAAGCTTCAGGACACCGTTGCCCCGATGCCGTTCAGCCGGGTGCAAGGCCTGATCGAGCAGGAACTCGGGGCCCCCGCCGAAGAGGTGTTCGAGTCGCTAGACCCTGCGGTGCTCGGTTCGGCCAGCATTGGGCAGGTCCACCGGGCAGTGTTGCGCGGCGGCGAGGCCGTGGCGGTAAAGGTCCAGCGTCCCGAGGCCCGGCAACGGGTCGAGGGGGATCTCGACCTCATGCGGCAATTCGCCAACTTCCTCGACCGGCGATTCGGGCACCGAATCTTCGTCGACGTGCCCGGCCTCGTGGCGGAGTTCGACAGCGTCATCCGGCGGGAGTTGGATTACTCCGGCGAGGCCGAGAACGCCCGGCGGTTCGCGATCAACTTCGCCGACACCCCCGTGGTGATACCAACCGTCTACCCGGGGTACACGACGCCCCGGGTTTTGACGCTGGAGTACATAGAAGGAACCCGGTTTCACGACATCCGGCCGCTATCTCTCGCGCCCTCCGAGCGGCGCCGGGTGGCGACGATGGGGGCCGACGCGATCTTCCGGATGGCCTTCGAGGACGGCTTCTTCCACGGAGACCCGCACCCCGGCAACCTCATCCTAACCCCTGAAGGCAACCTCGCCCTGCTGGACTTCGGCATGGTCGGATACATGAGCCGGGGAGACATAGAAGCCCTGAGCCGGCTCTTTATCGCCGTCATCCAGCGGGACGCGGCCGCGGCATTGAGGGGGCTCGAAGGTCTCGGCGTCCGGTACGACACCGAGGTGCGGCCGGACCTGCTAGGCGAACTCCGCGACTTTCTGCACAAATACTCCGGGCTCTCGGTTGGGGAGGTAACGCTGGGGCAGGCTCTCTCCGAGCTGATCTCACTGGTCCGGCGCTTTCGGTTGCAGATGCCGCCGGTCTTCCCGCTGCTGACGAAGGCCCTGGTTACGGCCGAGGGGATCTCCCGCTCCATAGACCCGAGCCTGAACGTCTACGAGGTCGCCCGGCCCTACGCCCAGCGCCTCTTGAACGAACGCTACGCCCCCGATGCCCTCCTGAAGACCACCCGGGAACGCACCCTGGAGTACGCCCGCTACCTCGAAGATTATCCCGAGCAGCTAAGGCAATTCCTAACGGAGCTAGAGGACGGCGAGCTAGAGGTGAAGCTCCGGCATCAGGGTCTCGACGAGCTCGGCGGCGAGGTGGACGTGCTCGCCAACCGCCTCGTGTTCGCCGTGGTGACCGGCGCGCTGCTGATAGGCTCGTCCATGCTGGGGGCCTTCGTGCAGGGTGGGCCCCGGGTGCCTTTCTTGGGGGTTCCCGTGGTTAGCTTCATCGGGTTCAGCCTCGCGCTGGTCATGGCCGCTATAGTATTTCTGGCCATATACCGTTCCCGGCGGCTGTGAGAGGCTCTACTATAGCTATCCGCCGGTGTTAGAATTAATATATGGATGCTGCGCGCATAGAGGGATATCCCCGCCCGGTAGAGTTGCCGGACGTAACCATATCCTCGCTTCTGGAAAAGGTAACCGCTTATAGCCCGGAAGGCGTGGAAGAGCTTATAGCCGACGCCTACGCGGTGGCCCACGCGGCCCACCGGGGGCAAGCCCGCAAAAGTGGCGAGCCTTTCGTATACCATCCGCTCGCCACGGCGGATATTCTGGCCGATCTCCGGCTCGACGCCACGACCGTCGCCGCCGCGCTGCTGCACGACGTGGTCGAGGATACGGACACGAGCAAGGAAGAGCTGGCGGCGCGCTTCGGCGCCGGCCTCGCGCAGATCGTGGACGGGGTAACGAAGCTCAAGCGGCTGCCATCGGGGAACCTGGAAGAGGCGCAGGCCGAATCGCTGCGGAAGATGATCGTCGCTATGAGCAAGGACGTGCGGGTCATTATCATCAAGCTGGCCGACCGGCTGCACAACATGCGCACCCTCGCCTACCTAAAGCGCGAGACCCAGTTGAAAAAAGCCCAGGAGACGCTGGAGATTTACGCGCCCCTGGCCCACAGGCTGGGTATTCACTCCGTGAAGTGGGAGCTCGAAGACCTCTCCTTCGCAACGCTTCATCCCCGGCGTTACGAAGAGACAAAGCGGCTCGTGGCGGCCCGGAGAGACGACCGGGAGGCGTTCATAAACGGCACGGCGGCCGAGCTTCAGCGCCGGCTCGGCGAGGCCGGTATAAAAGCCGACGTAAAGGGCCGGGTAAAACACTTCTACTCCATCTACAACAAGATGGTCCGGCGCAACAAAGAGTTCAACGAAATATACGACCTGGCCGGGTTGCGGGTGCTCGTCGAGGACCTGCGGGACTGCTACGGGACCCTGGGTGTGATCCACTCGACCTGGAAGCCCATACCGGGCCGTTTCAAAGACTACGTGGCGATGCCGAAGTTCAACATGTACCAGTCGCTTCACACGACGGTGATGTCGAACGAGGGAAAGCTGCTGGAGATCCAGGTTCGCACGGAGGAGATGGAGCGGACGGCGGAGTACGGCATCGCCGCCCACTGGATGTACAAGGAAGGCCGGAAGACCGGCGAGGTAGACCGGCTCGCCTGGCTCAACAGCATGGTCGAGTGGCAGAAAGAGACTACCGACGCGAACGAGTTCATGGAGTCTATAAAAGGCGAACTCGGGGCCGACGAGGTCTACGTGTTCACGCCAAAGGGCGACGTTATAAGCCTCCCGGCTGGCGCCACGCCGATAGACTTCGCCTACCACGTTCACACCGAGGTCGGGCACCGCACCATCGGGGCGCGGGTGAACGACCGGATCGCGCCGCTCGATTCGGAACTGGTCTCCGGCGACCGGGTCGAGGTCGTGACCGGCAAGACCCCCGGGCCCAGCCGGGACTGGCTGGAGGTCGTCCAGAGCGGCCGGGCCCGAAACAAGATCCGGCAGTTCTTCAACAAGGCAGATAGGGAAGACAACCTGGCCTCGGGCCGCGAGAAGGTCGTGTCCTTCCTCAAGAAGCGGCGGATTGGCAAAGTCCCGTCCGGCATTCTTCAGGAGGTCGCCCAGAGCGTAAACTATCCCACCCCGGACGACATGCTCGCCGCCGTCGGCATGGGCGCGCTCTCGGCCGAGAACGTGGCCCACCGGATTATCGAGCAAGTCCAGCCGGCGGAGGACGTGCGGCCCGCGCAGAGCCCGGCGCTCACCCCGCTGCCGCTACCGGACCCGGCCGACGAAACAGACGAGCAGACGGGCGTCCGGGTGATCGGTTCGAGCGGCATCATGACCCGTCTGGCCCGCTGCTGCACGCCGATGCCGGGAGATGAGATCGTCGGCTACGTCTCGCTGGGTCGGGGCGTGGTGGTCCACGCCAGCGGCTGCAACAACGCCCGGGCGCTCAAGTCGCGGGACGAGGATCGTTTCGTGCAGGTAGAGTGGTCGGCGGGCACGGAGAAGCTGTTTACCGTGGAGATCCTGGTAGAGGCGCTCGACCGGATGCATCTCCTTAGAGACATAACCACGACCATCTCGGACGCCGGGGTCAGCATACTCTCGGCCCGGGTGGATACCATCGAAGACCGGACGGCTTTGAGCCGGTTCGCCTTCAAGGCGGCGAGCCTCAAGCACGTCGAGGAGGTGCTCAGGAAAATTCGGGGTATCCACGACGTCTACGACGTGTACCGGGTCTCCCGCGACGGCACGCCCCTTGAGAACTAAACGCGGCGAGCGCCGCGGCGAGCGTCGCGGCGCCGGCGGCAAAGGGGCCTCGTGATGAACGAGGCGCCGAACCCTGTTGTGACAACTTATGGCACGAAAGTCAGGTAGCGGATGACGGAGATAGAGCAGATACAACTTTCGATGGACGGCTTCGGGGTGAACGCCTACGTGGTTCACGCGCCGGAGGGCGACATTATCGTGGACGCCGGGGCCGAGCCGGGGAAGATACTCGCCGCCGTGCGGGGCCCGGTAGCCGCCGTCCTCGTCACCCACGGCCACCGGGACCACGTGGACGCCCTGGACCCCATACTCCGGGAGACCAACGCCCCGCTCTACATCCACCCGGACGACGCCTCCAGCACCGGCGTCCAGGTCTACGAGCCGCTTCAAGACGGGGAAGACCTGGTCATAGCCGGCAAGAGCCTGCACGTGCTCCACACGCCGGGACACTCGCCGGGGTCCGTGACTTTCGTCATCGGCGAGGACCAGATCGTGGGCGACCTCGTACTGCCCGGCAGCGTGGGGCGCACGGACCTGCCGGGAGCATCCTGGGAAGCGATCGAGACCTCTCTCCGCAAGGTGATGCCCCTCTGGGAAGACGAAACGAAGCTCTACGCGGGGCACGGTCCGGTTCTCTCGGCTTCGGAGGAACTGGAGAACAACCCGTACCTCCCTCTCGGCCTCGTTTGAGCTACCGCAAGCCGAAAGGAACCTACGACGTCTTCCCCGGAGGCCGGGAGCCGAACGAGCGGCCCGACCTCTGGCGGTGGGTAGAAAGCATAGCCCGCGACCTGTTTCGGCGCTACAACTACGCCGAGATTCGCACCCCGGTCTTCGAGGAGGCCCAGGTCTTTATTCGAGGCGTGGGCGAGGCGTCGGACATCGTGCGCAAGGAGATGTTCGCCTTCGAGGACAAGGCCGGGCGGGAGATGGCCCTCCGGCCCGAGGGGACGGCCGGGGTCGTGCGGGCCTACGTCGAGCATAACCTCTACAAGCTCGCCCAGCCGGTAAAGCTCTGGTACACGGGGCCGATGTTCCGCCACGAGCGCCAGCAGAAGGGCCGCTTTCGGCAGCACACCCAGATCGGGGCCGAAGTCCTCGGCTCCTCGGACCCGCTCGTTGACGTGGAGGTCATAGCTTTACTCTACAACCTCCACCAGGCCGTCGGGGTCCGGGAGGAGGTGGTGTACGTAAACCACCTCGGGGACTTCGCCACCCGCAAGGTCTACATACCGGAGCTAAAAGCGTACCTGGAGAAACACCGTGAAGACCTCGACCCGGATTCCGTCTCCCGGCTTGAGACGAACCCGCTGCGCATCCTGGACTCCAAAGACAAGAATACCCAGGCTTTGCTCGCCGAAGCGCCGTCGCTCGGGGAGTTCTTGAGCGAGGAGGCGCGGGCGCACTTCTCGGCCGTCAAGGACGGGCTCGGGGCGCTCGGCGTTCCTTACGAGGTGGACGACCGGCTCGTGCGGGGCCTCGATTACTACACCTCGACGGTCTTCGAGGCGAAGAGCGGGGCGCTCGGGGCGCAGGACGCGGTGGGGAGTGGGGGACGGTACAACAGCCTCATCTCCGATCTCGGCGGCCCGGACCTCGGCGGCATAGGGTTCGGGAGCGGGGTGGAGCGGATGCTGCTCGCCGCCGCCGCCCGCGACGAAAACCCTTCGGTGGACGTGTTCTTCGTGACCCTCGTTTCCGAAGCCCGGCTCCCGGCCTTGAAGCTGGCCGGACAACTCCGCTCGGAGGGTATCTCCTGCGATCTCGACTTCGGCGAACGCAAGGCCAAGGGCCAGTTCAAGCAGGCCGACCGGACCGGGGCTTCTTACACGGTCGTGATCGGGGAGGACGAGCTGGAGGCCGGTTCCTGCACGCTGCGCGATATGGCCACGGGCGAGGAACGAGCCGTCTCCGTCGGCGGCGGCCCGGCGGCCCTGATCCGTGCTATACGGTGAGTCAACCCAGTATGGACGTACCGTCTCGACTAGTAGAAGAACTGCGCGGCGCTCAGAACGTCGTTGTTTTGACGGGCTCTGGCATCTCGGCCGAGAGTGGCATACCGACCTTTCGGGAGGCGCAGACCGGCCTCTGGGCCCGGTATGATCCCCAACAACTCGCCACCCCCGAGGCGTTCGTGCGCGATCCGAAACTCGTGTGGGAGTGGTACGAGTGGCGGCG
>JBARZM010000223.1:0-7283 GCA_049650095.1 Rubrobacteraceae bacterium | reverse complement strand
TCGTGGGGGAAGCGGACCTTGCCCGCGCAACCTTCGAGCGCTGGACCCGCAACCACCCCGAAGACGCCGACATGCTCATAAACGCCGGGCTCGTGGCTTTCGACGCGACGGATTACGCCCAGGCTTTAGACTTCTTCGAGAAGGCGCTGGAGGTCGCCACCGAGGGCCAGCAACGCAGTGGGGCGTGTACGTTCCGGGCGAATACGCTGGACATGCTGGGCCGCTACCCGGAGGCTATCCAGGCTTACGAAGAGGTAATAGAGGAGACGCCGGAGTGGTGGGAGGCCCACGCGAACCTGGGCATTTGCCACACCCGCAACGGTCGCCCCGAAGAGGCGGAGGCCGCCTTCCGGAGGGGGCTCGAAGACTCGCCGGGGTCGCCGGAGATCCGGGACGAGCTCGCCGCCCACTTGTTGAATGAAAAAGGTGACTTGGCGGAAGCCCTGCGGCTTTCGGAGGAGGCCGTGGCTTTGGGCCGCGACGAGACCCGGCATCTGTATACGCTGGGTGAGATCCGTCTGGCCCTCGGGGATACGGCTGGCGCGGAGGAGGCGTACGTGGCGGTGCTCGCCATAGACCCGGCGGACCCGAACGCCCACCTGGAGATCGGGCTTCTACACGAGCAGCGGAACGAGCCGAACGAGGCCGAAGAGCACTTCGTCGAATCCCTGAAAAGCGACCCCACGAACCCCCGAACGCTCTACTCGTATGCGAGCCTTTACTACACCACGGACGACCTCCAGACCGCCGAGGAGCTTCTGGCGCGGGCGCTGGCCTTCGACGAGGAGTACTCCCCGGCCCTCTCGGCGCTCGCCAGCATTCGGGCCCGCAGCGGCGACTACGAAGCGTCCCTGGGCTACATGGAGAAAGCCGTGGAGGCCGGAGAGCGGGACGCCGAACACTTCAAAAGCGCCCTGGAATTCGTCCCCCTGCGGGACAACCCCAGGTTCCGCCGGCTGCTGTTCAAGATGAACACCGACCCGGACCGGGGGTAAGGCGTCTCTAGCGCGCTCGCGCTCGGCATCCTGCTCGTTCTGGGCGGCGTTGGGGGGCTGTCGTTCGGTCTCTACGCCCTGTTGCGCGGCGGGCGCAACCAGGGCGGCCGCGGCGGCATCGGGCCCATACCGGAGCGCGGCATCCACCTGATAGCCGGCCTCCGGATGCTGGTGGTGGGGACGCTGAGCCTCGCGGCCGGGGTTTACGTCCTCTGGTCGGCCCTGGGGTGACCCTGGGGTGACCCTGGGATGATTCTGCACCAGTTCTGCCACCCGGCGCGGGTTTCGTGCCAGCGTTCGCGCTTTCTGGAAGCCGCCTAACGGTGCTCGGCTCGCCCCGTTGGGCGGCGCACCGAAGACGATGTCGTGTACTGTAGGGCCTGAGAGGAGAACCGGAAGATGAACCCCAACGGCGCAGGGCGGATAAGATCGCGGTCCCGGTAGCATGACCAGGGTACTCGTGAGCGGGGGAGCCGGCTTTATCGGGTCCCACGTGGTGGACCGGCTCCTGGAACTCGGGCACGAGGTGGCCGTGGTTGACGACCTCTCGACCGGAAGCCGGCGGAACATACCTTCCGGCGCCCGCTTTTACGAGGCCGATATCCGCACGGGCTGCCCGGAGGTATTCGAGGAGTTCAAGCCCGGGGCGCTCTCTCACCACGCCGCCCAGATGAACGTCCGGCGCTCCGTGGAGGACCCGGGCTTCGACGCGGAGGTCAACGTCGTCGGCACCGTTCGCCTCTTGCAAAGTTGCGTAAGGCACGGCGTGGAGAAGGTGGTGTTCGCCTCCACGGGCGGCGCGGTCTACGGCGAGCAGTCGGAGTTCCCCGCCCCCGAAGACCACCCCCGGCTTCCGGTCTCACCCTATGGCCTCTCGAAGCTCGCCGCCGAACGCTACCTCGACTACTACAAAGCGCACCACGGGCTCCACTGCGTCTCGCTCCGCTACGCCAACGTCTACGGCCCCCGGCAAGACCCGCACGGCGAAGCCGGGGTCGTGGCGATCTTCTGCGGCGACCTGGCCGCCGGTCGTACCTCCAAGATAAACGGGACCGGGGAACAGACCCGCGACTACGTCTACGTTGGCGACGTGGTCGAGGCTAATGTCCGGGCCCTGGAGGGCGCGGCGCCGTCCGGCGCCTACAACATCGGGACCGGGATAGAGACCAGCGTCAACGATCTCCACCGGATGCTCCGGGAGGTTTCCGGCAAGGACATCCCACCCCGCCACGGACCGCCCAAGCCCGGGGAGCAGTCCCGCAGTTCGGTAAACCCCGCGAAAGCCGCCCGCGACCTCGGCTGGCGCCCGCAAACGGATCTGCCCGCCGGCCTCCGCGAGACGTTCTCCAACCTGACGACCGCTTGGGGCCCCGACTAAAGTAATTTCAGGTTCGCCGTGGCGTTCGTCAGGGCCTCCGTGAAGTGTTCTGTCTCCGCTATCCGGCCCCGGGCGAGGTTTCTGCTGCTCTCGAGGATCAGGAGCTTCGGCAGGCTCTCGTGGAGGCTACGGATATTTTGGACAGCGGCGGCCAGGTCCGGGATGCCGTGATCCGGGCCTACCATCGAGATCACCCGCGATACGCCGACGGCGCCCAGGTAGTCGAGCGCGACGGCGTCTTTGAGCAGGACGGCCTCGGCCGAGGAACCGGCCGGCGCGTCCGGCGGATGGTGTTCGATGGCGTCGAGGATGATTTCGGTCTCCTGTGCCGGAAAGCCTGCGTCACGCGAGAATTGTCCGGCGACCGCCGCCGAACGCCGGGCGTGGTCCGGCTCTTTCCTATGGGCGTAAGGCTTGTAGAGACCAATATCGTGCAAGAGGGCGGCGATGTAGAGCAACTCCGCATCGAACCGGAGATCCTCCGCGACTCCCAACTCCCTCGCCAGGACGTAGACCCGCAGGCAGTGCGTATAGCCCCAAATGGGATCCGTCCCCACCCGGGCGACGCGGGTTTCCACCTCTTCGACCAAAGACCTCACAAGGAACGAGAGTCTAGCGGATATCCGGCCCCGGGACTTACACCAGGGCGAACACCAGGGCGAACGCCGATGGTCCTGGATGCCGTCTGTGCCTATATAGTCGAGCGGGCGCCGGCGAGCTTGACGGCTTCGGCCGGGCCCGGAGCGTCGGGGAAGGCTTCGGGATGGAGTATGTGGCCCAGTACCTCCACTCCCCTCACGAGCCTCGGCGCCGGGCGGCTGAAGTACGAGTTGGCGTCCACCACCCAAACCCGATCCTCCCGGACCGCTGTGAGATCCTCCCAGCCATCGAGGTCGGCTAGTTGACGGGCTTCTTGCAAAGCGCGATTTACATCGAATCCGCAGGGCATTATCACGAGCACGTCCGGGTCCGCCTCGAAAACCGCCTCCCAGGCAAGGCGCCCGGAGCGTTCTCCGGGGCCGGCGAAAAGCTCCTCTCCCCCGGCCATATTGACCATCTCCGGGACCCAGTGTCCGGCGGAGAACGGCGGGTCCAACCACTCTATACACCCGACGCGGGGCCGCTCCAGATCCGCCACGGCCTCCCCTACCAGGGACAACCTTTCTTCGAGATCCACGACTTTTCCGCTTGTCTCTTCACCTTTTCCAACCAGTTCCCCTACCGCGATAGTGTCGTCGAGGACTTCGCGCAGCGAGGTGGGGTCCGTGGAGAACACTTCCGGCCGCCGGGTCAGCCCCGCCGCCACCCGCTCGACGAGGTTCAGGGACACGGAGCAGACCTCGCAGAGACCCTGGGTAACTATGAGGTCCGGGGAAAGCCTGTCCAGCAGGTCGGCGTCGAGGGCGTAGATGCTGTCGTCGTCGGTGAGGCGTTGGCCGACGGCGGCGTCTATCTCGGCGCTGGTCATGTTGTGGTGGTCTATGCGAGAGCTGGTGAGGCGCGGGAGTTTCTCGACGCCGGGCGGGTAATCGCACTCGTGGGTTACGCCGGCCAGGCTGTCACCGGCCCCGGCGAAGTGGACCATCTCGGTGGCGCTCGGGAGTAGAGACACTACCCGCAAATCTATCTCGCGTACTGCTGCTTTTTGAGGTCGCGCAGCAGGCTCGCCTGCCCGATATCGTCTATGGTCAGCATCCCGACGAGGTCCCCGGCTTTCACGACCGGCACGGCCCGCAGGCTGCTCTCTTGAAGGAGGCGATGTCCATCTTTGAAGAGGTCGGCGTCGGGGGAGATGGTAGGGAACTCCGTCTTCATCAAATCCCGGACGCTGGAGAACTTATCCGGCGAGTGGGCGGCGGTCATGATCTCCGCGCGCGTCAGGATGCCGACGAGGTTGCCGTCCTGATCCACGACGGGAAAGTCTTCCTGGTAGCCGTGAATTACCGCGTCGAGAACCTGCCCGAAGTTGTGGTACGGGGTCAAAGTCTCGGTGCGCCGCTTGGTGCCCATAACGTCCGACACGAGCAGGCCCCGCATCGTCTCCCGCTGGCGAACCATCTGCTGCTCGCCGCCGGCCCCGAAGAAGATGAAGACTGCTATGAGGGCTAGAAATGGCTGCACGGCGAAGATGCCGACGAGGAAGAAAGCGAGCGCGAAAAGCTGCCCGATGGTGGAGGAGATGTCCGTGGCCCGGATCGGCCCGAAACGGGTCGCCAAGAGCCCGCGCAAAACCCGTCCGCCGTCCATCGGGAAGGCCGGTATCATGTTGAAGAGCACGAGGAATATGTTGAGCCCACCGAGGTAGAGCAACACGTTGCCGACCGACTCCTGGGCCTGGAAGATGTTGCGCAACGTGGAGATATCGAAGCCAAACAGGAAAGCCAGACCGATAAAAACCGGGGCCAGCGCCACGTTCACCAGCGGGCCGGCGACGGCGACCTTCACCTCGTCGATGGGCCTCTCGGGCATCGCCTTCATCCGGGCCAACCCGCCTATCGGCAGAAGGGTTATGTCCTGGATCTCGATCCCCATCCTCTGCGCCACCAGCGAATGTCCGTACTCGTGGAGCAGCACGCACAAGAATAACGTCACCACGATAAGCACCGTCACCAGCGCGTTTATCAGGTCTCCGGTATTGCTGTAGCTCAGAAAAGCGAAGAAGCCCAGCAGCAGCAGAAAGGTCCAGTGAACCTTCACATCTATACCGAAAGCGCGGCCTACTTTGATCGAACGTCCCATACAAGAGGAGTTTAACCTACCAACCGGAAACAAGTGTAACTACGTTATCCTGCTAGAATCGAAGCGTGGAAGAACGTACCTCGAACCTTCGTATCGTCACCGGGACAGACGAGATTTCTAGCATCTCGGAAGCCCTCGCCGGGGCTGACTACGTCGGCCTCGACACCGAAACCACGAGCCTGAGCCCCCGCGACGGTCGCATCCGGCTCCTGCAACTCTCCACCCCAAATGAAACTTTCGTCTTCGACGTCTTCGAGACCCAAGACCTCTCGCCGCTTAGAGAGATACTGGAGGACGGGCCGGTAAAGGTCCTCCACAACGCGAAGTTCGATCACCAATTCCTCTACGCGGAGCACGGGATCCCGCTCTACCCGGTCTTCGACACGATGCTCGCGGCCCAACTCCTGGACGGCGGTGAACAGGGCGCGTCCTACTCCCTGGAGGCGGTCGCGGACCGCTACCTGGACCAGCAGTTGGACAAGTCCGCCCAGCGGGAAGACTGGTCCGGCAACCTCTCGGAGCGTCAGATAGAGTACGCCGCCCGCGACGCGGAGATACTCCTGCCCCTGCGGGAAAAGCTGGCGGAGTCGCTCGCCGCCGAGAAGCTCCGGCTGGTGTCGAAGATAGAGTTCGGGGCCGTCGGCGCCCTGGCCGAGATGGAGCTCGCCGGCATAAAGCTGGACGTGGAGAAGTGGAAGGAGCTCGAAGAAACGGTGCGTGACCGCCGCGACCGGGCCGCCGGGGACCTAAACGCCCACTTCCCCGAGCCGGAAGGCGTGTTGCCCCTAGAAGGACTCGCCCCCCAGCTAAACCTGAACAGCCCGCGGCAGATCACCGACGCCTTCCGCTCCCTGGGCATAGAGTTGGCCGATACCAAAGTCTGGACGCTGCTGAAGGTGGACCATCCGGCGGCGAAGGACCTCCTCAAATACCGGGAACTCCAGAAGAAGCTCGGCACGTACCTCGAAACCTACCCGAACTACATCCACGAGAAGACCGGCCGCATCCACGCCAGCTTTCTCCAGTGCCGCGTCCCGACCGGACGACTAGCCTGCACCAACCCCAACGTGCAGCAAATCCCTCACGAAGACGAATTTCGCAGTTGCTTTGTGGCGGAACAAAGTAACACGCTCGTGATCGCGGATTACTCCCAGATAGAGCTTCGTATACTGGCGGAGGTTTCGGAAGACCCGGAGTTCGTGCGGGCTTTCCGGGAGGGTGAAGACCTGCACCGGGTGACGGCGGCGAAGATGTATGGGGTGGAGATGGAGGAGGTTAGCAAGGACCAGCGGTCGGCGGCCAAGAGGATCAACTTCGGCCTCATGTACGGCCGCGGGGCGAAAAGTCTCTCGGCCCAGCTCGGCACGGACGAAGCCCGCGGACGCCAGCTTATAGACGAATATTTCACCAACTACCCCAAAGTACAACGCTTTCTACAGAGCACGGCCAACCGGGCCTCCAGAGACCGGACGCTTCGGACGCTGGCGGGCCGGGTCCGCAAGTTCGGCCAGAAATCCGGCGTAGACGACAAGGGCGCTATGCGCCGGGAGGCGATGAACTACCCGATACAAGGTTCGAGCGCCGACATTGCCAAGCTCGCCCTCGCCTACATCCGCGAAGCGTTGGAAGGACTAGACGCCCGACTCATAAACTCCATCCACGACGAGTTCGTCGTTGAATGCGCGGAAGAGTTGTCGGACGAAGTATCCGAAAAGATGCGAACAGCAATGATACGAGCCGGGGAGAAGTTGTTGAAGAAAGTGCCGGTCGAGGTGGAAGTGGTCGTCTCCAAAGAGTGGAGGAAGTAGCTACGTATCTTGACCAGTATCCCAATTTGGGTTAAATTAACTCTAAAGGACTATGGGAGGATTGAAGATTAAAAGCTCAGGCCAAAGGAGACTATCGTTGAACGAAATTCACTTAGGCGACTGCAAGCGGTTGCTCGGTGAACTTCCGGATGACTCGGTAGACTTGGTGGTCTCTTCTCCTCCCTACAACATAGGCAAGGAATACGAGTCAGCGCGAAAAGCACTCGAAGTATATATGGAAGAGCAAACTCATATATTGCAAGAGTGTGCTCGCGTGTTGAAAGACACGGGATCTATCTTTTGGCAGGTAGGCGCGTTTGCGGATAGAGGTACGCTGATCCCTTTGGACGTAAGGTTCTTCCC
>JBARZM010000222.1:0-1857 GCA_049650095.1 Rubrobacteraceae bacterium | reverse complement strand
GGGCCAGAAGACCGAAAAAGCCAAGACGGAGGCTGCCCCCGCAACGACACCCGACGTCCAGGTCGCGCCGGATCAGGGCGGAGATACCCCTTCGGAAGAGTCCTCCCAGGGGCCGGATAACAAGATGCTGAAGATTACCGTGCCCAACATGGCGGAGTTAGACAACGACGAGGTGCCGACCGGCAAGGGAACCACCGAGGCATTGTTCAAGAACTATGCCGGCGTGCACCTTCAAGGTACGGGTTATCCCTGGGACAAAGAGGCCAACGTCTACATAGCCGGTCATCGCCTGGGTTTTCAGGGCACGTCGAGCTATTTGGCCTTCTACGACATAGACAAGTTGCAGAACGGGGATGAGATATTCCTGGAAGACTCCGAGGGCAAGAAGTATACCTACGAGGTGTTCAATACCATAGTAACCGATCCCACGGACCTCTCCGTCCTCGAGCCTGTGGCGGGCAAGAACATAGTCAGCCTACAGACCTGCACCCTGCCAGACTACACGAATCGGGTCATAGTCCAGGGAGAACTCAAAGCGTAACCGGATACAACTACCCGCTTTCGGACACACCGCCAATGAGGGATCGGGTTTTGCCCGGTCCCTTTTCGATGCCCGGAAGCGCCGGTGTCACCAAGTCGATGCTGGTTTCCCCTACTATGTGGTTATGGAACGAACCCTGATGCCCCGGCTTTTCTCCGGGCGAGGATATTGCTGATGCTTCTTGGCCTGGATCTCGGCACCGGCTCGGTAAAGGCGATCCTTATTCACCCGGACAGGACCGTGGCCGGTGTAGGGGCGAGATCCTACGCCGTGCGCTCACCGAGACCCGGATGGGCGGAATCCAACCCCGAAGAGTGGTGGAGCGCCGTGGGCGAGGCGGCGAGAAAGGCCATCGGCCCTCATGGTCCCGGGGTCGCGGCGGTCGGGCTCTCGGGCCAGATGCACGGCGTCGTGCCGGCCAGGGCGAGCGGAGAACCTTTGAGGCCCGCCATCCTGTGGGCCGACGCGCGCTCGGCGGACCATCTACACGCCTACCGGGCCCTCGACGAAGGCGCCCGGCTGCGGCTCGCCAACCCGCCCACGGTGGGCATGGCGGGCCCGAGCCTCCTATGGCTTCGGGACAACGAGCCCAAAACCTACGAAAACATTCGTTGGGCGCTCCAACCGAAGGACTGGCTCCGGCTACGGCTCACCGCAGAGGCCGCAACGGAGCCCTCCGACGCCTCTGCGACCCTGCTCTACGATCTACCCGCCGACCGCTGGGACCACGGCCTGGCCGAAACCCTGGGCTTGAGAACGGACTTCTTGGCGCCGGTCATTGCATCCGCGGCCTCCGGGGGCTTGACCCGCGAAGCGGCGGAACATCTTGGCCTGCGGGCCGGTCTACCGGTCGCGGCCGGGGCGGCGGACACGGCGGCCGCCATGCTTGGTACCGGGCTCTCGAAGCCCGGCCTCGTGCAGCTAACGATCGGCACGGGGGCCCAGATCGTGGCCCCCACGCACCATCCCGACCCCGATCCCCACGGCCGGACCCATCTCTACCGCGCCGCCGCGCCGGGCCTCTTTTACTCGATGGCGGCGATCCAGAACGCCGGCCTCGCCCTGGAATGGGCCCGCGGCGTTCTAGGCGTCTCCTGGGAAGAGGTCTACGAGGAAGCTTTCACCGTGCCCGCCGGCGCGGAAGGGCTCGCTTTTTTGCCGTACTTGAGCGGAGAGCGGACGCCGCACCTGGACCCCGAAGCCCGCGGAGCCTGGACCGGTCTGGGTCTGGGGCACGGGCGCGGTCATCTCCTGCGCGCCGCGCTCGAAGGCGTCGCGTTCGCCCTTCGCGAAGGGCTCGAAGCCCTCGAAATGGC
>JBARZM010000221.1:0-5238 GCA_049650095.1 Rubrobacteraceae bacterium | reverse complement strand
GCCGAGGCGTTGCTGGCCTACACGGACGACGAGCCAGCGGGGTTCGCCCTCTTTTTTCATAACTTCTCGACCTTTATCGGGCGGCCGGGCATCTACCTGGAAGACCTGTACGTGCGGCCGGAGTATCGTGGGGCGGGGATCGGCCGGGCGTTGCTGATCCACCTGGCCAAATTGGCAAAGGAGCGTGGGTGCGGACGCCTGGAATGGTGGGTGCTGGACTGGAACGAGCCTTCCATAGGTTTCTACGAGAGCCTCGGGGCCGTCGCGATGGATGATTGGACGGTCTACCGGGTTACGGGTAACGCCCTGGAGGAACTAGCCGGCAGGGTATAAGGCCGGCCCAACCTGTACGAAGCACCAAAGAGCCTATAAACTCACAGGCGGTACCGCCATCAGAGAGGAGAGAGGATGACCGAGGAGAAAAAGGGGTTGTGGGCACGGCTATTCGGCAGCCAGGGGCCTTCGTTGAGGGAAAAGCGGGTGCTGGAGTACGTGGTCCATCGTCTGAACGAAGGGGCGAACCTGCACGACGTGGCGGACGAAGAGTACGTCCGGCGCAACGCCTCCCAGGCCCAAATCGACGACATCTTGAGCAACCCGAAGATCGTGGAGGCCGCCCGGGAGAAGATGCAAGAAGAGTTCAGCTCCGGGGACCTCGACCCGAACAAACGTCCAGAGTAGCTTCCGTACGGGCCGCCCTACTCCGTGAAGGTTGTATAATCTACCGGTTGCGAGCCTTATATTGGAGGAAGTTGGATGCCGATCTACGAGTACAAGTGTGAGAACGGGCACGTCTTCGACGTGATGCGGAAGATCTCCGACGAGCCCCTGCGGGAATGCGTCGAGTGCGGCGCCCCCGTCAAAAAGGTTCTCCATCCCGTGGGCATCTCTTTCAAAGGATCTGGCTTTTACTCGACCGACTACAGCAAGGGCGGAAAGAAAACCGAGCCTTCCACCAAAAACGGCGCCACGGAGACGAAAACCGAGAAGGGCGCGGATAGCGGCACCGAGAAAAAATCTGAAAGCTCTTCCAAGGAGCCGGCCAAGAAGCAAGGCTAAGGATAACGCGCGGCGCGGTGCGGCAGGCGAGAGACACCCGGCGGGATACCAGAAGAGAGAGCCCGGCCCGCTGGGCCCTCCGGACCGCAGCCCTGGCCGCGACGTTCTTGGTAGTACTCGCGGCGCTCTCCGTATCCGTGGCCCTCGTCGTTTACACCGCCTGGCGACACGACCTCCTACGCGGCGCCTTCGCGCTACTCTTCGCCGTGCTAAGCACCCAGATGGCCCTTAACTGGCTGCTTTGGAAGGACGATGAAGAGTAAGGCTTCAGGTCGCAGGCTTCAGCATTCCGCTACCGCGCCGCTCTTTACGCCGGGAAGCTACCCGACTGGATGCAAAACCCCTCGAATCCATCCCTCGAACTACTAGACTACTCAGCATCACCCTGGTACTCGAAACCTGACGCCTAAAGCCTGATACCTAACACCTGCCCCTGAAAAGTCCTGCAAATCGTGTCTCAAGTTCGGGTTCAACCTGGCCTGGACAAATCCTTCCGCGTTCTCTATAGTCGGGGCGTCGAGGATGGGAGAACAGGCGCAGGCGGCGCCCGCACATCGGTAGCGTCGCCGGCCTCTCGGCCTCTCGGCACATCGGCGTTTTGAGGGAGAGTTAGAGGGAGAACGGTTTGACGGTAACGCCTTTCGCGCATTTGCACTGCCATTCGGAGTACTCGATGCTCGATGGGGCGAGCCGTATCCGGGACCTCATTTCTTTCGCCAAAGACCAGAACATGCCGGCTATCGGGTTGACGGACCACGGCGTTATGTACGGTTCGGTGAAGTTCTATAAGGAGGCAACCGCCGCCGGCATAAAGCCTCTTATGGGCTGCGAGGTCTACGTCGCCGCCGATCGGCACGACCGGAGCAAAGCCCCTTATTACCACCTCACCCTGCTCGCCCGTAATCCCGAGGGCTACAAGAACCTGATGAAACTTTCGACGGCCGGCTATCTCGAAGGTTTTTACCGCAAGCCCCGGGTGGACATGGAGCTTCTGCGGAAACACGGCAAAGGTATCGTGTGCCTTTCGGGGTGTCTCTCGGCCGAGGTGCCGACCCGGATCCTCGAAAACCGGATGGACGAGGCCCGGCGGCTCTTGATGGAGTACGGGGAGGTCTTCGACGCGGTTTTTCTGGAGATGCAGGACCACGGCATCCCGGAGCAGAAACGGGTGAACGAGGGGCTAATTCAGCTCCACAAAGACACCCAGATACCGCTCGTCGCGACCAACGACAGCCACTACACCGCCCGGAGCGACGCCCGGATGCACGACGCGCTCTTGTGCATCGGGACCGGCAAGTTCTACAACGACCCGAACCGGATGAAGTTCCACGGCGAGGAATTCTACGTAAAGCCGGTCGAGGAGATGGAGAGGATCTTCCCGGACCATCCCGAGGCCCTTTCGAACACGCTGGACGTAGTAGATTTGATCGGGGACGTCGGCATCGAGCTCGGCAAAACCCGGCTGCCGAACTTCCCGAAGCCCAACGGTTACACGGCCGCCCAGTACCTGCGGGAGTTGTGTGAGAAAGGCCTCGTCGGCCGTTACGGGACCCGGGCCGGTTCTCCGGAGGTGCAACAAAGGCTGGAATTCGAGCTCGCGACCATCGGCAAGATGGGCTTCGAGGACTACTTCCTCATCGTGTGGGACTTCGTCCGGTACGCGAAAGACATGAAGATCGCCGTCGGACCGGGACGGGGTTCGGCGGCGGGTTCAATCGTGGCGTACGCGTTGGAGATAACGGACCTCGACCCGTTGCAGTACTCGCTCCTCTTCGAGCGGTTCCTCAACCCGGACCGGATCAACATGCCGGACGTGGATATAGACTTCTCGGTCGCCGGCCGCTCGGAGGTCATGAAGTACGTCACGGATAAGTACGGCGGCCACGAGCACGTCGCCCAAATAATCACGTTCGGGACCATCGGCGCCAAGGCCGCCATCCGGGACTCGGGCCGTATCTTCCAGTTCCCCTACAGCGATACCGACAAGCTCGCCAAGCTCATCCCGGACAAGCCCGTCGGCACCACGCTACGCGACGTGCTGACCCTCGGGGAAGATGGTTACGTGGCGGGCGAGAAGCACCCGGGACAGGCGCGGGAGATCATCGCGCTGGTCGAGAGGGATGAGGACGCGAAGCGCGTCCTGGACAACGCCTTCGAGATCGAAGGTTTCGCCCGCCACGCCGGGACCCACGCCGCCGGCGTCGTCATCTCCGAAGAGCCGCTTACGGACATCGTGCCGCTGCAGCGGATCAAGAACGAGAACTCCGTGATGGTCCAGCATCCGATGTCCGACGTGGAGGCGTTGGGGTTGCTCAAGGTGGACTTCCTCGGGCTACGAAACCTGGATGTGATCGAGGAGACCCTGGAGAACATCCGCCAGACCCGCGACGAAGAGGTGGATATAACGAACATTTCGCTCGTCGATGAGAAGACTTTGAAGCTCTTCTCCCGGGGTGACACGTTCGGGGTCTTCCAGTTTGAGTCCGGCGGTATGCAGCGGATGCTCCAGGAGGTCCAGCCGGACCGCTTCGACGACCTCGTGGCCCTCAACGCCCTCTACCGGCCCGGCCCGATGGACTACATCCCGAATTTCAAGAACGGCAAGCACGACCCCGAGAGCGTGGACTACATGGACCCGCGCCTCAAGCCCATCCTTGAGCCGACCTACGGCGTCGCCGCCTACCAGGAGCAACTCATGGAGATCTCCAAGCTCCTCGGCGGCTTTACGCCCGGCGAGGCCGACACGCTCCGCAAAGCCATCGGCAAAAAGAACGCCGAACTACTAGCCACGCTCAAGGGTAAGTTTACGAGCGGCTGCACCCGGAACGAGGTGGCCCCACACGTCGCCGAAGAGCTTTGGAACTGGATGGAGAAGGCCGGAGGCTACTCGTTCAACAAGAGCCACTCGGCCTGCTACTCGTTCCTAGCTTTCCAGACCGGGTACCTGAAAGCCCATTACCCGCAAGAGTACATGGCCGCCCTTATGAGCAGCGTCATGAACACCAAGGACCGGGTGCCGCAGTACGTGGCCGAGGCCCGGGCCATGAAGATAGAAGTGCTGCCTCCGGACGTAAACGAGAGTAAGCGCCGCTTCACCGCCGTAGGCGAAACCGTCCGCTTCGGCCTCTCGGCCGTCAAGAACGTCGGCGAAGCCTGCGTGGAAGCTATCATCCAGTGCCGCGAAGAAGACGGCCCGTTCGAGGATATGTTCGACTTCTGCGGGCGCATTGACTCATCGACATATAACAAGCGTACGCTGGAGGCGCTCGTCAAATGCGGGGCCTTCGACTTCACCGGAAATTCGCGGGCGGCGATGTTCGAGGTCCACGCTCAGGCGGTCGACAACGCGGCCCGGAGCGCCAAGAGCGACGGGGAGGATCAGTTTTGCATGTTCGACTCCTCCGAACTCGCAGATCTTGCGCCGGCGCGCCCCGAGCTACCGAAGATGGAGGACGATCAGCGCCAGAGGCTAGAGTGGGAGAAAGAGGCTTTGGGGCTCTACGTCTCGGACCACCCTCTGCGGCCCGTTTTGCACAAGCTAAAGAAGAAGATAGACACGACGGTCGGGGACCTCGAAAACTGTCGCGACGGGGCGATGGTTTGGGTCGGGGGGCTTGCGACCTCGGTCCGGATAAACACCACCCGAAAAGGCGACATGATGGCGATGCTCCAGCTAGACGACATGCGGGGTTTGGCTGAAGTCATGGTCTTCCCGAGGGTCTACGCCAACTGCTCGACCTGCGTCCGCGAAGACGCGGTGCTCAAAGTAAAGGGCCGCGTCGAGCGAAAAGAAGGCGTACCGCGCATCGTGGCGCTCGAAATGGAAGAGCTATACCTGGAGCCGGGCCTGGACCCCCTATACCTCTACGCCGACGATTTCGTTGGGCTCACGCGCGAGCAGGTAGACGAGGCGTTCGGGGTGATCTCTGACAGACCCGGCGGCAGCCAATTGTTGCTGGTGTCGAGGGGCGGAACTTCAGAGGAGCGAATAGCGGGCGTCGAAGACACCTCCGACCTTCACGGCCAACTCAAGCGGATACTAGGTCCGCGCTGCATGAGCTACACGCGACCCGTAGCCGAGTCGGCGGAGAGTGAGATGGAGCAAGTTTCGTAGCGCGTCTCAGGTAGTCAACTAGCCATGCTGTCGTCGAAGAAGTCTCCCTTTCTATATTGCGCATC
>JBARZM010000220.1:0-4379 GCA_049650095.1 Rubrobacteraceae bacterium | reverse complement strand
TGGGCGTAGTGGCGGTTCTCCGTGGCGTATTCCTGATGACTCGTCGCTATGGTGATGCCCCGCTGGCGTTCCTCGGGGGCGTTGTCTATCTGCTCGAAGGCTACTACGTGGTTCGCCTTGTCCGAGGGCACCGTCTTTGAGAGCACCTTGGTGATGGCCGCCGTCAGCGTGGTCTTGCCGTGGTCCACGTGACCTATGGTGCCTATGTTCAGGTGCGGCTTGTTCCTCTCAAACTTGCCTTTCGTCATCCCGGGTTCCTTTCTTTTTACTATATTCCGTGTAGGTCTCTCAAAGCTTGGTAGCGGTGGCAGGACTCGAACCTGCGACACGCGGATTATGATTCCGCTGCTCTAACCGACTGAGCTACACCGCCACGCCTAGGGCCAGGTCTCCCTGCGAGAGTTCCCGGCTCCAGAGCCCCCGAGCGGAGGTGAACCGCTGACCCCCTCCTTCCCATGGAGGTGCTCTACCACTGAGCTACAGGGGCATATTCGGTTATGGGGGCGGAAGGATTCGAACCTTCGTAGGCGAAGCCGGCAGATTTACAGTCTGCTCCCTTTGGCCGCTCGGGCACACCCCCGGCCGCGACCGGAGCTTCCGCCCCGAAACGCCAGAATATGGTAACAAACGGTTGCAACTTTTCAACGCACCGCAAGTAAGGTCAACGCAGAGCCCGGGAAGGGATTCGAACCCCCGACCTGCCGCTTACAAGGCGGCTGCTCTACCACTGAGCTACCCGGGCGCGAAAAAGCAGGTCAGCATTTCAGCACGCCGCCTTCGGCGGCTTTCGGCTTGTCAGCTTTTGATGCCAGCAAACCTACCGATTCACACTGAGTTTCATTTTAGCAGGAGACTGGTTTTTGAATAATCTGTGAGGAACGATTCGCATATTGCAGAACCATTCCAACATCGCTGACTAGCTGAAATTGAAATGCTGACAAGCTGACTAGCTTTGTTTGCGACGTATCTCTTCGAGCTTCCGGCGCACCTCCGGGGTAAGACGATCTCCGATGCTCGAACGGCGCCGAAGTTCCGGGTACCGGGTTAGGGCCGGAAGCTCGTCGACGAGATCCGCGAACTCCCTGGGAGTTGCCCGTCCGGCGCCCCGGGAGAGGGCCGTTCGTTGAAGGGCGAAATCCGCCGTGTAGACTGTGGGCCGATTTTCGGGATGGTCCAATAAACGTTCTATTACGTCGTCGGCGGACTCACCGGGGGCGCTGTAGATCACCCGCACCGCGCCCCCGGCGAGCGGCTCCGTCCTGGCGGGTTCCGGGCTCCGGTGGGCGTCGAAGACCAGAATTATCTTCCGCCCGGTCCACCCGGCGGCCTTTAGACAATCGTTGACGAGGAGTTCCCGGGAGGCGTCGAAGCTTCCGGTACGGCGTTCGGCGTAGCGGTCGAGGGCCCCGATCAGGTTGTAGCCGTCAAGGATCAGGTACGAGGCCATCCCCGTTGCCTCCCGGCTTCGTACAACAAAACCGCCGCCGCCACCGACACGTTCAACGAGTCCACGGCCCCGAGCATCGGGATGGAGACCGTTCCGTCACACCCCTCCCTCACAAGCCGCCGCACGCCTTTGCCCTCGCTCCCGAGCACCAGGGCGACCGGGCCGGCCATGTCAAGGCCCGTGTGCAGCGTCTGCCCCTCGCCTTCGGCAGCGAAGGCCCAAAGACCAGCATCTTTCATCCGGTCGATGGCCCGGCGCAGGTTCGTCTCCCGGGCGACCCGCACGTGCTCGCTGGCGCCCGCGCTCGCCTTGACGGCCGCAGCCGTGACTCCAACAGCTTTATCTTTCGGGATTACGACACCGCCGGCCCCGGTCGCCTCGGCTACCCGGAGCACGGCCCCCAGGTTTCGGGGATCTGTGACGCCGTCCAGGACGAGGATCAGCGGGTTGTCCGATGAGAGGATCTCCTCCAGCCCCGAGTACGGGTACGGACCGACGCGGGCCGCAAGCCCCTGATGCAGCGCGCCATCCGTATGCTCCTCTATCTCTTGCCGGGACGCTCTCTTCACCCTGACGCCCCGACGTTTGGCCTCCGAAGCTACATCCTTATTGTCCGTCGCATCGAGGATTTCGCGCACCTCGCGCCGGGGGCTACGCAGAGCCTCGATCACCGGCCGGATACCGTGGATCAACTCCTGCTTCAAACGGTTACCGGCGTCTCAGCATCGGGCCTTCGGACGTGTCTTCGACCGTCCAGCCTTCGTCGTGGAGGTCGTCGCGGGCCTGGTCTGCAGCCTCCCAGTCTTTTCCCTGCCGGGCCTGTTCTCGTCGGACGACTTTCTCCAGAATGCCGTCTTCGGGCTCCCCAGCGTACTGAATCCGGATGCCGTCTATCTCGGTCGTGAGAGCCCCCGAAAGGTCAAACCCCAGGACTTCCAGGACCTCTTCTAGCGCGTCCTTGAACGAGGCAAATTCGTGGGCGGCTTCAGGTCGGGCGGAGATCTCCCGCCCGACCCGGCCTACGGAATCGAAGATGGCGGCGATCGCCTCCGGGGTGTTGAAGTCGTCCTGCATAGCGGCGTCGAACCTATCCCGGAGCTCCGACCCAAGCCGGGCAGAGAGTTCCGAGGCGCTGGAGGGGTTCGAGATTTGCCGGTAGAGGCGCATCAAACGCCCGTAGGAACGGCGCTTTTCTTCCAGGATCTCCTCGGAGTAGTCTATGGGCTGCGAGTAGTGGCTTTGAAGCAGCCACATCCGGAGCGCGTTGCGCCCGTGCCGTTCGACGGCATCCTCTACGCCCAGGACGTTACCCAGCGACTTCGCCATTTTTCCTTCGGCGAGGTTGACCATCCCGTGGTGGGCCCAGGCCCGGACGAAAGTGTGGTCCGGGTGGGCGGCGGCGCTCTGGGCCAGCTCGTTTTCGTGGTGCGGGAAGCGAAGGTCGGTGCCGCCGCCGTGGATGTCCGCGCCGTCCGGCAAGTGCTTCTCTACCATCGCCGAACATTCGATGTGCCAACCTGGCCGACCCGGTCCCCACGGGCTCTCCCAAGCCGGCTCTCCCGGCTTCGAAGCCTTCCAGAGCGTGAAGTCCAGCGGGCTGCGCTTGAAGCCCGTCGCCGCCTTCTCGGAGTCGCGCATCTCGTCCGTGCGCTGGCGGGAGAGGGCGCCGTAATCGTCGAAGCTCTCGACCGCGTAGTAGACGTCGCCATTTCCCGGCGCGTAAGCGTGGCCGCCCTCCACGAGGTCTTGTATCAGTGAGATCATCTGCGGTATGTGCTCCGTCGCCCTCGGCTCGACATCCGGCAAACCGACGCCCATAGACTCCAACCGTTCGTGGAAAGAATCGACGTAGCGGTCCACGATCTCTTGCCAGGAGACACCTTCCTCGTTTGCCTTGGCGATGATTTTGTCCTCGATGTCCGTGATGTTCTGGACGAAGGTAACTTCGTAGCCCCGGCTCTTGAGATACCGGGCCACCACGTCCCAGAACAGCGGTGCCCGGACGTTGCCGATGTGGATGTGGTTGTAGACCGTCGGGCCGCAGACGTAGAGCCCGATCTTGCCGTCCCGCCCGACCTCGATCTCCCGGCCGCTCAAAGTGTCGTGTACGCGTACGCTCATAGTCGTAGTCTAGCCTCTCTCACCCGATCTATCCTAGACTGCGACTCCTCCGCCCCGAGAACGGCGAAGAGATACGCCATCTCCGGCCCCCGGTCCCGGCCCGTAAGCGCGAGCCGCAGCGGATGGAGCAGGTCGCGGGTCTTTATACCTTCCGCTTTCGCCCAGCTACGCAAACTACCGACAAACTCGCGGGCTTCTTCCAAATCACGAAAAGCGTTTCCCGCGAGCGCCTGACGCGCCTGGGCGAACACCTTCTCGCTGGACTCCGGCAGCCCCGCCGCGAAGCTATCCGGGTCGACCGGGCCGGTGATCTCCTCCAGCAAGCGCGGGGCCTCGGAGAGCAGGCGCATCTCTTGCTGAACCGCCTCTACCGCCAGCAGCTCACGGCCTTCGGGTAGCGGCCCGTCCAGGAAAGGTTGCAGGCGCGGCAGTAACTCTTCCGGGCTCAGGTTGCGGACGTGCCAGGCGTTTAGGGATAGAAGCCGGTCCGGGTCAAACGTGGCGGGGCTCGCGCCGAGGCGTCCCGGGTCCCATTCCCGAACCAACTCCGCGAGGTCCTCGAATTCTTCTTCACCTTCCGGATGGTTCCAACCGAGTAGCGCGAGGTGGTTTACGAGCGTCTCCGGCAGGTAGCCCGCGTCCCGGTATCCGGCGACGCTTTCGTCCCCCTGACGCTTCGAGAGTTTCTTGCCGTCGGGGCCGAGGATCAGGCCAAGGTGGGTGAATTTCGGCGGCTCCGATCCCATCGCCCCGTAGAGAAGTGTTTGCCGGGCGGTGTTAGGGATGTGTTCCTCGCCCCGGATGACGTGGG
>JBARZM010000219.1:0-2636 GCA_049650095.1 Rubrobacteraceae bacterium | reverse complement strand
CTTCGACCGGCACGATGCGGAGGCCGGTCTCCTCAAGCTCCCGGACCTTCGCTCCGTCGTGGTTTTGTTTCGTAAAGACCAGGACCGGTGTTTCGCGCGCGGTTTGGGTGAGCCGGCCATCGGCCGCGATGCTCAAGCTGGGGTCCAGGACTACACGGTAGACCTGGGGCGGCTCTTCGGGGAGATCGCGTACGGTTAGCGTAGGATCGTCGGCCCGCAGGGTCCCGGCCCCGACTAGCACGGCGCCCGCCTCGGCCCGCAGCGCGTGGGCCCGCCGCCTCGACGCCCCGCCCGTGACCCACTTGCTATCGCCGTTGGCGGCGGCGATCCTGCCATCCAGCGTCGCGGCGAGCTTGAGGTGGACGAAAGGACGTCCGTTACGCATCGCGGTAAAGAATTGCTCGTTCTGGAGTTCTAGCCGGGGATCTTCCAGCACTTCGACCTCTATTCCAGCCTCCCGGAGAACACTTACGCTCCGGCCCCGCATCCTGGGGTCCGGGTCGAGGTGACCTATAACGACTCTGGAGATGCCGGACCGGACAATAGCGGCTGTGCAAGGCGGGGTGCGTCCGTGATGGTTGCAGGGTTCGAGCGTTACGTGCATCGTCGCGCCGTCGGCGCCGGAGTCCAGGTTCTTTAGCGCGTTTGTCTCGGCGTGATCCGTGCCGGTCCGCGCATGCCACCCTTCACCTATAACCTCGCTGCGGCGTGAGATCACCGCCCCAACGAGAGGGTTCGGCGCTGCCGTGTAACGTCCGCGCTCCGCAAGCTCGCGGGCACGGTCCATGAGGTCTTTCCGTACCAAGTTGTCCTTTCTCCCATCCGGACTATTACCGTCGGCGCCGGAATACGGCCACTGGGACCTTCACCGGCTCAGCCCCTGGTTCTCCAGAAGCTCGCGGGCTCCCCGGCGCCGTTCGCGCCGGGCTACCGCCGGTGCGGGAATTACACCCGCCCCCGAAAGTTATTACTTGTAGGAAATTACCACAGAGTCATATCTCTAACAAGGAACGCCCCCGCATTGATGGACGCTACCGGGCGTTGCGGCCGGCCGCGATGATTTTACGCATCTCGGCCCCGGGCTCTCCCCGGTAAACGGCGGAGCCGGCGACTAGGACTTGTGCCCCGGCTTCGACCATCAAGGGCGCGGTTTCCTCGGTGATACCGCCATCCACCTCCACGGGCGCGTCGGTCATCTCTTTGATCCTACGGACCTTCGCGGTCATCTCTTCGATAAAAGACTGTCCCCCAAAACCAGGGTTGACGCTCATCACGAGCACGTAGTCCACGTACGGCAGCGCCCACTCGACGAAGCCCGGCGAAGTCGTCGGGTTCAAGGCGACCCCGGCCTCACAGCCGCCGTCCCGGATCACACTCAACGTCCGATGAAGGTGTACGACGGCCTCGGGCTGCACCGAGATGGCGGTTACGCCGGCCTCTATAAACGGCTGTATGAGGTTATCCGGGTTATCAACCATCAGATGCGCGTCGACCGGCAGGTCCACCGCCTCCACGAGCGAGGCCGCGACCACGGGTCCTATAGTCAGATTAGGGACGAAATGGTTGTCCATGGCGTCGAAGTGGACCAGTTCGGCCCCGCCATCTCGGGCGGCCCGGACCTCGTCGGCCAGGTTCGCGAAATCCGCCGCGAGTATGGAAGGCGCACCTACGACCCTATCGCCCAGCTCGGTAAAAAACGCCACGTGTCTGTCCTCCCGCGTCCGAAGTTTGCGGGCAGTATTCTACAGAGGTTCGCGGTTGGATGCGGAGCAGGCCGTGCAGCGTGCCCGTGGCGGAAGATATGGCCCGAGAAACCGTCCGCCGCGACAACCCAAGCTCCTTACCGACCTCGGGGCGCCTTTCAATTCCGCCCCGCCGCGACTTTATATTACGAGACTGCCTCTTGTAGTTGTCGCTCTAGGTCTTTTATTTCGTCCCGAAGCCGGGCGGCGTACTCGAATTTCAACTCTTCGGCGGCCTCCATCATCTCGGCTTCGAGGTCGGCGATGAGGGTTTGTATCTCCTCGGGGTCGCGGGGCGTCTCGCGGGAGGCTTTCTTTTTGCCGGTTTTGTAGAGTCCTTTGGCCTCGGCGGCCACAAGTATGTCAGAGATGCCCTTGCGGATAGTCGTTGGCTGGATGTTGTTGCGCTCATTGTGGGCGACCTGGATCTCCCGCCGCCGATCCGTCTCGCCGAGGGCGACCCTCATCGCGTTTGTCTCTTTGTCGGCATACATTATTACACGGCCTTCCACGTTCCGGGCGGCGCGGCCTATAGTCTGTATTAGGGCGCGTTCCCCGCGCAAGAAGCCTTCCTTGTCGGCGTCCAGGATGGCGACCAGCGTGACTTCGGGGAGGTCCAGGCCTTCGCGGAGGAGGTTGATGCCGACGAGCACGTCGAACTCGCCGGTGCGGAGGCCGCGGATGATCTGGATTCGGTCCAGAGTCTCGATGTTGGAGTGCATGTACCGGGCTTTGATGCCCCGCTCCAAAAGATAGTCCGTCAGGTCTTCGGACATCTTGATGGTGAGCGTGGTGATCAGGACCCGCTGGTCGTGTTCCGTGCGCTTGGCGACCTCGTTTAACAGGTCGTCTATCTGGTTTTTGGTCGGGCGTATCTCCACCTCGGGGTCCACG
>JBARZM010000218.1:0-4316 GCA_049650095.1 Rubrobacteraceae bacterium | reverse complement strand
CAAGACCAAGGCCGTGAACAACTACTATCGCTCGGTCTCGAAGTTCTTCAAGTCGGAGAAGTTGCGCCAGGCGTTTAGCCTCCAGACGATGTACCTGGGGCTCTCGCCGTTCCGGGCGCCGGCGGTCTACTCGCTGCTCCCCTACACCGAACTCGCGGAAGACGGCCTGTGGTTCCCGGAGGGCGGCATGTACTCGCTCGTCGAGGCTATGGAGAAGTTGGCGAAGGAGCTTGGCGTCAAGTTCAACCTGAACAGCCCGGTCGAGGAGGTTCTGGTCGCCAAGGGAGCGTCGCGCGGAGTAAAGGTGAACGGCGAGGAAATCTGGAGCGACGCGGTGCTCGTCGGCGCGGACCTCCCTTACGCCTACCGGAGCCTGCTCCCGGACTCGGCCGACGAAGACTTCAAGGGGCGTCGCAAGCGTAAAAACCTGGAGTATACGGCCTCGGCGTTCATGCTCTACCTTGGCATCGACCACGAACTGGACGGCATGCTCCACCACAACTTCTATCTCTCGCCGAAATACAAAGAGAACTTCGAGGCGATCTTCGAGGACCGGCGTCTCCCGGACGACCCGTCTTTCTACGCCGTCGTCCCCTCGAAATCCGAGAAACGGATGGCCCCGGAAGGCATGGACGCCCTGTTCGTGCTGGTCCCGGTGCCGCACCTCGGGCCTAATGTGGACTGGAAGCGCGACGGCCCGGCGTTCAAGGAGAAGGTCTACGGGATGCTGGAAAAGCGGTGCGGCATAAAAAACATCCGGGACCACATCGTCTACGAAAAAGTCCGCACCCCGGAGGACTGGAAGGACGACTACAACCTGGAGGAAGGAGCGGCCTTCGGCATCGGGCACGGCATCTTCCAGGTCGGTTACTTCCGGCCGCCGATGGTCTCGAAAAACATCGAGAACCTGTACTTCGTCGGGGCCAGCACCCGGCCCGGCACCGGCGTTCCGCTGGTCACCATCGGGGCGAAGCTCGTCGCCGAGCGGATCGGTCGCGAGGTCGGTACCGGGGCCGGGGTTGGAACGGGGATCGGAGCCGGGGCTAAATAATGCGCCTGGACCCGGCCGCCGGACAGACCCTGCGGGAAACGCTGACGCTCCCGGAGAGCTACGAGCTGTGTCGTCAGGTGCAGAGGGCCCACAGCAGGACGTACTACTTCTCGACCCGGCTCTTCCCGCCGGCGGTGCGGCCGCACGTCCATGCGCTCTACGCCTTCATGCGCTACGCCGACGAGATCGTGGACAACCCCCACGAGACCGGCCTTGAGGCCCAACACTCGGCCCTGGATCTCTTCGAAACTGAGACCCTCGCCGCTATAACCGGCGAAGCAACCGGCAACCCGGTCTTGCACGCGTTCTCAAACACCGCCCGGTACCACGGGATAGACCTGGATACCATCCGGGCGTTTATGAAGAGCATGAAGATGGACACCCACGTCTTCCGCTACCCGACCTACGAAGACCTGGAAGAGTACACCTACGGCAGCGCGGCGGTCGTGGGCCTTATGATGTGCCGGGTCGTCGGGGTTACGGACGAGGCCGCCACCGCCCACGCCGAGGCGCTGGGTGTCGCCATGCAGCTCTCCAACTTCCTCCGGGATATAAAAGAAGACTGGGACCGGGGCCGTATCTACCTGCCACTAGAGGACCTCGAACGGTTCGGTTACACGGAGCAGGACCTGGGCAGGGGCATAGTGAACGAACGTTTCGAGGCTTTGATGCGCTTCCAGATCGGACGCGCCCGCAAGCTCTACGAAGCAGCCGACGAGGGTATGCGCTACATCCCGCAGGGACGCCGCTACCCGGTCATGGTAGCCAGAAAACTATACGCGACGATACTAGATCGCATAGAAGCCCAGAACTACGACGTGTTTGTCCGGCGCGCCGATACCACCCGTCCCTACAAGCTCAAAGCCGCCGCCACGATAGCGGCCCGGAACCCGCGGGAGATCCTTGCCCGCCTCCAGGACCGCAAGCCTTCCAAAATCTCACCCCCCTCTTGACCCTTCCATCGAGCCGCCTCACCCTAACCAAAACCCCGAATCTATAGACTATAGCCTTCCCCGTAGCTCCCGCGTTGCGTATCGCGCAAATGTTTCATAATAATTCTTTGCGTAGATAGACTACGCCGGTTCCTACCGCAACCTGCCGGACCTCTGCATCCTGAAGCCCGAAATCTTCGAAAACGGAAACGAACAGGGAGATGTCTCTAACAAAAGCCCCGCTGAAGAAAGCCCAAAACTATCCGTCGATTAACACTATATGCCACTCCGATTCTCGTACCGGAGAAATTGCAATACCGGCATCTGCGTGGTGTAATCACCGGAGCGTCACGGTTAGTCTGTGCGAGGTTCGACCGTGGCCCTCATCGAGAGCGGTGGAGGGATGGGCCCTTAGAAACCGCGGCAACCGGCGGAGCGTCAGCCCTGCGCCAGGTGCCAACTCCCGCGGAGTAGACTCCGAGAGATGAGACGGAAACCATACCGCCGAGTCTCTCTCCCCCGTGGTCAAACAACAGTGAACGGAGAGAGGTTTTATCTTTGAGTTCCAACCTTAGAGACGATCTGGAGAGCCGGGTACTCATAGGCGACGGGGCGATGGGCACGCTGCTCCACGACCGCGGGGTCGGCTACGAGCACCCGTACGTACGGGCCAACCTGACGCACCCGGACCTGGTGTCCTCCGTCCACGAAGAATACCTCCGCGCCGGGGCCGGCCTGATAGAGACAAACACCTTCGCCGCCGACCGTCTCAGGCTCGCCTCGCACAACCTGGAGGATAGCGTCCGGGAGATCAACGCTTCCGGCGCCCGCCTGGCCCGCAAGGCGGCTGATGAGGCGGCTAACGGCGGCGGGAAGGCGCTCGTCCTCGGGGCGATAGGTCCTCTGGGACGCCCGCTGGAACCGGTTGGTTCCCTCACCAAAGACGATGCCCGGGAGATATTTTACGAACAGGCCGAGGCGCTGCTGGAGGGCGGCGCGGACGTCATTCTTTTAGAGACTTTCACCGACCTGCGGGAGTTGCGGCTCGCCTTCGAGACGGTAAAACCCCTCGGGGCGCAGGTGATCGCCTACAAGACGTTCGTGGAAGACGGCGAGACGTTGGCGGAAGGTCTGCCGGCGAAGGTGGCGCGGGAAGTCTCCGGCTGGGACGTGGAGCTTTTCGGGGCGAACTGCACCGTCGGGCCGCAGCGGATGCTCGGCATCGTGGAACAGATGTCGGACGCGGTCGGCCCCGTGGCGGCCCTGCCGAACCCGGGCCTGCCACAACTCATCGACGGCCGGATACGTTACCGCCAGGACGTGGAGCACTTCGCCACCTACGGCGTGAAACTCGCCGAAGCCGGGGCACGCCTGATCGGCGGCTGCTGCGGAACCACCCCCGCCCACGTCCGCGCCCTCTCCGAAGCCCTGCGGGATTTCGTGCCCGAGACAAAGACCGTCCGGAACACCAACGTCACGTTCGAGCGGGAAAAAGCCGAAGTACAGGCCGAACCCGACTCGGAGTTCGCCCGGAAGCTCGAAACCGGTTTCGCCGTTACGGTGGAGGTGGACCTGCCGCGCGGCCACGACATCTCCGGGGTCGTGGAGGCTTCGCGACGACTAAAGGAGCGCGGCGCCGACGGGATAGACATCTCCGACGGGGCGCGGGCCCGGCTCCGGATGCACCCGGTGGCGGTAGCGAGGATCGTTCAGGAGCAGGTCGGGATCGAGGTCGTGGCGCACATCTCCTGCCGCGACCGGAACATTATCGGGCTCCAGGCGGATTTGCTCTCGGCGACGGCACTCGGCGTCAAGAACATCCTGGCCGTAACCGGGGACCCGGCCCAGATCGGGGATTACCCCGAAGCCACGAGCGTCTTCGACACCGACGCCGTCGGGCTCGTCCACGTCCTCTCGAAGATGAACCGGGGCGAAGACCTGGGCGGAAACCCAATTGGAGAGCCGCCGGGCTTCCTCATCGGGACGGCCTTCAACCCCACCGCCGAAGACCTCGACGCCGAGATCGACAAGCTCCGGCGCAAGACCGAGGCCGGGGCCCACGCCTTCTGGACCCAGCCAGTCTTCGAGATCGGGGCTCTCGAACGTGCCCTCGAAAAACTGGAAACCCGGGACCTGCACCCCAGGCTCTTGCTCGGCCTCATGCCGCTCCGCAGCGCCCGTCAAGCGGAGTTCCTCCACCACGAAGTCCCCGGTATAAACATCCCGAAAGAAGTCCGCGAAAAGCTCGCGGAGCTAGACGCTGAGGACGCGCCGAAGTACGGCGTGGAGGTGGCGCAGAACCTGCTCGCCAAGGCGCAACCGCTCGTGAACGG
>JBARZM010000217.1:0-8341 GCA_049650095.1 Rubrobacteraceae bacterium | reverse complement strand
TCATCGGGGAGCCGCCGGAGGGATAGGCCGTCAAGACGAACTGGTAGGTCAGGGCTTCCGGGTCTTTCCGGATACGGTCCAGCGTCTCTTCGGGGACCGTATCCCGGTCCACCTCGATCTCCGTGGCGAAGATGCCAAGCCTGGTGCGTTCCAACACGTCTATCAGGAACCCGGCGTCCGCGAAGAGCTGCTTTACGCTATCCAGCGTAAAGAACCGCAGGTGCGTGTCGTCGAGCAAACCCAGCGTCCTGTACCGGAACTCGCCCTGCAGCAGCGCCAGCCGCACGCTGCCGTGGGCTATATTCGGGATAGAGGAGATGACGTATCCTTCGGAGTTCAGGAAAGATTTGAACCGTTCGAGGGTTTGCAGAGGTTCCTTCAGGTGCTCCAGCAAGTCGCCGAAGACGATCACGTCGAAGGTCTCATCGCCAAGCTCCGCCGCGAGGTCCATGCTCTCTATGTCTCCGACTATAACTCTTTTACAGTGCTCCTCAGCCTGCTCGGCGGCTTCGGGGTTGATCTCGACCCCCGTTACTTCACAGCCTCGTTTTACCAAAGCTTTCGCCACGTACCCGGTCGCCGTCCCGACATCCAGGACTCGCTTGCCGGGGCCGGTAAGCTGCACGATAAGGCTCTGGGATGAGTTGCTATTTTTTAAATCTACTTCGGTCTTGTACTTGCCAGTCATTATTGTGCTCAAGCCTCCGGCTGCCAAAATCTGTTTTATCTCGACCAGTATGACCTCGCGTACTCTATACGTTTCTATTATCGCTGTCGAGAAAGCTATTCTCACCCTGCGGCATCACCCACGCCGGGGTCGCCATACGGAACCTCTCCGGTATGGTGCATGGACCGGAAGACAACGAATTTCACCGGAATGAGGTCTGGATGGGTAAAAACCCGGGTAGAATTGCCGGAGCGGAGTGGCTAGAATAGCGCGATGCCGGTCCTGAGAAACCACAGCGTCGTGGAGCTTGTGCGAGGCATAAAGGCGTTCCTGAGCCTGGACCTCGGCGTGACTCGTGGTCAAGCTCCAGACCACCAGTTCACCGAATCGCAACTCCGGACCCAGACCCGTAAGCTCGCCCGCTCCCGGGAACAGTCGAAAAAGCAGGGCGAGCATCTCGAACAAGCCCGCAAACAGATCGCGGCCAGAGACCGCCGGATCGCCGGGTTGAGCGCCAGCCTGGAGAAGAATACTTCGGCTGATCCGGGAGCCGCAAACGCTCCTGGAAAAAGTCTTGGCCGGACCGTCAACGACTTTCACAGGCTCTACTACGACTCGCACTCTTCCGGCGGGACCTGGCAGGATACCTTCTGGCAGGGTGTTCCGGTCTGGAAATGCCCGCTGGACCTCTGGATCTACCAGGAAATAATCTTCGACTCGAAGCCGGACGTTATCATAGAGACCGGTACGGCATTCGGCGGTAGCGCGTCGTTTCTGGCCTCCATGTGTGACCTCGTAGGTCACGGGAAGGTGATAACCATCGATCTCGAAGACAGGGAAGGAAGACCCCGGCACGAAAGAATACAGTACGTACGCGGTTCATCCACTTCCGGGGAAGTCTTCGAGCAGGTCGAGAGAAGCACTGCGGGGGCGGACAAGACGCTGGTCATACTGGACTCCGACCACCGCAAACAGCACGTCCTGGAAGAGCTAGAGATGTACAAACAGTTTGTGGAAAAAGGAAGCTACATAATAGTGGAGGACACGAACGTAAACGGACATCCGGTACTGCCGAACTTCGGACCCGGCCCGATGGAAGCCGTCGAGAGTTTCCTAAAGAAGAACGAGGACTTCATCGTAGACGACGGCAAAGAGAAATTCTACATGACATTCAACCCCCGAGGCTTTCTGAAAAAGGTCTCATAACCGAGGAGATAGCTTAAGTGCCGACCTTTAGGAGCCGGACAGCCTTCGAGATAGCGCGGGGCGTAAAAGCATTCCTGAACATAGAGGGCGGCTTGACCCGCAAGGAAGCGGCCGCTACCGAGACAGCAGACGACGCAATCCGGAGGCTACGTCGGGCAGAAGCTCAGATAGCGCGTCAGCAACAGGTGATCGAGAATAAAAAACGGCGGATCATTCAGTTAAATCAAAGAATGAGCGACAATACCGTCAATCCCGGAACCGACGGCATTCCGTCTGAAAACTTGGTCTGGATCTTCGGTAATGGTCGTACCGGTAGTACCTGGCTTTCGCGCATGATGGGAGAGATGGAAGGCCACGCCGTATGGTTCGAGCCGTCCGTTGGCGAACTATTCGGAAACCTCTATTACAATGACTTGCGGGCCGCCCGACGCAGGGGCAAGGTCTTCATCTTGGGAGACCAGCAGAAAGAGACCTGGCTCAACTCCATAAGGTCTTTTGTTCTGGAGGGTGCCAACGCGCGCTTTCCGCAAGTGGTCAGGAGAAGAGGCTTTCTCGTCGTAAAGGAGCCGCACGGTTCCGTAGGCGCTCCTTTGCTGATGGAGGCGTTGCCCGAGAGCCGGCAGATCTTCTTGGTCAGGGACCCGCGGGACGTGGTTTCTTCTGCCCTAAACGCGTTCGAGAAAGGGAGTTGGGGATATGAACATAGGCGCGAAGACAACCTTAGAGTGGTGCAGGCTAATGAACGCCCAGATGATTTCGTAAGGGTGAGAGCAGAGAGTTATCTGCGGGGAATGGGAAAGGCGAAAGAAGCCTACGAAGCTCACGAAGGACGCAAGTCGCTGGTCCGCTACGAGGAACTAAGGTCGGACACTTTGAGCACCATGAAACGTATCTACAAAGACCTAGAGGTAAGCGTAGAGGAGGAAGATCTAACCCAGGCGGTAGAGAAACATTCCTGGGAAAACGTCCCCGAGAAGGATAGAGGAGAAGGAAAGTTTCATCGGAAGGCTTCTCCCGGTGGATGGAGGGAGGATCTGACTACCGGGCAGATAGAGATAGTCGAGCGGATAACCGCGCCGCTGCTGAAAGAGTTCTACGGTGCTTGAGAAGGGACGCGAGACATGACTGTAGAGAGCCTCCATGTTCGTACAACGGGCAATCGGGATAGCGCTTCGTCTTCAAGCTCCTCGTGGAAAGCCTCGGGTATCTCTGCAATGCTCTACCCCTTGATGCGTACGGCATGGGGTTACGGAAGCGGACTGCGATTGGCTCGGGAGGCCTCTGGAGACTATAGCCCGGGTCGTCTGGAAACCCATGCCGGCCACCAGACGGTTTCGATAAAGAGCGCGGAAGTAAGCGCGGAAGTAAACGGGTAAATGGCTCCGTCCCATAATCGCGCCGATCCGAACGATCCGCCACACGCCTTTGGCCCCGTTTGATGACTTGTGCTCCGTGCTCCACCAGCACTACGACAGTGTGGAGCCAACTCTGTGTAGTTGTCAGCCAGTTTGTATACTTAACTGGTTACTGCTCTGATGAAAGCTTCCCTGGAGTTGCCTGCGAGATAGTGGAGAAGCTTATCTTATGAATTTCAGGACACTACCCGCGGCGTTTTTTTGCAACCTTCTTCGTGCTCGTAGTGCTTCTGTCGGGCTGCGGGGGGCAGTCCGGAGGCGAGTCCCAGGGTAGCTCTTCCGGGGGAACGAAGGCCCAGGATGCCGGCCGGAAGAGCGTAGAGACCAGGATCGCCCTCGGGCGGGTTGCGGACGCGAGTGCCGAGGGCATGAGGCTCGTCGTGCGCTCGAATACAGGGAGGCGGGACGCACAGAGGATGGTCTTCGCGGTTGCGAAGAACGCCAAGGTTACGCTTGACGGTCAAGAGGCCACTCTGGGAGCCGCCAAAAAGGGCCAGCAGGTCCAGGTCAAGTACTTTGTCAAGAACAATAACCGCAACCGGGCGCTGGAGGTGGTTTTGTTCGGCCGGGGCGGCTCTCCCGGTAACGGTGGAACGACCGGCTGACATCGGACCGGTGCTCGTGTAGCCCGGCTTTCCGTATCCTCGGCCTACCTCCGCCTCTCGAACGTGGCGATGTACCGCCTCGGTTTCGCCGGCGTCGTGATGGTGTGCTTCGCGCCCTGGCCGTCGGACCAGCGGCGGAATACCCACAGGCGCCCGGACTGGCGCTGCCGGGGAGCGTAAATGTTTAGCTTGTGGCCTTGCCAGGACAGGAACGATTTGGGGGCCGCGAAGGTTGTGCCGTTGACTATCAGTTTGAGGTTCGCGGGCCGGGTGGCGAACCTTACCGGAACGGCCTTCGGCCTCAGGCGCTGGGTTACCGTCTTCTTGAGCCCCTGTTCGTCGGTGGCGGTCAGTCGTATCTCCAGGTAGTTGTAACGGGGCCTGGTGGCGGACAGGTCCTCCGGCGCCGGTGCGAGGAAGCTCAGGTTGTTGCCCGTTCTCGAAAAGTAGGGGTGGTGGTGGTCGCCGTTGTGGCGCTGCCGGATCTCCCAGTCAAGCCTGGTGGATGGAAGCCTGCCGTCCTGGGCGTCCGTCGCCGAGCCTCGCAGCGTGAACTTCTGCCCGACCCGGAAGAGCGCGGTCCGGGACGGCGTCCCGATCCTGGGTTGGGGCGGCGCGTTTCCGGGGAAGACTTGGAAGCTGGCGCTGTCCACGCCGCCCTTGCCGTCTTTGACCGTTAGCTTCGCAACTTGTTTGCCCGAATCCTGGTAGACGTGGGAGGCGGTGGCGCCGGCGGCGTCCGCCGTACCGTCGCTGGTAAAGTCCCACTCGTAGGCTAGGGGGTCTCCATCGGGGTCTCTGCTGCCGGAGCCGTCGAACCGAAACTCTTTGTCCCGCGGGCCGTAGTTCGCACCGTCCCCGGAGAGTGTGATCCTGGCGTCCGGCGCCTGGTTGCCCCGGGTATAGGAGATGCTCCTTATCTGTCCGCCGTCGCCGCCCGCGTAGGTAGTGTAGTAGAGCGTTCTGCCGGTAGGACCGAAAGTCATGGCGACGGGACCGCCCCGGCCCAGCCCCGAGGCGAAGGTGGTTCGTGAGTACCCGCCCCCGCTCTTCGGTGTTAGCTTGAAGATTTTGCCGCACACGAAGTCCCCGTAGAGGTAGGACTTTTTGTAGGCGGCCGGCCACACATCGTCGGGTACGAAAGAAGAGCCGGTTATCGAAGAGCAGCCGGAATTGTGGCTGTACTCGTGGATGGGCGGCGTATAGGGGGCGGAGCCGCAATCCACCGAGCCCGGCCGGTCCGGGTTGTCGCGGCTACCCTCGCACAGGTTCCAGGCGTAGTCGGCGCCCTTTTTGCCGGCGTCGATCTCCTCCCACGCCTTCTGGCCGACGTCGTTGATAAAGAATTTGGTGCCGGATGCGTCGGGGTCGAAGCCCATCCGGAATGGGTTGCGCAAGCCCCTTGCAAAGGTTTCCCGGCAATCGTTCCCTGGCGTCGTGCGCCCGTTGGCCGAAGGCACGCCGCAGCGGGCACTGTTCGTGCCCGTGTAAGGGTTCGTAGCCGGGATGCCGCCGTCCCGGGTTACACGAAGAATCTTGCCGAGCAGCACGTTCCGGTCCCGGGAGGCGTCGTTCTGACCGCCGCGTCCGGAGTCATTCTTGTAGTCGCCGCCGCCGTCGCCGACGCTTATATACAGGTAACCGTCCTTGCCGAAGTTGATGTCGCCGCCGTTGTGGTTTCCGTTGGGAGAGGGGATGTTGTCGATCAGGACCTTCTCGCTCGCCCCGGAGACGGTGTCGCCGGACATGGTGAAGCGCGAGACGCGGTTGACCGGGTTGTCCTTGCTCGTCGGCTGGCCCGTGGGGCAACTACCATTCGTCTTGTTGTACGTATAGTAGATGTAGACGTACTGGTTGGACGAGAAGTTCGGGTCTATGGCGACCCCCAACATGCCGCGCTCGCTGGTCGAACAGACTTTGCTGGCTATATCCAGCGCCTGGGTGGTACCCGCGACGCCGGTCTTGCGCATCCGCAAGACGCCTGGCTGGGTGCTCACGAGCATCCGGCCGTCGGGCGTGAACGCCATCGAGGTCGGCTTCTGGATGGACACCACGGGCCGGTCGTCGAAACCTTGCGGCACCGCGGCGGCCGCGGGTTTCGCGTAGAGGAAAACCAACGAGACGCCTGCCAGAGAGACCAACACCCCCACGAGCCACAACCTGACGAACACTCCCGCTCCCACTTTCTCGTATATGACAATATGACATCGAACAGGGCCGGGCCTTCTTCAGACCAGGCCGGTGCAGACGCAACCTAGGCCCTTATTCGGAACGACGATGTAATAACTATAATCAAGGTAACTATCTCCTTACGGCACGTAGTACCCTTCCCTTGAGGCGCGGTTGCGCGCGACCAAAGCAAGGAGAAAAATGTTTATCGCGAAACGCAGAAAGTTTCACCGCGTAAAAGGGTACCGGCGTGAAGACGGTACGCTAGTGCGTGGGGCATCTCTAGTGCATGCCAAACCGCCACTAAAGAGGTGAGCAATCTCTTCGCACACTCGCCAAAGTAGCCAAGAGTAGTTCTTTACCAACCTCTAACAGCGCCGGGCGTAAGGCTTGAGCCTTACGCCCGGCGAGCCGTCAGCTATTAGCACTCAGCAATCAGCAAATAAAAAAGCTGAAGGCTGAAACCTGACCGCTGAAACCTCGGGTTGTGGAAGGTCTATCCTTCCGCAACCCGCTGTAAGTTGTAGTTACCCACAATCGCCTACGTGCAACCGCGAAGGGGGCCACAGTCGGCCTCCTCTCTCTACAATGTGCCACTCTCGCGGCATGAACGATAAACCCTCTCAGAGATGGACCCGGTATTTCGGCGCGAAGAGTTATTGCACGCTATCAGAAAAGCCGCTAAAGGGCGATCTTTTTAAACGAGCCATTCCCGTTTACCACGTACATAAACGGGCGTGGTGTGTTCGCAAATTTCTCTTCCATCTCATCCAGCGTGGCGCACACCAGTTGCAGTGTTTGCCACCTACTCTTGTTTTTCTTGTAGTTGAAGTTGAAACACCCTAGATTGCTCTCCCGGACAGCGCGGCGTTCTTCTTGTCGTGTCAACACCTTCATATCGCGCATGACCGTGAGCCAACCGTAACTGCCTATCACCGGCATCCACTCAATTTCACCTATCGAAGGATTGTGGGGAAAAACATCTTCTAGCCATTTAGGGTCATCGTCACGCACCGCTTTGACCGCATCTACTACACTTTTCAGTATGGAGCGGTCAAAAAAGATCACGCGGCCAATTGATCTTCTAACCTGAGCGCGCTTTCGACCTGTTCGCGGGAAAGGTTGAAGTCGTAGGCGATAACTTGTGGCGTATCGCCTGCGTCGCGGCGTTCGGATACGAGTTCCGTGCGAAGGCCGGACCCCACGATAACGGGTAAGCCAAATCCGTACTCAGGGTCTACCATTACTAGCTCGTCTTTGCCCAGCGGCCACCAGCGATGCGCGAAGTCGTTATGATAATCAAGGTCTCTTAGAAACGGATCAAGTATTTGATCCCAAGCCTGTGCACCCTGTTGTCCTCCCAGGATTTCTAGCAGACGGCCATCTCCGGCGTGCATGTAAACTTCGCGCCTACCCGTTTTGAATCTCAGCGTGACGAACGGGTAATCCACTCCGAGTTCGTCTTGGCAGTAACGCACGACATCCCGTATCTTGCGTGCTCCGAACCCCCGTTTTCTTAGTCCGTCTATCGCCTTGATGCTTATAAGATCGAAGAAAGAAACGCCGCCTTCCGTCTTGCCCCCGGGTCCGGCTGCCATAGGGGGGCGCGTGATGCGTTCACCGAACTCGTTCCAGTAGTTGTAGCCTTTTACCCAGCGATTTGAGGTGCTGCGAGGAACTCCAGCAAGACGATCCGCTTCCGCATAGCTATACAGCGGTCGTGTAAACAGATCGTAGTCGTACTCAAGTGTATTGACCATCCCCACACCCCCTACCTTTTCCCGATGGGCGAGTACTCTCCGTGCTGGCCGCTTCGTATCGTTTTGCTCGTTTGCATACTGCACTAAACATCGCTTGCGCCTCGTCACGATTCGTCACGATGATTGTACCGAAATGCGTACTCACTCTCCGCTTCTTCGTGTCTTTGGTGACTAAAGCGGCCACCTTTCCGCCGCGCTGCACCACCCCGGCAACCGGAACCTTGTGCGAGTCTTTGCCGGGACGCACTCGCTTGTGGCCGCGCCTCTTGCCGCCCACGTAGGCGTTATCAACCTCTACCTCTCCGAAGAACGGCGCTATATCCTCGTTTAGAAAGGTCCGTATCTGCTTGAACATACGCCAGGCCGTTTTGCAGGTGACGCCAAGCTCGCGCTCTAGCTGTTTGGCGGAGATGCCGCACCGCGTAGAGGTCATCAAATACATGGCGTATCCAGACAAGCGTCATCGCTCGGAAAGCCCCGGTTGAAATCGTGGATAGTGTAACACTTTATGAACATATT
>JBARZM010000216.1:0-2236 GCA_049650095.1 Rubrobacteraceae bacterium | reverse complement strand
GCCCGGATGAACTCCTCCTGGTTGCGGCCGACGTTGTGGACGTAAACCTCGTCGAAGCCGAGGTCCACGTAGTGCTGGACGTGCTCCAAATGCTCCTCTATGTCGGCGCTCATGAGGACGCGGTTCTTGAAGTTCTCGACGCTGACCTGCTTCGCCATCGCCGCGAAGTCTTCGGGGTTGCGGATGTCGGCCTTCGGGAACGGCATGCCGCCGTTGGGCCACTCTTTTACCGCGTTCTGTTCGGCTTCTTCCCGGCTGTCGGCGTAGGAGACGTGGAGTTGGATCATGCGCGGCATCTGGGAGGGGTCTTTGTCTTCTTCGCGGGCGCCCTCCTCGAACTTCTCCATGAGCATGTTTATCTTGTCGTCCGGCGCGCCGACGGTGATGATGCCGTCGCAGTGACGCCCCGTCCGCTTGCTCTGTATCGGGCCAGCCGTCGCCACGTACACCGGCGGCGGCGTCTCGGGCATGGTGTAGAGCTTCGCGCTCTCCAGCTTTACGTGGTCCCCGGAATACTTGACGACCTTGCCAGAGAAAAGCTTGTTGATGACCTCGATTGATTCCATCAGGATGCGGAGCCGCACCGGGGCTTCGGGCCAGTATTCCCCAACGACGTGCTCGTTGAGCGCCTCGCCCGCCCCGAGTCCGAGCCAGAAGCGCCCCGGGTACATGGCTTCGAGGGTCGCGGCGCCCTGGGCGATTATGGCCGGATGGTAGCGAAAGCCGGGCGGTGTTACGCCGGTCCCGAAACGCATTGAGGTCGTCGCGCCCAGAGCGCCCATCCAGGACCAAACGAAGGCGCTCTGGCCCTGTTCCGGGGTCCAGGGGTGGAAGTGATCCGAGGCCATTACCGAGGTAAAGCCGTTTTCCTCCGCGAGCTTGCTCCACCCCAAAAGCTCCGTCGGATGGAATTGCTCGAACATCGCCGCGTAGCCAACCGTGCCGGTAGTCTTCATACTGCCTCCTCTAAACTCTCCAAGAACAAGAAGATTATATCTTCCGTACCTGACTATATATGGCGTATGGTAGATTTACCTACGTGGAGAAGACGACCATATACATACCGGAGGACATGCAGCGGGGCTTGCGACAGGCGGCCAAGAGAGAAGGCAAGCCGCAATCGGTGCTCATTCGGCGGGCTCTGGAAGAATATTTGGAGAAGGCTGGTCGTCCGGGGTTGCGGTCGTTGGGGGCGGGAGAGGATAGCGGGCTTGCGGCGCGAGATGCGGAGGGCTGGCTAGAGTCTGAATGGGGCGGGCGGTGATCACGGTAGACACTTCGGGCCTGTTCGCGCTCATGAACCGTGCGGACCCAGATCACGAACAAGTAAAAACCACTCTGCTCGACGACCCCGGTCCGTACCTCGTACCGGCCGGCATCCTGGCGGAGATAGCCTACTTGGTTGAGCGAAGGCTCGGTACGGAGGTTCTGGAAAGCTTTATAGAAGACCTCGAAAGTGGCGCGTTCAGCTTCGAGTGTGGCGAAGAGGATCTGCCAAGGATTCTTGAGCTGGTCGCAAGATACGCGGACCTGGCGCTTGGCTTCTCCGACGCGTGCGTCGTGGCCTGTGCCGAGCGCGCAAGCGCCGGAAGAGTACTAACCCTCGACCGCCGCCACTTCGACGTCGTCGCCCGGGAAGGCAACATCACTCCATTTCCCGAAAGGTAAAGTCGCTCATGGTAGTTCCAAAAAGGCGCCCACCGTACCTGACAACTGGTAAGCGATGCCAACTGGTGTTGGGTGGATGAGTAGACTCAACCGCTACCATCCGGCATTCGCCTGGATCAGCCTGCCCGCAGTGGTGTTTACAGACTTGTACGTGCGGCTGGTCGCATCCGGTATCGTAACCGATCTGCGACTTTTCTAGCCCAAATACATTCATCCAATGATGCATCCTAAAAGCGATCCAGCGGGAAAACCCATGGGTCCCCGGCAGGGAAAGTTTCTTCCAGCAATTCTAGCGCCTTCTCCGAACCCGGATCGATGTGGCCGTGCCGGGCGAGTTCGCGGGCGGGCAGATACCCGGCGTAGATCTGCGCCAACCGCCGGACGTCTAGCGCGACCCGCTCCCCGGCCTCCGCGCCCCGGACGACCTCGCCGCCTCCAACTGTGTACTCGCCGCTGTTCTCCGGGATCACGTCATCCGAGACTTCTAGCACCAGAGGCTCACCGGTAGTACGTCGCAGCAGGTTCAACGCGCCCTCCACATCCACGATCCGGAGCATCATGTCCGGGT
>JBARZM010000215.1:0-1998 GCA_049650095.1 Rubrobacteraceae bacterium | reverse complement strand
CCGCCAAGCTCCGCGCCGTCTTGGAGGTAGCCGAGGAAGAGGTTCGCGTCGGTGACGGCGGGTTCTTCGCCGCCTTTACCGTAGGAGGCGGGCCCGGGCTCGGCCCCGGCGGAGTGGGGGCCGACGCGCAGCGCACCGCCCGCGTCCACCCAGGCTACGGAACCGCCGCCGGCGCTAACGGTGTGGACGTCCACCATCGGCAGCTTTATGGGGACGCCGGCGATCGCGGCCTCCGTCGTGGTTAGCGCTTCGCCGTCCAGGATCGCCGCCACGTCCGAGCTGGTGCCGCCCATGTCGAAGGTAAGTAGGTCCCTGTATCCGCCGGCCTCCGCGACGTAAGCCGCTCCGACGACCCCTCCCGCCGGCCCGGAGAGCACGCAGGCCGCCGCCCCGCAGGCCGCGACTTCCAGATCCGTCACCCCGCCGGACGATTGCATGACCAGCGGCGTCGGCATCCCCGCGCCCTCGACCTCACCCGCCAGGTTCTTGAGGTAGGCGGCGAGTTTGGGGCCGAGGTAGGCGTCGGCGGCCGTGGTCGAGAACCGCTCGTACTCCCGAAACTCCGGCAGCACCTCGCTGCTCAGGGAGACGTGAATATCGGGAAGCTCTTCTCGGAGGACTTCTCCGATCCGGCGCTCGTGTTCCGGGTGCATGAAAGCGAAGAGGAGGCAGACGGCGACCGCCTCGACCCCGGCTTCCTTGAGGGCGGAGACCGCTGCTCCGAGGCTATCTTCGTCGAGAGCCATGATCTCTCCGTCCGGCCCCATCCGCTCCTTTACGGTGAAACGCAGTTCGCGGGGGACGAGGGAGGGCGGACGGTCTTGGGTCAGGTCGTAGAGGGAAGGGCGATCCTGGCGGCAGATCTCCAGCACATCCCGGAAACCTTCCGTGGTGACGATGGCGGTCTTCGCGCCTTTTCTTTCCAATAAAGCGTTCGTGGCGACCGTCATGCCGTGGGCGAAGGCCGCGACGCTCCTGGCTTCTACCTCCGCCGAACGCACGCTGTTCATTACGCCCTCGGACTGGTCTTGCGGGGTAGAGGGGACCTTCGCGGTTTTTATCTCACCCCCGCCGAGCGCGACCAAATCCGTAAAAGTTCCGCCGACATCCACCCCGAGCCGAACGTCGTTCATCCGCCACCTCCGAACAAGGTTGTAAGGACGCTAAAGATCGTGCGTCCACCGAGAAATAGGGCGACCAGAACGACGATCGCGCCGAGGACGTTGCCGATGATGCCGTTGCGGTAGTTGCCCAGAAGGTCGCTCCGGTTCATCACGATCAGGAGGAACACGGCGACCAGCGGCAGGAGCAGGCCGTTCGCGGCCTGGGCGAAGACTATGATCTGGGCCGGGCTCGCGCCCACGAAAGCCGCCAGCAGCGTTCCGAACACCAGAACCACCAGCCACACCATCCGGAACCTCCAGCTTTTGAGGTCCCGGCCCCAACCGAAGACGCCGGAGATCGCGTAGGCCGCGGCGAGCGGGGCCGTAACGGCGCTCGTCATACCCGCCGCGAAGAGGCCGATGGCGAAAAAGACTTTCGCCGCCGGTCCCAGGAGCGGTTCGAGTTGCAGGGCCATGTCCGCCGCGGTTTCGACCTCCGTGTTGGTCCCGAAGAAAGCCGCCGCGCCGGTAACGACGATCGCCAGCGTTATTATGCCGCCCAGGATCACGCTGGCCGTCGTGTCGAAGCGAGACTCCGAGAGCGCTTGGTCTGCCGGAACGCTCTCCGGCCACTTGTCCTGGACGGAGCTCGAATGAAGGAAGAAGTTGTACGTGACGACGGTGGTGCCGACGAGGGCGATCACCGTAACCAGCGAACCTTCCGGGATGCCCGGCGCGAACAACCCCGCCAGAATGTCCCCTACGTTCGGCTGGACGATGACCGCCGTGGCTATGAACACCACGCTCATCACGATTACCAACGCCACCAGGACCCGCTCGATGACCTTATAAACTCCCGAGGCAAGCAGGGCGAACGCCGCGATGCCGACGATGC
>JBARZM010000214.1:0-2855 GCA_049650095.1 Rubrobacteraceae bacterium | reverse complement strand
TCTAGCCGCCAGGCCCAATTGCCCTCCGGGGTTCCGGGGGTATTCATCCGGTGTTCCGGGCCCAGCTCCAGGAAGTCTTGAATCTGGATGATGGCCCGTTCCGCCACGGATGCGTACGCCAGCCGTATGAAATCCTGCACGGAGACGTAGTCTTTGCCGATGTACCGGCGGGCGAAGCGGCGTCCGGCGGGGTCGGCGGACCTCCACCAGCCGGCGGTCGTGTCGTTGTCGTGGGTGCCGGTGTAGACGACCCAGTTCGAGCCTTCGTATTCGTGGGGCAGGAAAGCGTTGTCGGGGCCTGAGAAAGCGAACTGCAGGACCTTCATCCCCGGCAAGCCAAGCCTGTCGCGCAGGGCTTCGACCTCCGGGGTGATCTCCCCCAAGTCCTCCGCGATAATGGGCAACTCTCCCAGTCCGGCCTCGAACGCCTCGAAGACTTCTTCGCCCGGACCTTTTACCCACCGGCCCTCTTGCGCCGTTTCGGCGGCGGCGGGTATCTCCCAGTAGGCCTCGAAGCCCCGGAAGTGGTCCACGCGCACCACGTCGTAGAGCGTGAGCGCCATCCGCATCCGGCCCACCCACCACGAATACCGGTCCTCCCGCATCGCCTTCCAGTCGTAGAGCGGGTTGCCCCAGAGCTGGCCGGTCTCCGAGAAGTAATCCGGCGGGACCCCGGCGACTACGGTGGGGTTGCCGGACGCATCCAGGTGAAAGAGGTCCTGCCGGGCCCAGACGTCGACCGAGTCGTGGGAGACGAAGATGGGGATGTCGCCGACGACCTCTATCCCCGCCTCGTTCGCCGCGTCTTTTACGTCCGACCAGTGTTCGAAGAACAGGTACTGTACGAACTGGTGGAACCGGATCTCCGCCGAAAGCTCTTCGCGGGCGTCCTTGAGCGCGCCCGGCTCCCGCTTCGCCAGGCCTTCGTCCCACAGGTTCCAGGCCCGCCCGCCGTATTTGCCCTTGAGCGCCAGGTACAGGGCGTAATCCTCCAGCCACTCCCGATGCTCCACGACGAAAGCCTCGAACTCCTCGCCGGGCTTTGCGTTTCCAAAAGCCTCCCGCAACAGCTTCGTCTTGGCCGAGATGACGGCCGGGTAATCCACGGTATCGCCGGAGACTTTCTCCGCGGCCTTTACCAGGCCATCTTCCAGTAGACGTTCGGTGCTTACGAGAAGCGGGTTGCCCGCGAACGCCGAGTACGAAGAGTAGGGAGAGCCGTCCCCGCCGGTGGGGCTTAGGGGCAATGTTTGCCAAAGCCTCTGGCCGCCCCGTGCGAGGAAATCCACGAACGCCAGCGCCTCGGGCCCGAGCTCCCCGATGCCGTAAGGACCGGGCAAGGACGTCGGGTGGAGCAAGATACCGGCGGATCTTCCCGTGCGCGGGTTCTTGGGGCTTGGTTTGTCGATGCCGGTAGTTTTCACGCCAGGGATTGTAAACGCCAGAGACCGGTCTCGCCTGCCAGACCCGCGAGACGCCCCACCGGATGCGCTTCAGTCCGGTAGCTAGTCTACGATCTGCCGGTTCAGATAAGAGGGGTCGAAGTAGGCCATGAACCTCTTGACCTTGTCGCCTTCGATCTCCAGGATGCTCACGCCTTCGTAGGAGACCGTATCCCCGTTCTCCGTGCCTTCGGTGGTCCACTCCAGGGCTGCCCGGCCATCCTCGGCGAAGATGTTGCGGAAAGTAGACTTCATCTCGTCGAAAGTCTTGCGGTACGAGGACCAAAACTCGCGGGCCTCGTCGTGACCGCGGAAAGTCTTCGGGACCGCCACGTTGCCAACCTCACAATCCTCGGAGAGGACCGAGATCATAGGTTCCACGTCCCGATCCTCCTCCACCTTCCACAACGCTTCCTTGAAGCTCTCCGCTACCTGTTCAGACAAAGCCAACACCTCTCGACGGGATTTCGACTACGCAACCAAGCGTACCTCTTACCCGATGACAAAGGCTGTAAATCCACACCCAGGAAGGTTTGTCCGCAGGGGGCTACCCGAAGGGTACTATCCGCGCGGGACTTCCTCGATCTCGACCCGCTCTATCCCATCTCCCGGCTCCCGGTCACGCTGCGGGTCCCGCTCTCTGAGCGCGTACACCACGTCCATACCCTCGACGACCTCACCGAAGATCGCGTGTTTGCCGTCCAACCACGGCGTAGCCCCGTGAGTGATAAAGAACTGCGAGCCACCCGTGTTCGGCCCGGCGTTCGCCATCGAAAGGATACCGGGCTTGTCGTGCTTGAGGTCCGGGTGAAATTCGTCCTGGATACGGTACCCGGGACCGCCGGTGCCCGTGCCAGTCGGGTCCCCACCCTGGGCCATGAAATCCTTTATTACGCGGTGGAAAGTGGTGCCATCGAAGTAGCCATCCCGCGCCAGGAAAACGATGTTGTTGACCGTCTCCGGCGCCTCCTGGGCGAACATCCGCACTTTGATCATACCCTTCTCCGTAACGAAGTTGGCGAAATATTCGCTGCCGGGGTTGAGGTTCATCTCGGGCGGGTTGTCGTAGCTGTGTGCCATTACTTCTCCCTAAGATCGTTGCTCGAACAAAGGTGAATGCTATCTCATCTGCCCGGCGCTGTCGGAGACCAGACTACGAAAACAAAAATCCCCGTAGGTAAACTCCAAACCCAGATCCCACGACCGAAGAGGCCAGAGGAGGATACCGTTTCAAATCCTTATAGGTAAGCTCCAAACAGCAAAACAAGTGAAGAACCTTGACATGCTCACCCTCGTTTCAAATCCTTATAGGTAAGCTCCAAACCCAGACCAGGATGGTCGCGTGTCCACCCTATATGTTAAGTTTCAAATCCTTATAGGTAAGCTCCAAACGCCGTGGACCAAAAACTACCG
>JBARZM010000213.1:0-6346 GCA_049650095.1 Rubrobacteraceae bacterium | reverse complement strand
CGACGGGCCCGAGATCATCGGGGCCGCGCCGAGATACGCGCCAACGCCCGTAATCTCCAGGGTAGCGGCCGTGTTCAAGAACGCGGACTCGCTGGAGAGGGCGTCGCCGAAGGTGAACTCCGGCTTGGCGACCGGGGTGCCACCAGCTTCGGTGATCAGGCCGATAAGGGCCTCCACGTGCTGGTTCTCGTGATCCAGGGTGGCCTCCACGTAAGGAAGCGAATCGCCCGTGAGGATCCCGGCGTTCAGGCCCTGCGCGTAGAACTCGGACTCCAGGTACTCGAGCGTCAGGGCGAAGTTGGCGACTTCCAGGTCGGCGGCCGCACCAGCGTACTGGGCGTTCGCCTTGCCGGAGAATACCGTCGCCGCCGCGGTTGCGCCGGCTCCGGCGACGGCCAGGGACTTCAGGAAGTTCTTCCGGCTTTGGGGCCGGGCGAGAGCTTCCGCCCCGGGTACGTTAATCATCTGTTTATCCATATCTGGTTGATCTCCTCCCTTAGCCTACGCCGAACGGTGCGACAGCGGCCTGGACTTCCTCGAGTGGCAGTGCTTCCTCGAAGGCGACGTTGTTCGACGGTACTATGCCCTGGAGGATCTTGATCGCGTTCCAGTGCATGCACTCGGCGTTGTGGATCGAAAGCGCCGGCGGCAGGTACGCAGACCCTATCAGCGCGGGCGCGGCACCCTGGTAAGCGCCGATTCCGACGGGCTCCAGCGTGGCCGCAACGCCCAAGAAGGTCGCCGCGTCGCCGAAGGTGCCCTCCGGGAACGTGAAGTTCGGGGTAGCCGGTACGGCCGCGCCCAACTCACCCAATATGCCCGCCAAAGCGTCGGCGTGGGCCATCTCGTGGTCTCTTATCGCCGCGAGCTGCGTAACAGCATAGTCGTCGAAGAGGCCGGTGTTCACGCCTTCGGCGTAGAACGTGCCCTCTAGCAACTCTAGCTGGTAGGCCAGCGTAACGATCCCTACGGGACCGGCGGCCGCGTAACCCTCATGTGCGGCGCGCGCCTGACGAACAGCGACACCGAACCCGCCGATGCCTGCCGCAGACAGGGCAGCTCCGGCCCATGCCGCGGTCTTCAAGAAGTTTCGCCGCGATACGTCACGGTCAAAAGCGACCGTGCCCATCCGGCTCTCTACTTCACTCAACTTGTCCTCCCACTCCGGACTTCTATAAGCCCTTCCGAGATTTGCTTACATCCCTATTTACGAAACTACGCCGCTGCCAGATCATCCTCCCTCTCAGAGAACCCGAAAATTTCCCAAGCCCTTGGCTTTATACTACTAAATTGCATCCAACTCAATAGAGTGTGCAACTTAATTATCTAAATATGCAAAACCCGGGCTCGAACAACCCAAGTCTTTGCGCAAAGGCATTTTTGTGCAAAGACTTGGATTGGCCCCGCTTTTGGCCCACCAGGGACTTGGTGGAGGAGTTTTGATCCGGCTTCAGGCCCATCGCGTAGTAATCCCGTAGAATATGTTGGTATGGCGAATAACAAAGAGCCAAAGCATACGCTCCTCGCAGATGAGGACTTGATGTCTCTCGTACATGAGGGGGATACCAAGGCTTTCGGCATGCTCTACGACCGGCATAGTCGGGCCGCTTATTCGCTGGCTTACCGGATGATGGGCGGCCGGCAGGCGGCCGAAGACCTGGTCCAGGACGTCTTTCTAAAAGTCTGGCGGTCAACGGCGAGTTACCGGGCGGATCGCGGGAGCGTGCGAACCTGGATCCTCCGGATAGTACATAACCGGGGGGTGGACCAGCTACGGTCGCTATCCAGCCGGCGCCGGACCCAGGACAAGGTCGAGGCCTCGGCGGAGACCTCCCAACCCAGTGAAGCCTTCGCCGAGACGTGGCGAAATTCCAGGAGGGAGCAAGTACGCGAGGCCCTCAAAACACTGCCCCCGGATCAACTCAAGATCCTGGAGCTCGCGTATTTCTCGGGGTACACCCACGTGGAGATAGCGGAGTTGATGGACCTTCCGCTCGGCACGGTAAAAGGCCGGATGAGGCTGGGGCTCAAGAAGGTCAAAGACTATTTCGACTCGAAAGGCCTGGCGGTCCCAGGATGAACGAGATGAACCGTGAAAGATTCGAAGAGCTCAAGGACGCTTACGCGCTCGGCGCGCTGCCCAAAGACGAAGAGCGTGAGATGGAAGAGTATCTGGCGGAAGAACCCGCCCTGCGTTCGGAGGTAGAAGAGCTCTCCGCCCTATCCAGCCTGCTGGCGTTCTCACCCGTCGAGTACGAACCACCCAATCGGCTACGCCGGAACATAATGGACGCAGTTCGGTCCGGGACGGACCGGCAAGGCGCCGGAGAATCCTCGGCCGGAGAACGCCTCCGCTCTTACCTGAGTCTTCAACGCTTCGCGCTCGGGGCGGCAGCCGTGGTCCTCGTGGCCTTGCTCTCGTGGAACGTCTCGCTACAGGCGGGGGACGACCTGCAAACCTACGAGCTGCAAGGAACCGGTGCGGCGCAAGATACCCGGGCCGAAGTGGTAGAGATGGAAGAAAACAAATTCGTGCTGCTCGCGGAGGACATGCCCTCGCCGCCGGAAGGCGAGACCATGCAGGTCTGGGTAATACAGAACGGCGAGCCGAAATCCGGCGGCACCTTCGAGCCCAAAGACGGGCTCGCGGCCGCCCCGATCACGCTTCCGGACCAGGGCGCCGACGCCGTGGCGATAACCGTCGAACCCGCCGGCGGTTCGGACCAACCCACCAGCGATCCCGTACTCCAAACCGAACTCTAAGCCGTAATCGTAAACTTCCCCCCGGCTCACTCCGGCGAAGTTTGGAAGTTTTGTTATTAGGGTAACTCTTCCCCAAACGAGGGAAGGAGTACCGCATGTCCGTTGCACGGGTCACCGAAATAAGCGCCACCTCCACGGAGAGCTTCGACGCCGCCGTCAAGGACGGCATAGACCGCGCCACCAACACGCTGCGCGGCGTGGAAGGCGCCTGGGTCAAGGACATGAACGTCCTGATCGAGGACGGCAACATAACCGGCTACAAGGTAAACATGGCCGTCACTTTCTTGCTGGAAGACGCTTAGCAAAAGCCTTGGCCGCACAGACCAGCCCCGGGCCCCGGCTTTGAGGTCGGGGCCCGGGGCTGGGTAAAAAAACACAGTTCGCGGGATAAAGCCGGGTTACAAAGGCTTCATGATACGTCTCGGATACCCCACACAGAACCTGACCATCCCGGCGAGCACCAACCGGTCCCTACGGCTGGCGAGCCTGAAAGACGAAGACCGGTTACAGAGCTTGATCCGGGCAAACATCCGCGGGTTGCGAGAGATCCTACGCTGGAACGCCGACCACGAGGTCGGACTCTTCCGTATGGGCCAGAGCCTCGTACCCTTCTCCTCGCACCCGGAGTTTCCTTACGATTGGGAGTCGGTCCACGGTGACGAGTTGCGAGAAGCCGGGGATCTCGCCCGCTCCCTGGGGATCCGACTTTCGATGCACCCCGGCCAGTACATACAGCCTTCGAGCCTCAAGCCCGACGTGGTCGCCCGGAGCATCGAAGAGCTGCGTTCCTCGGCCCGCATACTCTCGCTGCTCGGCAACCCGGATGGCGTGCTGGTTTTGCACCTCGGCGGCGCGAATCAGGACAAAGCCGCCGCATCCCGGCGTTTCGTCGAAGTAATGCGGGGCGAGAAAGAAGTCTTGAGCTACCTGGCGATAGAGAATGACGAGCGGACCTGGACGGTACGGGAGGTCGTCGAGACCGCGACGAACCTCGGCGTGCCGGCCATAACCGACACGCTTCACCACGACCTCAACCCGGGCGTCCTAACGCTCGAAGAAGCCCTGACACTCTCGCTACCGACCTGGGAGGAACGGGGCGTGAGACCGAAAGTCCACGTCTCGAGCCAGAACCCCGAGAAACAGGCCGGCGCCCATGCTTACTCCATAGACCTTACCGACTGGAACTCGTTGCTGGAAGCCCTGGCCGGCCGGGAGACCGACGTTATGGTCGAAGCGAAGGGCAAGGAACACGCCCTCGTGCCGATGGGCGTCAGGGTCGCTTGAGGCGTGCGGGGTTATACTCATCCGAACACAGGTTTCACCGACTTACATCGGGAGGATAAAATGCGAGCCAACCCCGGCGAACAGGAAATTCGAGGGTTACTCGAAGAAGCCCGCAACATCGCGGTTGTTGGGCTTTCGGACAGGCCATACCGTACCAGCCACGCGATAGCGCGGGCCCTCCAAGGGTTTGGATACAGGATCTTCCCGGTAAACCCGAAACTGGAGGGTCCGGTTCTCGGCGAGCAACCCTACTCCTCGGTATCAGAGATAGAGGAGCAGATAGACCTCGTCAACGTCTTTCGTCGCAGTGAAGCCGTAATGCCCGCGGCCCGAGACGCCGTGGACGCCGGCGCATCCACGCTCTGGATGCAACTGGGCGTCATAAACGATGAAGCCCACGACTACGCCGCCGGCCACGGCCTTGCCGTCGTGATGGACCGCTGCATCAAAGTGGACTACGCTTCTCTAATCGGCCGGGGTCAAGCATACCTATAAACGGATAAACCGCAGCCTCGTGCGCCACTACGAAAATTCCGGCATCTGCACCCGGCAGAACTCTAGGCCGCATACTCCGTAGGGTCCGGGAGGCCGGCTAGTTGGAAGGCTTCCTTCCGCTCGGTGCAGGTGCCACATAGCCCGCAGTGGAGATCTCCACCCTCGTAGCAACTCCAGGTGTCCTCGTAAGGTACCCCCAGTTTCGTGCCAACCTCGACTATTTCGGCCTTCGTCATGCCGACAAACGGGGCGTGAAGGCGGAGAGTTTCGTTACCGAATCCCTCGACGGCCCGGCGCTGCATCTCGTCGAAAGCCTTTATGAAACCAGGTCGGCAATCCGGATAAACGTAATGATCGCCGGCGTGTACGGCGGTTGCCACGAGTTGAGCCCCCCGGGATACGGCGACGCCGTAGGCTATCGAGAGCAGGATGGCGTTTCGGTTCGGCACCACGGTCACGGCCATGTTCTCGGCGGCGTAGTGGCCGTGGGGCACTTCCACGTCGTCCGTCAGCGCGGAGCCACCGAGCAAACGCCCGACCCCGGAAATATCCACCACGTCCAATCTCGCGCCGAGCCGATCAGCGCAACGCCTGGCGTAGTCGATCTCTTTGACGTGCCGTTGCCCGTAATCCACGGCGAGCATATGAAGCTCGTAGCCTTCCGAGTCGAGCCGGTAGGCGAGCGTCACGGAATCCATCCCGCCGCTCACGATAACGACCGCACTATGCTCTTCCATTGTCTCTGGTGGTCTCATTCATCACCCGCGCTATCCGCCCTTGCCAACAAACCGGCTATACCGGCCCCCGAGATTCTACGTCACGCGCGGACCTTTGCCCGGGCTATCGCGGCCTGAAGGTACACTGTAACCGGCGGCGTAAATTACCGGCGGAAAGTGTAATTTGAAAGAACGACTTCCAAGGATGGATCATTTGCTCAAACTCTTCGTCTACGGGACGCTCAAGCGCGGCTTCGCAAACCACGACCGGTTCTGCGCGGGCGCGTTGGACGTAGAGGAGGCGTCAACCCGCGGCAATGTCTATGACCTGCCGTTCGGCTTTCCGGCCCTGGTCGTTCCCCCGGAGAGCGTCCGGGCATTGGGGACCACCGACTACACGCTCGACGCCGCCGAACAACGAAGGCTAGACGCCCCCGGGCGGTTGCCGGATTCGGATGAGGCCCGGGCGTACGGGGAGGTATTTACGTTCGAAGACCCCGAATACCGGCTGCCGGGGTTGGACCACCTCGAAGGCTACACCCCCGGGGGCCGCAGCCTCTACCGGCGCGTGCTCTTGCCGGTAGAGACTTCGACGGGCAGCATCCTGGCCTGGGCCTACGCCGTCGAGAAGCCGACGGGGACACACCTGCCCGGCGGGAGCTGGCCTTCCTAGGCTCTTCCACGAGGGAAGAGTTTGGCGGACAGTTCGTTTTAGCGTTCGTCCATCGGGGTGTAGTCCGTATCGCGGGCGCCGGTGTAGATCTGGCGCGGCCGGGCGATGCGTAGCTCTTCGTCGTTATGCATTTCGAGCCACTGGGCGATCCAGCCCGAGGTCCGTGGTATGGCGAACATCACGGTGAAGGCTTCGGTCGGGATGTCGAGGGCTTCGTAGATGAGGCCGGAGTAGAAGTCCACGTTCGGGTACAGCTTGCGGTCGGTGAAGTATTCGTCGTCCAGCGCCCGCTTTTCCAGCTCGATGGCTATGTCGAGCCAGGGGCTCTCTTTGTTGGTGGCGGCGAGGACTTCATCGACGTGGCCGCGGATGATCCGGGCCCGCGGGTCGTAGTTTTTGTAGACCCGGTGCCCGA